>DWYI01000047.1 GCA_019118765.1 Candidatus Allofournierella merdavium | reverse complement strand
CATTTGAAAAGGAAAAACCCCGGAAACCGCGTAGTTCCGGGGTTTTTGACCACTTTTGATAAAGTTTAGCGCTTGCTGAACTGCGGAGCGCGACGGGCAGCCTTGAGGCCGTACTTCTTGCGCTCCTTCATACGAGGATCGCGGGTCAGGAACCCGGCCTTCTTCAGGGCGGGGCGCAGGTTCTCGTCGTACTGCAGCAGGGCGCGGGACAGGCCGTGACGGATGGCGCCGGCCTGGCCGGAAACGCCGCCGCCGTTCACGCGGACCACGATGTCGAACTTGCCTTCCACCTCGGCCACCGCCAGAGGCTGACGGACGATCAGCTTCAGGGTCTCCAGACCAAAGTAATCGTCGATGTCACGGTCGTTGATGGTGATCTTGCCGGTACCGGTGTAGACGCGAACGCGGGCAACGGAATTCTTACGACGACCGGTGCCGTAGAAATAAGGTTTCGTCTCGTACATATTCTATTGCCTCCTATTAAAACTCGTAGACTTCGGGCTTCTGGGCGGCGTTGGCGTGCTCAGCGCCCTTGTAGCAGCGCAGGCGGGTCATGGCCTTGGCGCCCAGGGTGTTGGCGGGGATCATGCCCTTCACCGCAACGTACATGGCCTTGTCGCTGTTCTCCGCCATCAGGGTCTTATACTGGGTCTCCTTCAGGCCGCCGATCCAGCCGGAATGGGTGCGGTAGTACTTCTTTTCCAGCTTCTTGCCGGTCAGCACCGCCTGGTCGCAGTTGATGATGATGACATGGTCGCCGCAATCCACATTGGGGGTGAAGGTGACCTTGTTCTTGCCGCGCAGCAGCACGGCGGCTTTGGCGGCAACGCGGCCGAGGGGCTTGCCCGCGGCGTCGATCACATACCACTTGCGCTCGGTCTGGGCGGGTTTGGCGAGAGTAGTGCTCATTTGCTGTTCCTCCTGATTTTCTTTTCGTGCCAAAAGGCGCGTGAATGCAGTTTGGCGCACATCGGCGCAAGGTTGATTATACCCGAAAGGCAAAGCCGCGTCAAGCACTTTTTTCGATTATTTTGATTTAATCCTGTCTCGCTCTTTTATTCTCTCTCATGCTCTTTCATTCTCTCGTTCTCTCACTTTCTGTTTTTTCAAAAAATTTTGCGATGTTTGTGCAGATTGCCCTGTGTGTGGTATAATGGCCGCAGAGTGCCTGCCCGCCGGTTATGGAAGGGCGCGCTTTATAATACTAATAAAAGAGGTGAGGGCTGGGTGCAGCGTCTGGAAGGGCTGATGCGCAAGGCCATTCAGGAATATGGCATGATCGCCCCCGGGGACCGGGTGTGCGTGGGGGTGTCCGGCGGAAAGGACAGCGTGGCCCTGACGGTGGGCCTGGCCCGCCTGCGGGAGTATCTGGGCATTCCCTTTGAGGTGGTGGCGGTGAGCCTGGACCCCCAGTTCGGCGGCACGAGTGCCGATTATGCCCCGCTGGAAAAGCTGTTCGCGGAATACAAGGTGGAATACCACATCCGCCGCAGCGAGATCGGCCATGTGGTGTTCGATCTGCGCAAAGAGAAAAACCCCTGCGCCCTCTGCGCCAAGATGCGCCGGGGCCTGTTGCACAACACCGCGAAGGAGCTGGGCTGCAGCCGGGTGGCGCTGGGGCACCATCTGGACGACGCGGTGGAGACCTTTTATATGAACCTGTGGGGCGAGGGGCGGCTGGGCTGCTTTTCGCCGGTGACCTGGCTGAGCCGCAAGGAGCTGTATCTCATCCGGCCCATGGTGCTGGCCACCGAGGCCGAGGTGCGCCGGGCGGTGAAGGAACTGGACCTGCCGGTGGTGAAGAGCGCCTGCCCGGCGGACGGCGCCACCCGCCGCCAGGAGATGAAGGAATATGTGGCCGGCATGGCCAAAAAGGACCCGGCTTTCCGCCAGAAGATGCTGGGGGCGCTGCAGCAGTCCGGCCTGGACGGCTGGGCCCCCCTGCCCGGCACCGAAGGGCGCAGCGCCCGGCGGTGAGCCGGCCCATTTCGCCGCCAGCGGGCGGCAAGCGAGGTGTTACCATTGGAGTTTGAAAAGCACTGCTGGGCCGAGGTGGACCTGGACGCCCTCACCCACAATTTTAAACTCATCGCGGCCCACGCCGCCCCCGCAAAGGTGTGCGCGGTGGTAAAGGCGGGGGCCTACGGCCACGCCGACGGCATGGTGTGTCAGGCGCTGCAGGCCGCCGGGGCCGCGTGGTTCGCGGTGAGCTGCCTGGCCGAAGCGCTGCACCTGCGCGCCGGCGGGGTGACGGGGCAGATCCTGATCCTGGGGCACACCGACCCCGCCTGGGCCGCCGATCTCATCGCCCACGACCTGACCCAGGCGGTGTTCAGCGGCGAGTACGCCCGCGCTTTGAGCGACAAGGCCCTGGCCGCCGGCGGCCGGGTGAAGGCCCACCTGAAGGTTGACACCGGCATGGGCCGGCTGGGCTTTGACGCCCGCAGCGAGGCGCACATTGACGCCTGCGTGGCCGCTTTGGCGGACTGCTGCGCCCTGCCGGGCCTCGATGTGACGGGGGCGTTCCAGCACTTCGCGGTGGCGGACAGCCACGCCGCCGAAGACATTGCCTACACCGCCGGCCAGCACCACCGCTTTGTGCGGGTGCTGGAGGGGCTGAAACGCCGGGGCGTTGCCATCGGCGTCGCCCACTGCTGCAACTCGGCGGCCCTCACCGAACACCCCGAGTGGGGCATGGACCTGGTGCGGCCGGGCATCATCCTCTACGGCTGCGATGCCAGCGACGAGGTGCACTTCGAGGGCCTGCGCCCGGTGCTGCGCCTCAAGGCCCGGGTGAGCCAGGTGAAGGAGATCGAGGCGGGCCAGTCGCTGAGTTACGGCCTGCTCTACACCGCTCCCGGTCCCCGGCGGGTGGCCACCCTCTGCGTGGGCTACGCCGACGGCTACCCCCGCAGCCTGACCAACAAAGGCGTGTGCAGCATCCACGGCCAGAGCGCCCCGGTGATCGGCCGGGTGTGCATGGACCAGCTGATGGTGGACGTGACCGGGCTGGAGGGCGTGGACGCCGGCGACGAGGCCTGCGTCTTCGGCGGGCCGGGCTGCGACACCATCGAGGAGGTGGCCCGCAAGGCGGGCACCATCCCCTACGAGATCATGTGCGCGCTGGCGCTGCGGGTGCCCCGGGTGTATCTGCGGGGCGGCGAGGCCGTGGGCCTGGCGGACTATCTGAATCAGACGGCCTTTTGACACATCGGGAGGAAAGAACATGAACAGGCTGCTTGTGGTAGTGGACTACCAGAAGGATTTTGTGGACGGCGCGCTGGGCTATGCCGGCGCGGAGCGGCTGGAACAGCCGCTGCTGGAGGCGGTGCAGCGGGCGCTGGCGGCGGGCTGGAAGGTGCTCTTCACCCGGGACACCCACGCCGACGATTATCTGAACACCCGGGAGGGCCGCTTTCTGCCGGTGCCCCATTGCATCGCGGGCAGCGAGGGCTGGCATCTCTACGGCTCCCTGGCGCAGTTTGAGACGATGGACAACGAGAACGTCGCCTTTGTGGACAAGCCCACCTTTGGCAGCATGGACCTGCCCGGGGCGGTGGAAGCGCTGTGCGGCGGCGAGCCGGAGGAGATTGCCCTGTGCGGGGTGGTCACCAACATCTGCGTGGTGAGCAACGCGGTGGTGCTGCACTCGGCCTTTCTGTCCAGCACCATCACCGTGCTGAAGGACCTGTGCGGCACCTCCGACGCCGCTCTGGGCCAAAAGACCTTTGACCTGCTGGCCGGCATGGGCTACAATGTGATCTGACACCTGATTTTTGGAGGGGACCTGATTGTCGAAGAAGAACATCCGCAATTTCTGCATCATCGCCCACATCGACCACGGCAAGAGCACCCTGGCCGACCGCATCCTGGAAAAGACCCATAGCGTGGATGAGCGCCAGATGGAGGACCAGCTGCTGGACAACATGGAACTGGAGCGGGAGCGGGGCATCACCATCAAGGCACGGGCGGTGACCCTGCACTACACCGCCCGGGACGGGCAGGACTACGAGTTCAACCTCATCGACACCCCGGGCCATGTGGACTTCGGCTACGAGGTGAGCCGGAGCCTTGCCGCCTGCGAGGGCGCGGTGCTGGTGGTGGACTCCACCCAGGGGGTAGAGGCTCAGACGCTGGCCAACACCTACCTGGCGCTGGAGCACGACCTGGAGCTGGTGCCCATCCTGAACAAGATCGACCTGCCCAGCGCCGAGCCCGACCGGGTGGCCAAAGAGGTGGAGGACGTGATCGGCCTGCCCTGCCTGGACGCGCCCCGGGTGAGCGCCAAGATGGGCATCGGCATCGAGGACGTGCTGGAAAGGGTCATCACCGATATCCCCGCCCCCAAGGGGGACGAGACGGCGCCGCTGAAAGCCCTGATCTTTGACAGCGTCTACGACAGCTACAAGGGGGTTATCGTCTACATCCGGGTGTTCGAGGGCACGGTGAAGCCCGGCGACACGGTGCGGATGATGGCCACCGGCGCGGAGTTCACCCTGGTGGAGGTGGGCCGGATGGGCGCCACCAGCCTGATGCCCTGCGACAAGCTGGAGGCGGGCGAGGTGGGCTATCTCACCGCCAGCATCAAGAACGTGCGGGAGACCCGGGTGGGCGACACCGTGACCCTGGCGGAAAACCCCACCCCCGAACCGCTGCCCGGCTACCGCAAGGTGACGCCGATGGTGTTCTGCGGCATCTACACGGTGGACGGCGCCAAGTACCCCGACCTCAAGGACGCGCTGGAAAAGCTGCAGCTGAACGACGCGGCTTTGAGTTTTGAGCCCGAGACCAGCGCGGCGCTGGGCTTTGGCTTCCGGTGCGGTTTTCTGGGCCTGTTGCACCTGGACATCATCACCCAGCGGCTGGAGCGGGAGTTCGACCTGGACCTGATCACCACCGCCCCCAGCGTGGAGTACCGCTTCACCCTCACCGACGGCACGGTGCTGACCATCGAGAACCCGTCGGACTACCCCGACCCCGCCCGCATCGCCAAGCAGGAGGAGCCCTTTGTGGACGCCCATCTCTACACTCCCTCGGAGTATGTGGGCAGCCTGATGGACCTGTGCCAGGACCGGCGGGGCACCCTGATCGACATGAAGTATCTGGACGCCGACCGGGTGGACCTGCACTACGAGCTGCCCCTGGGCGAGATCGTCTATGACTTCTTCGACGCCATCAAGAGCCGCAGCCGGGGCTACGCCAGCTACGACTACGAGATGAAGGGCTTTAAAGAGAGCAAGCTGGTGAAGCTGGACATGCTGCTCAACGGCGAGATGGTGGACGCGCTGAGCATGGTGGTGCACGCGGACAAGGCCTACGCCAAGGGCCGCCGGCTGGCCGAGCGGCTGAAGGAGAACATCCCCCGCCAGATGTTCGAGATCCCCATCCAGGCGGCCATCGGCGGCAAGGTCATCGCCCGGGAGACGGTGAAGGCCATGCGCAAGGACGTGCTGGCCAAGTGCTACGGCGGCGACATCACTCGCAAGAAAAAGCTGCTGGAAAAGCAGAAGGAAGGCAAAAAGAAGATGCGCCGCCTGGGCAGCGTGGAGCTGCCCAGCGAGGCCTTTACCGCCGTGCTCAAGCTGGACGAGAACTGAGCCCCCGGGCGATTTGCCCCGCGCGGCCATCCGTGCTTGCGCAGCAGCGCCCCGAAAATACACGCAAAAAGGGCCGCCCCGACGGGGCGGCCCTTTCATTTTCGCAAGATCAGTTGCGGCTGCGGGAGAAGATGCGCAGGATGTAGAGGAACAGGTTGATGAAGTCCAGATACAGTTCCAGCGCCGAGAACACCGAGGCCTTTTTCGCCAGTTCCGGGTTGCCGGCGTAGGCGAAGTAGGCGGCCTTGATCTTCTGGGTGTCGTAGGCGGTGTAGCAGGCGAAGATGATGATGCCCAGGCAGCACAGCAGGATGTTCACCCCGCCGATGAAGATGCCCACCACGCTGACGATGAGCATGGCGATGAGACCGAAGAACAGCGGCTTTGCCCAGCCGGACAGGTCCTGCTTGGTGAGGTAGCCGTAGGCGGCCATGATGCCGAAGTAGAGGGCGGTGGCGCCGAAGGCCAGCACCAGGTCGAACATCTGGTAGAGGTAGAAGTAGCAGCTGAACACCGCGCCGTTGAGCGCTGCGTAGAGGAAGAACATCCCCCGCGCCGTGCTCACGCCGATCTTGTGGATGCGGGCGCTCATGCCCACCACCACCGCGATCTCGGCGATGGCCAGGCCCAAAAAGAGGATGGGGCTGCGCAGCAGCAGGATGCCGATGCCGCTGGTGTAGCCCGCCAGCGCCACCAGGAAGGTGACCATCAGGCCGGCGAACATCCAGCCGAAGGTCTTGGCGGTGTACTCCGACAGGGTCTCGTAGCGGGCGTGGGTGTTGAACACGCCGTCCGGCCCCTGGGTCGCGTAAAATGTATTGTTTTCGGGCTCAAAGCCCGGTCCATAGGGTTCATTCATGGAATCATTCCTCCTTTTGCCCTATTATATCCTATAGTATAGCGGGATTTGTAAACAAAATCAAAATAATTTATAATAGCCTGTGAAACCTTTGTGTAAAGGAGGCGCGCCATGCGTTTCGGCCTCTATCTCCACATCCCCTACTGCCTGGCCAAGTGCCGCTACTGCGATTTCTACTCCGCCGGGGCCAGCCGCGCCGTGCCCGACGAGTATGTGGACGCCCTCATCGCCCGGATGGCGGCGATGTGCCCCGGGCGGCCGGAAACAGTGTACTTCGGCGGCGGCACTCCCAGCCTGCTCTCCCCCGCCCAGGCGGCCCGGCTGGTGAACGCCGCCGACCCCCTGCCCGGCGCGGAGATCACCCTGGAGGCGAACCCCGAGACGGTGGACGAGGCAAAGCTGGCGGGCTTTCGCGCCGCCGGGGTGAACCGGCTGAGCCTGGGGGTGCAGACGGCAAACGACGAAAGCCTTGCCCGGCTGGGCCGCCCCCACACCGCCGCCCAGAGCCGCGCGGCCCTGGCCGCGGCCCGGAAGGCCGGCTTTGAGAACATCACCGGCGACATCATGCTGGCCCTGCCCCAGTATACGCGGGAGGAGTTTGACCGCACCCTGGCCCTGCTGGCCGAGGGGGGCGCGGCGCACATCTCGGCCTATCTGTTAAAAATCGAGCCGGGCACCGTCTTCGGCAAAAATCCCCCGCCGGGACTGCCGAACGAGGACGAGGCGGCGGATTTTTATCTGTACGCGGTAGAGCGGCTGGCGAAGGCGGGCTACGCCCAGTATGAAATAAGCAACTTCGCCCGCCCCGGCTTTGAGGGCAAACACAACCTCATCTACTGGGACTGCCGGGATTACCTGGGCCTGGGCCCCGCCGCGGCCAGCTGCATGGAGGGCCGGCGCTTTTCCTTCGGGCGCAGCACCCGGGAGTTCCTGGCCGGGGCGGCCCCCGCGGAGGAGGGCGAATGCACCGGGGCGGACTACATCATGCTGCGGCTACGGCTGGCCGATGGGCTGCGGCTCTCCCTTTTGAGAGAGCGATACGGGCTTGCCTTTGACGAAGGCCGCCTTGCTTTCATTCGCCGGTGCGTCGCGGCGGGCTACGCCCTCTTTGACGGCGACCGCCTGGCCCTGACCCCGAAGGGGATGCTGGTGCAGAACAGCATCCTCACCGAACTTCTGCCGTGAGGCGAAACTCGCATAAAGGAAAGGCCGTGGGGCACCCCCCACGGCCTTTTGTGTTTGGTGTTTCTCGGAAGGCGTCAGCCTCAGTCCTGCCACTTGTCGCAGAGGGCTTCCACCTGGCTGGCAAAGCGGGCCAGCTCCTTGTTGGCGTGGCCCTCTTTGGCCTTGATGATGTGCAGCAGGCGGTTGCCCGCGTCCAGCAGGCGGCGGAACACCGGGTTCTCCCGCTTTTTGCCGCCGGTCTCGGCCTTTTCGATGCGCCGGGTGTTGCCCACCGCAAGGCAGCTGCCGGTGACCAGGTCGTACTGGGCGCCGTTGTAGGGGGCCACGGCGGCGAGGCCCAACTCTGAGCGCAGACGATTCGCGAAGATGTCGCACACCCCGTCCTCGCCGTGGGTGACGAACACCGTGCGGGGCTTGGGGTCGAAGTTCTTCACCCAGTTCAAAAGGCCCTCGTTGTCCGCGTGACCGGACACCCCCGCCAGCACCAGCACCTTGCAGCGCACCTCGATGGTCTCGCCGAAGAGTTTCACCTCTTTGGCCCCCTCCACCAGCGCCCGGCCCAGGGTGCCCGCCGACTGGTAGCCCACAAAGAGCACCGTGCTCTCCGGCCGCCACAGATTGTGCTTCAGATGGTGGCGGATGCGCCCGGCCTCGCACATCCCGCTGGCCGAGAGGATGACCTTGGGCTCGGAGTCAAAGTTGATGGCTTTGGAGTCGTCGCTGCTCAAGGAAAGCTTGAGGCCCCGGAAGTTGATGGGGTTCACCCCCTGCATCACCAGGGTGCGGGCCTCCTCGTCGTAGCACTCGGCCCAGCTGGATTTGAACACCTGGGTGGCCTCCACGGCCATGGGGCTGTCCACATAGACGGTGAAGTTGTCGTGCCCCTTTACCAGGTTCTGTTCCTTGATCTGGCGCAGGAAATAGAGCATCTCCTGGGTGCGGCCCACCGCGAAGCTGGGGATGACCAGGTTGCCGCCCCGGTCGAAGGTGTCCTGCAGCACGGCGGCCAGTTCGGGCACATAGTCCGGCCGGGGGCCGTGGCTGCGGTCGCCGTAGGTGGATTCCATCACCACGAAGTCCGCCTCCTTGATGGGCTGGGGGTCCCGCAGGAGGGGCTGATGGGTGTTGCCGATGTCGCCGGAAAAGACGATCTTGCGGGTCTCGGTCCCTTCGGTGACCCACAGTTCGATGGAAGCCGAGCCCAGAAGATGCCCCACGTCGGTGAAGCGGGCGCGGATGTTCGGCCCCACCTCCACCGTCTCGCCGTAATCCACCGGGCGGAACAGGGCCAGGGCGGCCTCCGCGTCCTCCATGGTGTAGAGGGGCTGGTACTCCTCGGCCCCCGAGCGCTTGGCCTTGCGGTTGCGCCACTCGGCCTCGAACTCCTGGATGTGGGCGGAGTCCCGCAGCATGATGCCGCACAACTCGGTGGTGGCGCCGGTGGTGTACACCGGGCCCTTGTAGCCGTTCTTGACCATCAGGGGGATGCGCCCGGAGTGGTCGATGTGTGCGTGGGTGAGCAGCATGCAGTCCACCTGGCCGGGGGCCAGGGGCAGGGGCTGGTTCTCGTAGATGTCCCGGCCCTGTTCCATGCCGCAGTCCACCATCAGGTTGAAGCCGCCGGTCTGCAACAGATAACAGCTGCCGGTGACCTCGTGGGCGGCGCCCAAAAACGAAAGGTTCATAAAAGCGTTTCCCTCCTTTTTTTCCGCGGGCGGTGGTATCTGCCTTTATTATACCCCGACCGCGACTTCGGGGCAAGGAAAAGCGGCGGGCAAAACGCCAGTGCGCGCAGGGCCCCAGGGGGAAACAGCGGTTCCGGCGCGTAAAAAACTGCCCGCCAGCGCGGCCTGTCAGCGCGGCCGGCGATGGGCCCGGCCCCCAGAGCAAAAAGCGCGCCGCTCCCCTTGCGGGGAACAGCGCGCTTTTGTCCTGAAATTAATTACCGCTCCTTGGAGTCGATCTCGGCGCGGATGGCGGCGATAAAGGCGTCCACATCCATGGTGCCGCCCTTCTCCTCCTTGCGGGCGCGCACGGCCACGGTGCCGTCCTCCATCTCCTTGTCGCCCACCACCAGCATGTAGGGGATCTTCTTCAGCTGGGCCTCGCGGATCTTGTAGCCCATCTTCTCGCTGCGCAGATCGCTCTCCACCCGGATGCCGGCGGCGTTCAGCTTCGCCTCCAGTTCCTTGGCGTAGGCGTGCTGGCGGTCGGTGATGGGGATGACCTCCACCTGCACCGGGGCCAGCCAGGTGGGGAAGGCGCCGGCGAAGTGCTCGATCAGGATGCCGATGAACCGCTCGATGCTGCCGAACACCACCCGGTGGATCATCACCGGGCGATGCTTGAGGCCGTCCTCGCCGGTGTACTCCAGTTCAAAGCGCTCGGGCAGCTGCATGTCCAGCTGGATGGTGCCGCACTGCCAGGTGCGGCCGATGGCGTCCACCAGATGAAAGTCCAGCTTGGGGCCGTAGAAGGCGCCGTCGCCCTCGTTCACCGTGTACTCCCGGCCCAGTTCCTCAATGGCGCTGCGCAGGCCGTCGGTGGCCCGGTCCCAGTCCTCCTGGCTGCCCATGTGGTCCTCCGGCATGGTGGACAGCTCGATGTGATACTCAAAGCCGAACAGGCTGTACACCTTGTCGATCAGCTGCACCACGCCCTTGATCTCGTCCTTGATCTGGTCGGGGGTCATGAAGATGTGGGCGTCGTCCTGGGTGAAGCAGCGCACCCGCATCAGGCCGTGCAGCGCGCCGGACAGCTCGTGCCGGTGCACAAGGCCCAGTTCGCCCATGCGCAGGGGCAGGTCGCGGTAGCTGCGGGGCTGGGTCTGGTACACCAGCATGCCGCCGGGGCAGTTCATCGGCTTGATGGCATAGTCGGTGTCGTCGATGACGGTGGTGTACATGTTGTTCTTGTAGTGGTCCCAGTGGCCGCTGCGCTCCCACAGGCTGCGGTTGAGGATCATGGGGGTGCTGATCTCCTGATAGCCCGCCTCCCGGTGGATCTGGCGCCAGAAGTCGATCAGGGTGTTCTTCAGGATCATGCCCTTGGGTAAAAAGAAGGGAAACCCGGGGCCCTCGTCCATCAAAGCGAACAGCTCCAGTTCCTTGCCCAGGCGGCGATGGTCGCGCTTGGCGGCCTCCTCCAGCATGTGCAGGTACTCCTCCAGGCCGCTGGCCTTGGGGAAGGCGATGCCGTAGAGGCGGTCCAGGCTGTCACGGCTCGCGTCCGCCCGCCAGTAGGCGGCGGCCACCTTGGTGAGCTTGATGGCCTTGATGGCGCCGGTGCTCATCAGGTGGGGGCCGGCGCACAGATCGGTGAAGTCGCCCTGCTGGTAGACGGTGAGCTCCCAGCCCTTTTCGGCGTACTCCTCCAGCAGCTCCAGCTTGTAGGTCTGGCCGGCGAAGAGCCGGCGGCCCTCCTCCACGGTGATGACCCGCTTTTCCAGCGGCAGGTCGGCCTTGACGATCTTCTTCATCTCCGCCTCGATGGCCTCGAAGTCGCCGGTGGTCAGGGGCCGATCCGCCTTGATGTCGTAGTACCAGCCGTTCTCCACCGCCGGGCCGATGCCGAAGTGGGCGCCGGGGAACAGGTGCTGCACCGCCTGGGCCATCACATGCGCGGCGGTGTGCCAGAAGGCGTGCTTGCCGCCCTCGTCCTCAAAGGTGAGGATCTCCAGGGTGCAGTCCTCGTTCAAAACGGTGCGCAGGTCGCACACCTCGCCGTTCACCTTCGCGGCGCAGGCGCTCTTGTAAAGGCCCATGCCGATGCTCTTGGCCACCTCGGCGGCGGAAACGCCCGCCTCGTACTGGCGCACGTCCCCTTTCAAATTTACGTTGATCATGTTCTCAAACCTCCTGTAAACGAAAAAAAGCCCCACCCCGTTGCAAAACACACGGGATGAAGCATCACACTCCACGGTTCCACCCGAATTGCGCTGCAAAGCGCCCACTCGTTTTGGGCTGTAACGGGCCCGGCCCGGCGGGGGTTCGCCCCCGCGCTCGGCGGTGGTAGGCCTGGCAAGCCGCGCAAAGCCGCTTGCAGCACGCCCCGTGGAAGGAGCGGCGGCTCTCTCTGCTGCGCGCCTTTGCCCGCCCATGTCCGCTTCGACACTTTGCGGGATAAGACTGTGCCCTTATCATATACTTCTTTCGGGCGGCTGTCAATATTTCTTGACAATTTGTAAACCGTTTATTAAAATAAAGTAGAAGTATATTTGATGATCTGCCGCTGGGCCCGCTGCGTTTCAGGGCCGGCGCTGTGCGATTTATATGACAGGGCCCGCAAGGGCCTCTTTGGTATGCTCATTGTCAATTATAAATAACGGCCTTGTTTTGCCCTTTTGCAACAGGCGAGCCCAGACCGGCGGTTATCTCAGATATCATTCTATCTTGAGGAGTTGAAACAATTGCCACCCATTTTGACCATCGTGGTGGCGGTCGTTGCAGCCGTCGTTTGCGGGGTCGTCTGTTTTTTTGCGGGGTCCGCTCATCGCCGCAAAACCGCAGAGGCCAAGCTTGGCAGCGCTGAAGAGGAAGCCAAGCGCATTGTGAACGACGCCATCAAGGCCGCCGAACAGAAACGCAAGGAGACCGTGATCGAGGCCAAGGACGAAGCCCTTCGCATGAAGACCGAGGCCGACAAGGAGATCAAGGAGCGCCGGGGCGAGCTCTCCCGGCAGGAGCGCCGCCTGGACCAGAAGGAGGAGGCGCTGGACAAGCGCGTGGCCGCCTTCGAGCAGAAGGAGGAGGAGCAGCGCCAGCGCTCGGAACTGGTGGAGGCCAAGCTGGACGAACTGGAGCAGCTGAAACTCCGCCAGCTGGAAAAGCTGGAGACCATCGCCGGCCTGACCCAGGAGGACGCAAAGCAGCTGCTTTTGAACCGGCTGGATCAGGACCTGACCCACGAAAAAGCCATGCGGGTGGCCGCCTACGAGTCCAACCTGAAGGACGAGTGCGATTCCATCGCCAAGGAGCTGATCGGCCAGGCCATCGCCCGCTGCGCGGCCGACCATTCCAGCGAGGCCACCGTGAGCGTGGTGCCGCTGCCCAACGACGACATGAAGGGCCGCATCATCGGCCGCGAGGGCCGCAACATCCGCGCGTTGGAGACCGCCACCGGTGTGGACCTGATCATTGACGACACCCCCGAGGCCATCACCCTTTCCAGCTTTGACCAGGCCCGCCGCGAGGTGGCCCGCATGACGCTGGAGCGCCTGATCGCCGACGGGCGCATCCACCCCGCCCGCATCGAGGAGACGGTGGAAAAATGCCGCCGCGAGCTGGAAGTGAGCATGAAGCGGGAGGGCGAGCGCGCGGTGATGGAGGTGGGCCTGCACGGCATCCACCCGGACATCGTCAAGCTGCTGGGCCGGCTGAAATTCCGCACCAGCTTTGGGCAGAACGTGCTGAATCACTCGCTGGAGGTGGCCTATCTCTCCGGCCTGCTGGCCGCCGAGATGGGCGTGAACGTGACCCAGGCCAAGCGCGCGGGTCTTTTGCACGACATCGGCAAGGCGCTGGACCACGAGATCGAGGGCAGCCACATCCAGATCGGTGTGGAGATCGCCCGCAAGTACAAGGAGAACCCGGCCATCATCCATGCCATTGAGGCCCACCACGGCGACGTGGAGCCCAAGACCCCGCTGGCTTTCATCGTGATGGCCGCCGACGCCATCAGCGCCGCCCGCCCGGGCGCCCGCCGCGAGAACCTGGAAAGCTACATCAAGCGGCTGGAGAACCTGGAGGAGCTGAGCTGCAGCTTCGAGGGCGTGGAGACCGCCTTCGCCGTGCAGGCGGGCCGCGAGGTGCGCATCATGGTGAGGCCCGACGCGGTGGACGACGACCATCTGGTGCTGCTGGCCCGGGCCATCACCAAGAAGATCGAGGAAGAACTGGATTACCCCGGTCAGATCAAGGTGAACGTGATCCGGGAGAGCCGCGCGGTGGAATACGCGAAATGACCTGCAAACAGGGCCCCTTGCACAGGGGCCCTGTTTTTTTGTTCGCGAACGGAAATTTTGTACAATATATTTTTAACAATTCGTCTTGTTTTTCAGTCAAAAATATTGTATTCTAAAAAAAAGGCGTTTTGCCCGGGGTGCGGGCAAAGCGCCTTTGAACATGGAGGCAGCCTATGGAACAGCGTATGCAGAAAGTGTATTCCCGCAGCGGCGCGGTGGCGCTGAAGGTGGCCCAGGGCCACTTTGCCACCAACCACAGCCACATCAACTACTACATCGACATCACCACCCTGAAGACCCGCCTGAGCGACGCCGAGGCGGTGGCGCGGGAACTGGCCCAGAAATACGTCACCAGCACGGTGATCGACACCATCGTCTGCCTGGACGGCACCCAGGTCATCGGCGCCTGCCTTGCCCGGGAACTGACCCGCAGCGGCCTGGCGTCCATCAACGCCCACCAGTCCATCTATGTGATCCGCCCGGAGTACAACTCCAACAGCCAGCTGCTCTTCCGGGACAACCTGCAGCCCATGCTGAAGGGCAAACATGTGCTGATCCTGATGGCCTCGGTGGCCACCGGCAAGACCATCAACAAGAGCGTGGAGTGCGTGCAGTACTACGGCGGCATCGTGCAGGGAGTGGCGGCGGTGTACAGCACCATGAAATCCATCGACGGGCTGGAGATCCAGTCCATCTTCTCCCCCGCCGACCTGCCGGGCTATGCCAGCTACGAGTTCAAGGACTGCCCCTACTGCAAAAACGGCATCAAGCTGGACGCACTGGTGAACAGCTTTGGCTATTCCAAGCTGTGACCCATTTTTTCTATAAAGCAAAGCCCCCGTGCGCGCACGGGGGCTTTTTCCTTCTGATGCTCAGCCGCGGCAGCCCAGATCGTCCCAGTCGCCGAAGTCCTCGGGGCTGGCGATGCGGGTGGCGTCCAGCTTGCCGTCTTCGGTGAGGGGCTTTTGGGCCGCGCCCAGATCCACCGGGTTGGGGTTGGGGCCGGCGTCCGGCGCGGCGGGGGCGCGGTGCGGCTGCTCTTCGGCGGCGGGCTGTGCCTCGTCGCCCTCGGTCAGCGGCACCTCCACATACTCGCCCTCGATGTGGCCGTCGTCGTTGTAGTCCCGCAGAAGCTTCACGGCAAGGGCTCCCGCGGCGAGCCCCAGACCGATGGATAAAAAGCGGCGAATCAATCCCATGTTCTCCTCCCTCTGCCGCCCTGCCGGTCTGCCCGCCGGGGCGGCGTCACAATGCGCTACGGTGTAAGTATACCACGCCGGGCCACGCCTTTCAACCGAAATGCGGCGAAGGAAAGGGCCGGCCTTTTCAGGCCGGCCCCTTTGGGTGTTGGATGCCCTGTCAGCACAGATCTCCCAGCACTTGCACCAGTGACTCGCGTCGCGCAGGATCCGCAGCGCCGTCATGGTACAGCACTCTCAGCATCTCCGCCTCGCTGCCGCCAAACCGCTTTTCGACCAGGTTGTTCAGCTCCACAAGCTGCATCTGGCGGCGGGTCACCAGCGGCGTCACTGTAAAGTCGGTCCCGCTGCGCTCCAGCACACCCTTGCTGATCAGCCGCTTGAGCACCGTGTAGGTGGTGTTTTTGGCCCAGGCGAACCGCTGGCCAGCAATGGCGGCGATCCTGCTTGCCGTGGCAGGAGCTGTCTCCCAAACGATCTCCATCAGATTCCATTCCGCGTCAAACAACTTTACTGTTTCCACTGTTGATCCGTCCTTTCCGCCCTGCCAAAGGCTATTTTTTGGCAAAGGAGGGACAAGAATTCCTCCTGTTTACTTTACTATATCATACCCCCCGCCCTTTTTCAGCATAAAACTTCCCCGCCAAACTTTTTTTGTAACTTTGCACTTAATGCGCACGCTTTTTTGAACCATCTATGACAATAGTAGACGATTTATGTAGTATATACTCGCATATTTTTATGCAATTCACACAAAAATCAAGTGCCTCCCAGGCAAATTTGCCCGTGAGGCACAAACACTTTTTCCGGAATGCCGTTTTTGACCGGTCAGCTGAAGGTGACGAAATCCTGCTCCAGCGGCTTTGCGGGCTCCACTTCCAGGGCGGTGAGCACCGGGCCTTTGCCGCCGAACAGCGGGTGGAACTGCACCCGCACCTTGGCGGTGAGTTTGATCCAACTGCGCTGGGCCAGCTTCTTTGCGTCGTCGTATTTGCAGGGGAAGCCCACAAACTGAATGTCCTGCACGCAGCAGGTCATGGCAAAGCGGCCGGGCACGAACTGGCCCTGGCCCACCCGGGGGGTCTGGCAGACCTGGGCGGTGAAGCGCACGGTCTTGCCGTTGTACTTGTCCGGGTCCTCGGAGGCGTCCAGATACCAGATGCCGAAGTCCTCGTCGCC
>DWYI01000046.1 GCA_019118765.1 Candidatus Allofournierella merdavium | reverse complement strand
GCCTCAGCCAGGGCGGGCCGCCTTTTCACGGTCGCAAGCGAGGAACGGTTCTTTTTCGGCAGCGCCTGCATGGCAGGCCGGCGAATCGGGCCGGCTGCCCGCTTAACGCCGCGGTCAGGGTGGGTCGCCTCCTCGCGGCTGCGAGCGGGGGGACGGCTCTTTTGACAACGTCTGCACGGTACGCCGGCGGTGCGGGGCAGTTGCGGCTAACGGACAGGGCAGCGTGAGCCGATGGTTTGAGGGGCGGGCCCGGGAGAGAAAACGCGAACACAACGCAACACTTGCGACTGCGTCCGGGGAATTTTACCTTTGCAGGGTGCGGTCGTCGACCCGTCCCAGTCTTTCCGACCTTTTGTTTGGCGGCGAAGCGTAAGAGCGCGTCGGCCTGCAGGCTGTGGTAGCGGCGGCACTGCGCCTGGAAATGTGTGGGCCGCCCCCTGCAGCACAAAGCAGGGGGGAAGAAATCGAAGTCAGGCAAGTGCATGGGGTCTTTTCTTTTTTGCCGGTTTGTGCGATGATAAAGGGGCGAAAGGAGGCGCCGTGCGCCGATGCTTAAATTTTCCTGCCTTGTACTGGACCACGACGACACGGTGGTGCGCAGTACGCCCACCATCCATTACCCGGCTTTCATGGAGGCATTGGAAACACTGCGGCCGGAGATACATTGGTCTTTGGAGCAGTTTATCGCCTACAACTTTGATCCGGGGTTTGAGGCCATCTGCCGGGATATCCTGCACTTCACCGATGAGGAGACGGCATTCCAGGAGGAGGTCTGGCGCGCCTGGCTGGCCGCTCATATCCCGCCTGCCTTTGACGGGATGGATCGGCTTCTGCGGCGTTACCGGGAGCAAGGAGGGATTGTGTGCTCGGTGAGCCATTCCACGGAGGAGATCATCCGGCGGGATTATCGCAAGCACTTTGGCTTTGAGCCGGATCTGGTCTTTGGCTGGGACCTGGGCCCGCAAAAGCGCAAGCCGTCCCCCTGGCCGCTGAAGCAGATCATGGAGCGATTCGCGCTCGGCTCCGGCCAGTTGCTGATGGTGGACGACCTCAAGCCCGGCTGGCAGATGGCCAAAACCTGCGGCGTCCCCTTCGCTTTTGCCGGTTGGGGCTGCGCTGTGGAGAGCATCCGCCACTTTATGTGCCGGAACGCCGACTGGTTTTTGGACGACGTGGGCGAGCTGGAAGCGCTGGTGCTGGCCGAATGAGACCGTCTCCTGCCCACAGGCAGGGCGAAGGGATGTTACAGGGGAAACTGCCCGAAAAATGGCCTGATAAAGGCAAAAAATGGCTGTTTGCCCGCAAAAAAGCCTTGCAATCCGCGGGCGTTTGTGGTATAGTATTAAAGCCGCATGGTTTGGGCAGCTAAGAGGTGTGTAACATCTACCCGCCCTATCGTCCAGCGAGACTTGTATAAGAGAGGCAAAAACTATGTACGCGATCATCGTTACCGGTGGCAAGCAGTACCGCGTCCAGCAGGGCGACGTGGTCTTCGTGGAGAAGCTGAACGCCGAGGAAGGCTCCACTGTCAAGTTCGAGAACGTCCTGGCTGTGGGCGGCGAAGGCGACACCAAGGTGGGCACTCCCAACGTGGAGGGCGCCAGCGTCGAGGCCAAGGTCGTCAAGAACGGCAAGGGCAAGAAGCTGAACATCATCACCTATCGGGCCAAGAAGGGCAGCGCCCGCCGTATGGGCCATCGTCAGCCCTACACCAAGGTCGAGATCACCGCGATCAACGGTTAAGGATTGGAGGTTGTAACACAATGGCACATAAAAAAGGCGTAGGTTCTACTAAGAACGGCCGCGATTCCGAGTCCAAGCGTCTGGGCGTCAAGCGCGCCGACGGTCAGTTCGTGCTGGCCGGCAACATTCTGGTTCGTCAGCGTGGCACCCACATTCACCCCGGTGAGAACGTGGGCAAGGGCAGCGACGACACCCTGTTCGCCCTGGTTGACGGCAAGGTCAGCTTTGAGCGCATGGGCCGCGACCGCAAGAAGGTCAGCGTCCGCCAGTAATGGTTTGCAAAGCCGCAGGGGTCAGCCCCTGCGGCTTTTTCTTCTCCCGGCAGGGCGGTTTTAAGCCGCGCCCGGGCCGGGAATACTGAAAGGGGCGCGCTGCGCCCGATGACCCAGCCGTCGGCTGGATAAAGGAGAACGACATGTCCATGTTTGTAGATGTGGCCAAGATCACCATCAAGGCCGGCAAGGGCGGCGACGGCGCGGTGAGTTTTCACCGGGAGAAGTTCGTGGCGGCCGGCGGCCCCGACGGCGGCGACGGCGGCCGGGGCGGCAACGTGGTGTTTGTGGCCGACGACAACCTCTCCACCCTGATGGATTTCCGCTACAAGCGCAAGTATGTGGCCGAAGCCGGCCAGAACGGCGGCGCGGCCCGCTGCAGTGGCAAGAACGCCCCCGACCTTGTCATCCGTGTGCCCCGGGGCACCCTGGTGAAGGAGGCGAGCACCGGCCTGGTGATGGCGGATATTTCCGGCAACGAGCCGGTGGTGGTGGCCAAGGGCGGCCGGGGCGGCTGGGGCAACACCCACTTCGCCACCCCCACCCGCCAGATCCCCAAATTCGCCAAGCCCGGCCTGCCCGGCCAGGAGTTTGAGGTGCGCCTGGAACTGAAACTGATCGCCGACGTGGGGCTGATCGGCTTCCCCAATGTGGGCAAATCCACCCTGATCAGCGTCATCAGCGCGGCCAAGCCCAAGATCGCCAACTACCACTTCACCACCCTCTCCCCGGTGCTGGGCGTGGTGCGTGTGGGCCCGGAGCAGAGCTTTGTGGCCGCCGACATCCCCGGCCTGATCGAGGGCGCCAGCGAGGGCGTGGGCCTGGGCCACGACTTTTTGCGCCATGTGGAGCGCTGCCGCCTGCTGCTGCATGTGGTGGACGTCTCCGGCTGCGAGGGGCGCGACCCGGTGGAGGATTTTGAAAAGATCAACGCGGAACTCAAAAACTTCAGCGCCGAACTGGCGGCCCGGCCCCAGATCGTGCTGGGCAACAAATGCGACATCGCCACCGAGGAACAGATCGCGGCCTTCCGCAGCTACATCGAGGGCAAGGGCCTGGAATTCCTGCCTATCTCTGCCGCGGCGAACCAGGGCCTCAAGACCCTGCCCGGCCTTGTGTGGGAGAAGCTGCAGACTCTGCCTCCGGTGCAGACCTACGAGACGGAATATGTGCCCCAGGCGGTGCCGGTGGGTGAACGGAATTACACCATTGAAAAGACCGGCGAGCACGAGTTCACCATCGACGCGCCCTGGCTGGAGCGCATTCTGGCCGGCAGCGATGTGGACGACTATGAGAGCCTGCAGTACTTCCAGCGCCAGCTGGGGGACAGCGGCATCCTGAACGACCTGGTGGCCCAGGGCGTGCAGGAGGACGACACCATCAAGATCGGCGAGTACGAGTTCGATTATATCTTCTGAGAGGGCGGGCAGTGCCCGCGAAAAGGAGTGGGAACATTTGTATCTGGAGAGCGAAACGCCGGTGGACATCCACGAGCAGTCGCCGCTGAACCTGGCCTTTGTGGGGGACGGCGTGCTGGAACTGCTGGTGCGTCGCCGCCTGGTGGAACGCACCCGGCTCACCCCGGGCAAACTGCATGGGGTGTGCGTACAGTATGTATCCGCCAAGGGGCAGAGCCGTGCGCTGCAGGTCATCGAGCCCCTGCTCACCGAGGCCGAGCAGGCGGTGCTGCGCCGGGGGCGCAACGCCAGCAAGGCCACGGTGGCAAAACACGCCACCCCGCAGGAATACCGCGCCTCCACCGGCTTTGAGGCGCTGCTGGGCTGGCTGTACCTCACCGGGCAGACCGGGCGCATCGACGAGTTGTTCGAGGCGCTGTGGGCGGGCTTTGACCCGCAGGAAAAGCCCGCGGAATAAGCACGGGAAACGCAGAAAGCGGGGGCCGGACGGTTGATCCCGTCCGGCCCCTTTTTGTGGTCAGAATCTGCTTATTTGGTGCCTTTGGTGCTGGTGCAGTTCTTGGCGCCGTTCTTGGCGGCGTTGGTGGACTTGCCGTTCACCGAGTTCGTGACCGCGTTCTTCGCGTCGGTCTTGTCGTACTGAGAAGTGGTCTTGGCGTTCTGGCTGCTGGTCTTGGTATTGCGGTTTTCCATGATGTTTGTCTCCTTTCCATGACGGGGGCGGCTGATCGTCTGCCCCTTCGTTCCTATTCTGTCCCGCTGCGGGGCGGTTATGCAAAGGCGGTGAAGTATGTACCCGGAATATTTTGAGGCAAGGGAGCGGGCGCTGCTGGGCGAGCGGTTCGACGCGCTGTTCAACGCGCCACAGGCGCCCGCCCGGGGCCTGACGGTGAACCGGCTGCGCTGCGCGCCGGAATGGCTGGCCGCCCGGCTGGATGTGCCGCTGACGCCATCCCCCTTCTGCGCCGAGGGCTTTGTGCTTGGAGACAGTGAACTGCGGCTGGGCAAACACCCCTATCACCACGCGGGGGCGTTTTATCTGCAGGAGCCCTCGGCCAGCGCCCCGGCGGCGCTGCTGGAGGTGCGGCCCGGCCAGCGGGTGCTGGACCTGTGCGCCGCGCCCGGCGGCAAGAGCAGCCAGCTGGCGGCGGCGCTGGAAGGGCAGGGGGTGCTGGTGAGCAACGAGTACGATGCCGCCCGCGCCCAGGCGCTGCTGAGCAACCTGGAGCGGATGGGTCCGGTGAATTCCGTCGTCACCACCGGCGACACCGCCCGCATCGCGGCGGCCCTGCCCGGCTGGTTCGACCGGGTGCTGGTGGACACCCCCTGTTCCGGCGAGGGGATGTTCCGCAAGGAGCCCCAGGCCGTCGCCCAGCACAGCCCCGGCCTGGTAGCCCGGTGCGCGACGCTGGGTGCGGAGATCCTGGAAAACGCCGCGGCGGCGCTGGCCCCCGGCGGGCTGCTGGTCTACTCCACCTGCACCTTCGCCCCCGAGGAGGACGAGGGGCAGATCGGCCGCTTTCTGGCGCTGCACCCGGAATTTTCCCTTTTGGACTGCGGTGTCGCCTTCGGCGGCTCCGGCGAAGAAAACCGCTGCGGTGAATATCCCTTCCCGGCGGCGAAGACCCGCCGCATCTGGCCCGCCCAGGGGGGCGAGGGGCACTTCATGGCCAAGCTGCAGAAAAGCCCGGACGCCCCCGTTGCGGCTCCCCGGCGGGCAAAGCCCGCCCGGCCGGCCAAGCCCTGCGCCGAGTGGCTGGCCTTCGCGGCGGAGTATTTCCCGGCACTGAAAGACCGGGCCACCCTGGCGGCAGCCGAGCGGCTGTTCCTGCCGCCGCCCGCCTGGCAGGGGGACGGCCTCAAGCTGAGTGTCGCCCGCTGCGGCGTGGCGCTGGGCCGGGCGCAGAAGGGCCGTTTTGAGCCCGCCCACCATCTGTTCATGGCCTTCGGCCCGGGCTGCGAAAACCGGGAGGAACTGACTTTGGGCGACGAAAGGGTGGAGGCCTGGTTGCGGGGCGAGGAGATCGAGGCGTGCACCGCGCAGAACGGCTGGTGCGCCGTGCTGGTAGACGGCCTGCCCCTGGGCGGGGGAAAGGTGAGCGGCGGCCGGGTGAAGAACCACTACCCCAAGGCGCTGCGCAACCTCAAATGACAGGGAGGCAGGGAAGATGATCCGAAGCGCGGTGATGAATGACTACGAAGCGGCGGAGTCCATCATGGAGCAGGTGCAGCGGCTGCACGCCGGCTGGCGGCCGGACGTCTACCGCGCCGGGGTCACGGTGTTGACGCCGGACTATTTCGATGAACTGGTGCGCGGCGGTCAGGTGCTGGTGTGGGAGGAGGAAGGCGCCGTCACCGGCCTTGTGATCTTTGCCGAGCGGCAGGCGGAAGGCCCGGTGAAGGTGGAACGCAAGACCCTTTTCATCGACTCCATCGCGGTGGACGAGGCGCACCGGGGCCGGGGCATCGGCCGCCGCCTGCTGGACGAGTGCAAGAAGCTTGCCCGGCGGCGGGGCTGCTGCGGCCTGGAATTGCAGGTGAACGCGCAGAACGCGCGGGCCATGAAACTCTACCGGGCGTACGGTTTTGCCGAGAAATCGGTGAACATGGAACTGGATCTCTGACCCACCGGACCGGCAAAAGGGCACAGAACGAGACATTCGGCCTTTTTTGCCCGTTCACGCCCGCCCGCAGCACCCGCCGCCCCTTGCCATCCCCCGCGGGATATGATAAAATTATTTAGTTACAGGCAATTGTTTGGGCAAAAATGGCCCAAGATCTAATAGGAGGAATCCGAATATGTCCGGACACAGCAAATGGAACAACATCAAGCGCAAGAAGGAAAAGACCGACGGCCAGAAGGCGAAGATCTTCACCAAGGTGGGCCGTGAGATCGCGGTGGCGGTGCGCGCCGGCGGCGGTGACCCCAACTCCAACGGCAAGCTGCGGGACCTGATCGCCAAGGCCAAGAGCCTGAACGTGCCCAACGACAACATCCAGCGCATCATCAAGCGGGCCGAGGGCGGCGAGAAGGACAACTACGAGGCCATCACCTACGAAGGCTACGGCCCCTGCGGCGTGGCCATGATGGTGGAGACCCTCACCGACAACCGCAACCGCACCGCGGCTAACCTGCGCCACTACTTCGACAAGTTCGGCGGCAACCTGGGCAACATGGGCTGTGTGAGCTTTATGTTCACCCAGAAGGGCGTCATCGTGCTGGATGGCGAGGGCCTGGACGAGGAGAAGGTCATGGAGGACTGCTTCGACGCCGGCGCCGAGGACTTTGACATGGGCGACGACGTGGTGGAGGTCACCTGCGACCCGGACAAGTTCTCCGACGTGCGGCAGGCCCTGGAGGATAAAGGGTACAGCTTTATCTCCGCCGAGGTGGAGATGGTGCCCGCCACCACCACCGCCATCACCGACGAGGAGAACCAGAAACTGATGGCGAAACTGCTGGACGCGCTGGACGACGACGACGACGTGCAGAACACCTGGCACAACCTGGAAAACGAGGAGGACCTGGATCGCTGATCCGCCCCTCCGCGCCCGGCGCCTGTCCGTCCGCCCCGGTTCGGGTGACGGGCGGGCGCTTTCTATCATCGCGAACAAAGGAGGACGATGGCGATGGCCGACGTCATTCTCTGCCCCCACTGCCTTTCCCGGGTGGAGCCGGGCAAGGACCGGTGCCCCTTTTGTGACAAGAGCCTGCGGAACTCAAACCCCCCGGGCACGCTGCCCTTTGCCAGCCTGCTGGCCGGGCGCTACACCGTGGGACGGCACATCTTCACCGACGGCGAAGGCGTGATGTACGCCGCGCTGGAAAACAGCGGCGGCGTGCGGGTGATCCTGAAGGAATACTTCCCGGTGACCCTTAGCGAGGGGCGGGATGCCGCGGGTTCCATCCTGCCCAAGGAGGGCAAGGAGGTGCTGTTCAAGACCACCCGGATGGACTTTGCCGACCTGTACCGCAGCATCATGCGCATCACCCCGGCCACCGGCCTGGCCGCCGTGCTGGACGTGGTGGAGGCCAACAACACGGTGTATGCCGTGCTGGAGCAGGTGGGAGGCGAGACCCTGAGCCACTATCTCAGCGAGCATCCCGGCTGCATCCCGGCGGCCCAGGCGCGCAGCATGATGCAGGCGGTGATGGAGGGTGTGGCTGCCCTGCACAAGGCGGGGCTGGTGCACCGGGGCATTTCCCCGGAAAACATCCTGCTCACCGGCGGCGGCACCGCCCGGCTGTGCGGCTACGGTACACTGGGCCTGCGCACCGAGGGCGGGGAGTTGAAAAGCCAGCTGTACGAGGGATACTCCGCCCCCGAACAGTACTCCGCCGCCGAGTTCGAGGGCCGTTATACCGACGTGTACGGCCTGGCCGCGGTGTTCTACCGCCTGGTCACCGGCCAGGCGCCGGTGAGCGCCCGGCAGCGGCTGGTGAGCGACAGCCTGCCGGCCGCGCGGCAGCTGGAGCCGTCGGTACCGGGGCACGTGTCCGCCGTGCTGGAGGGCGCCCTGGAACTGGACCCCGCCCAGCGCATCCAGAATGTGCCGGAACTGATGGGCGCGCTGATGAGCGAGCGGGCGGCGGAGAACCTGAGCCATCCCACCGGCCGGGAGTGGGCGGTCAGCGGCAAAAGCCTTTTGGCGGGCAGTCTGGTGGTCATCGCGGTGCTCTTCGCGCTGCTCTTGTGGAGCATCCTGGGCCGGGAGAGCGGTCAGCCCATCACCAGCACCAGCCAGCCGGCCAGCAGCGAGACGCCGGAGGCGGTGCTGGTGCCCGACTTCACCGGCTACACCTACAGCCAGCTGCAGAGCGATCCGCAGTTCAGCGCCAACTATCGCTTTGCCATCACCGCCCAGGAATACAGTTCCGATTACGCGCAGGGAGTGGTGATCCGCCAGACCCCGGAGGAGGGCACCACCACCACCGAGACGCAGCCCCTGATCGAACTGGTCATCAGCAAGGGGCCGGAAAAGGTGGAGATGCCCAACATCATCGGTTTCACCCGGGAGAGCGCCGAGAAGGAGCTGGCGGCCAGCAACATCAAGGCCAGCTTCTTTATGATCGAGAACAACGGCGACTACGCCAGCGACTGCGTGGTGCGCACCGATGTGGAGGCGGGCACATTCATCGACGTGAACGAGGTGACGGTGAACGTCTACATCGCCAAGGAGCGGGTGGTCATCAATCCGCCCGAGGCGACGCCGGCGCCCACGCCTTCCCCGGCCCCCACGCCCGCGCCCGGTACCTGAGTTGCAAACAGCCCGGCAGGAGGAAACTCCTGCCGGGCTGTCTTTATCCGGGAAAAGATGGGCAGGCCGCCGGCCCGAACGACAAAAAGCGCCCCCGCCCAAGGGGGCGGGGGCGCCGGGAGTGAACATCAATCGCTCACATAGGGCATCAGGGCAACGTGACGGGCGCGCTTGATGGCGACGGTCAGCTCCCGCTGATGGAAGGCGCAGGTGCCGGTCACGCGGCGGGGAATGATCTTCGCACGCTCGCTGACATACTTGCGCAGGCGGGCAACATCCTTGTAGTCGATGTGCTCAATGCGGTCTACACAAAAGCTGCAGACCTTCTTGCGGCCGCGGCGCACGGGGCGCTGGGGCCGGCCTTCGGTCTTCTCAAAAGCCATGGCTGGTTACCTCCTGTCAGAATTCGATTCGTTAGAACGGAAGATCCTCGCCGTCGTCGATCACAGCAAAATCCTCGTTGCTGCCGGCGGAGTAGGTGGGGGCCTCCTGGGCCGCCTCGCGGGGAGCTTCCTGCCGGGGCGCGTAGCTGCCGGCGCCGGAGCCGGTGTTGCCGCCGGACTTGCTGCCGGCGAAATGAACGTTGTCGGCCACGATCTCAAACGCCTTGCGGTTGTTGCCGTTCTTGTCCTGATAGGTCCGGGTCTGGATCGAGCCGTTCACGGCGATCAGCGAACCTTTCTGGAAATACTTGCAGACGAACTCGGCGCTGGAACGCCAGCAGACGATGTCGATGAAATCGGCCTGCCGCTGTTCACCCTGACGCACAAAGCTGCGATCCACCGCAATGGTGAAGGTGGTCACGCTCACGCCCTGGGGGGTGTGGCGCAGTTCCGGGTCGGCCACCAGCCGGCCCATCAAAGCTACAACATTCAGCATGGGTTGGCCTCCTTATTCGGCTTCGGCCACGATCATCGTGCGAAGAACGCCGTCGGTGATCTTGTAAACGCGATCCAGCTCGGCGGGGAACGCGGGCTCGCTGGTGAACTTGATCACCGTGTACACGCCTTCTTCCTCGTCGTTGATGGGGTAGGCCAGGCGGCGTTTGCCCCACTCGTCAACAGAATCGATGGTACCATTCGCCTCGATCAGGGTCTTGAACTTGCCCACCAGAGCGGCGGAAGCCTCCTCGTCGAGGGCGACGCTGGTAACCAGCATGGTCTCGTACTTTGCCATTTCTGTGCACCTCCTTTTGGACATATGGCCCCTTGCGGGGCAAGGATAGCCACCCTTTTAAAGGGCAGTAATTTATTATACCAATCAAAGCGGCGGCTGTCAACCGCTGTTTGACGGGTTTTCGGGGTTTTTTGCGTCAGACCGCCATGCCCGCCAGCGGGGTGGCCATCAGGGGCGCCAGCGCGGTGAAGGAGAGCACGAAGTAAATCCCCAGCACCACCGACAGGCTCACCACCAGGGCGGTGAGGCTCACGCCGCCCGCCCTGGCCAGAGCGGCGGGCGCTGTGGCGGAGTCGCAGCTTTGCAGCACGCGGGCGATGCGCTGCTCACCGATGCGCCGGTACCAGTACACGGCAAGCAGCCCCTCCAGGAACTGAATGGCGAGATTCACCACCCGCAGCACGTTCAGCACCTGGGAGAAGAGATCCAGGTCGAGCCCTGCCACCAGCGGGCTGCCGCCCAGCACCATAAACTGAATCAGCTGGGGGATGTAGGCAAACAGCACGTCGGTGGCCAGGAACACGGCCGCGGGCAGCCACATCTTGCGGTAGAAGAAATAGAAGGGCCCGAAGAAGAATGCCGAGAAGGACACCGCCAGCTTCTGACCGGTCACAGCCATCCGCTTGAAATTCATCAGGTAATAGCCGGCGTTGGGGCCGAGAAAGGCCGCCCAGTCCCGCGCCTTCACGCCGCCCAGATCGTCCTCCGGATGCAGCTGGCCCATGGCGGCCTGGGGGCTTTGAAAGGGGTCCGGCCGGGGCGCGGTCTGCGGCCCGTAGGAGGCCGGCCCGTAAGAGGGGGCCGGGCCGCCGGGAGCGTACCGGGGGCCGCCGGCGCGCAGCGGCGCGCCGCAGCTCTCACAGAACAGCCCCCCCGCCGGGTTCATCGCCCCGCAGGCGGGACAGGGGATCTCCGCCCCCGCGCCGGGCCCGCCGTCCCGGCCCGGCATCTCGCCGGGGGCGGGCTTCCACTCGAAGCCGGCGCCGTGCCGGTCGGCAAACAGGCAGCCGGCGTTTTTCTGATAGCAGGCGCGGTGATAGGGCGCGCCGCACTCGGGACAGACCACCAGGTCGTCCCCCTCGGCAAAAGGCTGCTGGCAGACAGGGCACTTGCAGCCGGTGTAATCAGCCATAAAAACTCCTTTTCGCCGGCCCGGTGGCCGGCAGACGGTATTTGATGCTATTGTAGCGCAAACAGGGGCAAAATGCAAATGGGGCGGAGGGCAAAACCCTTTACTTTGCGCCGGGTTTCGGCTATACTACTATGGGATATGTTTAGAGCACACAGAAGGGAATTGCGATATGATCACCATTGACGAACTGAAAATGCAGATGGGCGAGCACCG
Organism: Candidatus Allofournierella merdavium; assembly: GCA_019118765.1. Taxonomy (GTDB): domain Bacteria; phylum Bacillota; class Clostridia; order Oscillospirales; family Ruminococcaceae; genus Allofournierella_A; species Allofournierella_A merdavium. Next base: position 1,758 of record DWYI01000046.1, on the reverse strand, counting down.
GCAGGCCGTGGCGGAACTGGGCGACGCGCTGGCCATCGACGCCAGCGAAAAGCGGGTGGCCGAGCTGGAGCACAAGATGACCATGCCCGGCTTTTACGACGACACCGAGGCCAGCGGCAAGGTGTTCAGCGAGATGAGCGCGCTCAAGGGCAAGCTGGAGCGGTACGCCAAACTCAAGACCCTGTGCGACGACGCGGACACCATGGTGCTGCTGTGCGAGGAGGAGAACGACCCCTCCCTCATCCCCGAGGCGGAGGAGTCGGTGAACGCGGTGGCGAAAGCCGTGGAGGAGCTGCAGCTCATCACCCTGCTCAGCGGCCAGTATGACAAGAACAACGCCATCCTCACCTTCCACGCGGGCACCGGCGGCACCGAGGCCCAGGACTGGGCGGACATGCTCTTCCGGATGTACAACCGCTGGGGCGTTGCCCACGGCTTCAAGGTGAGCACCCTGGATTACCAGGACGGCGACGAGGCCGGCCTCAAGAGCGCCTCCATCCTGGTGGAGGGCCCCAACGCCTACGGCCTGCTGAAGGGCGAGAACGGGGTGCACCGGCTGGTGCGCGTCTCTCCCTTCGACAGCCAGAGCCGCCGTCAGACCAGCTTTGCCAGCCTGGAGGTCATGCCCGAACTGGACGACAGCATCCAGGTGGAGATCCGCCCCGAGGACATCGAGATGCAGGTCTACCGCTCCTCCGGCGCGGGCGGCCAGCACATCAACAAGACCTCCAGCGCGGTGCGCCTGATCCACAAGCCCACCGGCATCGTGGTCAGCTGCCAGACCGAGCGCAGCCAGTTCCAGAACCGGGACACCGCCATGAAGATGCTGGCCTCCAAGCTGTACCAGATCAAGGAACAGGAGCATCTGGACAAGATCAGCGACATCAAGGGCGTCCAGAAGGAGATCGCCTGGGGCCATCAGATCCGCAGCTATGTGTTCATGCCCTACACCCTGGTGAAGGACCACCGCACCGGCTACGAGAACGGCAACGTGCAGGCGGTGATGGACGGCGATCTGGACGGCTTCATCAACGCCTACCTGAAGGCCGCCAGCAAGGGCGAACTGCAGGACACCTGATCAAACCGCAGAGCCAACGGCGGCGCGGGCTGAGTTTCAGCCCGCGCCGTTTTTTGCTACACGATTCAAATAATGGTTGAAAAAATCATCCACCGGTTTGAAGACGGCTCCATTGTGCCCCGGCGGAGGCTGTGGTAAGATGGGAAAGGAACGAAAGGGGCGTGACGGGCATGAACACCATCGGCGAGACGGTGCAGCGGCTGCGGCGGGCGAAGGGCCTGACCCAGGGGCAGCTGGCGGCGCAGCTGGGGGTCAGCAGCGCGGCGGTGAGCAAGTGGGAGACCGGGGGTTCACTTAGATAAAGATACCACATCAATCCCACGCTGACTTTTGCTCAACCGATACAGCCGGAGGGCTGGATAACAAGAAAAGGCGGTATGCGCCCCGTGGAGGGGTAGCGTACCGCCTTTTCTTGTGGGGGTTTCCAAAGGGGGCAACGCCCCCATTTGGCACACGACTTTGCGGAGCAAAGTGTAGTGTGTTATACGCTCTGTCGGCGTTGCCGTGAAAATGCCGTTGCCGCCGGGGAGGGCAAGGGCATTTGAAGCGGCAAGAAAACAGGGCTGTGCTTGCGTGGCGTGGAGCCGCAAGCGCAGGTCTGGTTTCATCAGCATACAGGGCATATATGGAATCCCCCCATCCCTCGTCTTACGCTCAGGCTCATGGACAAAGTATCCAGA
>DWYI01000045.1 GCA_019118765.1 Candidatus Allofournierella merdavium | reverse complement strand
TGTTTGAGCAGGTGCTCAAGACCGCCCAGTCAGAGCTGATGGAATACGGCTCCAGCGGGCAGTCCGTGATGGAGATGAGTCATCGCAGCAGTACCTTCGACGCCATTATCAAGGACACCGAGGCCCGGCTGCGGCGGGTGCTGTCCATCCCGGACAATTACAAGGTGGGCTTCATCCAGGGCGGCGCCTCCACCCAGTTCGACATGGTGCCCCTGAACCTGATGACCACCGGCCAGGCGGACTATCTGGTCACCGGCAACTTCTCGAACCGGGCGGCCAAGGAGGCGGCCAAGTTCGGCAAGGTGAACATCGTGGCCAACACCAAGGACATCAACTACACCGCCATCCCCGACGTGGACGCCATCCAGTACACCCCCGGGGCCAGCTATGTACATATCTGCGAGAACAACACCATCTTCGGCACCCGGTTCACCAAGGTGCCCCAGGTGGAGGGCGTGCCCCTGGTGTCGGACATGAGCAGCTGCATCCTGAGCCGCCCCACCGACGTGTCGAAGTACGGCCTGATCTACTTCGGGGTGCAGAAGAACGTGGCCCCGGCGGGCATGGCCATCGCCATCGTGCGGGAGGACCTGTTGGGCCACGCGGCGCAGAACGTGCCCAGCATGCTGAACTACACCACCCTGATCGAAGCGGACAGCATGTACAACACGCCCCCCTGCTGGTGCATCTACATGACCGGCCTCACCCTCAAGTACATCGAGGAGGAGATCGGGGGCCTTGCGGAGATGGAAAAGCGCAACAACGCCAAGGCCAAGGTGCTGTACGACTATCTGGACAGCCAGGAGTTCTTCAAAAACCCGGTGAACAAACCCGACCGCAGCATCATGAACGTCACCTTCACCAGCCCCGACCCCGACACCGACAAACTCTTCTGCGCCAAGGCCGCCGAGGCGGGCTTTGTGAACCTGAAGGGCCACCGGCTGGTGGGCGGCATGCGCGCCTCCATCTACAACGCCATGCCCGCCGAGGGCGTGGCCAAACTGGTGCAGTTCATGGAAGATTTTGTAAAGCAGTACGGCTGATAAAAGGAGAAAGGGCCTTATGTATACCATCAAAACACTGAACAACATCGCACCCGCGGGCCTGGCCAAGCTGGGGCCCGCCCAGTTCCGGGTGGACAACGACGCCGACGCGCCCCAGGGCATTCTGGTGCGCAGCGCCAAAATGCACGACATGCCCCTGCCCGACAGCCTGCTGGCCATCGGCCGGGCGGGCGCGGGGGTGAACAACATCCCGGTGGACAAGTGCAGCGCGGCGGGGGTGGTGGTGTTCAACACCCCCGGCGCCAACGCCGGCGGCGTGGCGGAACTGACCATCGGCGGCCTGGTGCTTGCCAGCCGCAACCTGCTGCCCGCGATGGAGTGGGTGCAGGGCCTTGCCGGCGAGGGGGACGCGGTGCCGGCGCTGGTGGAAAAGGGCAAGAGCCAGTTTGTGGGCCCGGAACTGGCGGGCAAAAAGCTGGGCGTGGTGGGCCTGGGCGCCATCGGCGTGAAGGTGGCCAACGCGGCGGTGCATCTGGGGATGGAGGTCTACGGCTACGACCCCTACATCTCGGTACAGGCGGCCTGGAACCTCAGCCGCGGGGTGCGCCACAGCGTGACCCTGGCGGAACTGGCGGCCCAGTGCGACTACCTCACCCTGCATCTGCCGGTGAACCCCCAGACCAAGGGTTCCTTCAACGCGGCGCTGTTCCGGGCCTGCAAACCGGGGATGCGCCTTTTGAACTTTGCCCGCGGCGAACTTGTGAACAACGCCGACCTGCTGGCGGCGCTGGCCGAGGGCCAGCTGGCCGCCTACGTCACCGACTTCCCCTCCGCCGAACTGCTGGGGGTGCCGGGCATCACCTGCATCCCCCACCTGGGGGCCTCCACCCCCGAGAGTGAGGAGAACTGCGCCGTGATGGCCGCCAGCCAGCTGGCGGACTACCTGCTGAACGGCAACATCAAAAACAGCGTGAACCTGCCCGAGGTGGTGCAGCCCCGGGCCGCCGGCAAGCGGGTGTGCGTGATCCACATGAATGAGCCGGGCCTCATCAGCGCCATCACCGCCGCCATCACCCAGAGCAAGCTGAACATTGAGAACATGGTGAACAAGAGCAAAAAAGAAATGGCCTACACCCTGCTGGACGTCACCGGCGGCGTCGACCCCGCCCTGGCGGACCAGCTGGCCGCCATCCCCTCGGTGATCCGGGTGCGGATGCTGTAAAACGGTCTTTTCTTCTCCGCCGCAAACAGGCGACCCCCGGGGCCATGGCCCCGGGGGTCGCTTCTTTCATTCCTGCTCCAGAAACTGCCGCAGCGCCGGCAGCGCCTTCTCGGCGGCCACCCGGCCCCGGCGGTAGAGGGCGTCCAGCTTTTCCACGTTGCGCTCGGCCCGGCTCACCGTCACCGGTTCCTCGGGGCGGATGACGAACAGTTCCCCCGCCGCCTCCATCCGGTCGATCTCATCCATGCGGTGATTGTACCGCTCCGGGCCGGTCAGGCACGCCTCCAGCAGTTCCGGGTGGGCGCCGTACCGCCGGCGGTAGAGCCGGCGCACCACATAGGGCTGCGCCCCCTTGCGAAAGCCCGCCTGCCTCGTGAGCACCAGCACCGTTTTGCCCGTGGCAAAGGGCAGGTCCTCCGGCAGGGGCACCGGGTTCGCCACCCCGCCGTCCAGGCAGACGTGCCGCCCCACCTTCACCATGTGGCCCATCAGGGGCAGGCTGGCGGAGGCCCGCACCGCGTCCATGAAGTCGATGCCCTGCTCGTTTTTCTCAAAATACACCGGGCCGCCGGTGCGGCAGTCGGTGGCCACCGCCCACAGCTTCTGAGGCGAGGAATAGAGGGTGTCGAAATCCAGGGGATTGAGGGTCTCGCTCACCTCACCCAGCAGAAAGTCGAAGTTGAAATAGCTGAACTCCTTCAACAGATGCCCCGCGCCCATATACCGGGGGTCGTTGGCGTAGTCCAAATTCACCGCCCGGCTGCGCCCGGGCTGGTGCGCCACATAGTTCACCCCGTTCAGCGCCCCGGCCGAGACCCCCGCCACCTGGGGAAAATACAGGTCGTTCTCCATGAACACATCCAGCACGCCCGAGGTGAACAGCCCCCGCATGGCGCCCCCTTCCAGAATGAGGGTGGTCGTCGCTTCCATCCTCCTCACGCTCCTTTTCGTCGTTTTATGTCGCTGGTTCTATTATACTCTCCCGGCGCGGGGCCTGTCACCAGACATTTTGTAAAGTTTTTTCCCAAATAAAAAAAGGGCCGCGCGTTGCGCGCGGCCCGGGCGTTCAGCCAAAAGCTCATTGGGTCTTGTCGCCAAAGCGGAAGAACACCGTGGTGTCCGCCGCGCAGCTCTCGTCGTTCAAAAGATCCATCGCGTAATACTCGTTCTCGTCGATCTCCTCGCTGTAGGTGGAAGGGTCGTAGCTCAGCTTGTCGGCGGCGCAGTAGACCAGGCCGTCGTAGGCCTCGGGCACCTCAAACACCCAGTTCTGGTTGCACCGTCGGTACACTTCCCCACCGTCCAACGGCAGCACCATCCACTGAACGTTCTTGCTGTAGGAGATGTCGTAGGAAGTGCCGTCCACCTCCACGGTGGCGGAATAATCGTACGCCGCGTCACCGGTGGTGCTGCGGCTGGGCAGCGCCCGGCCGGTGTACAGGTCGTAAATGCCGCTGTTGTAGGCCACGTTCTCGTCCAGCCCGCCCTCCTCGTTGAAGGCAAAGTCGGAGCAGGTCACCGTCACATACAGCGCGACCTTTTTGTAGCCCTCTTTCTCCGCATCGCCCACCACCACTTTGGCGCTGACCTTGGCCGGCACCGTGCGCTGGATGGTGCTGTCCTCCATATCGTAGGCCACCGCGCGCACCTCGCAATCCGACGGCGCGTCCAGCACGGGGATGCCGTTCTGTTCAAAATAGTTGCCCCGCGCCGTCTCGCCGGCCGGCTGGGACACGCTCGCCGGCTGGGAAGCGCTGGCCGGCTGGGAAGCGGACTGGGGCGCGCTCGCCGGCTGGGAAGCGGACTGGGACACGCTGGCCGGCTGGGAAGCGGGCGCATTGCCGCCGCAGCCCGCGAGCGAGAGGGCCATCGCCGCGGCGAGGGCCAAAGCCAAACTCTGTTTCATCTTACAAGAGACCTCCTTGCACTTGCGCCGGGGCCGTGTGCCCCGGCGGTCTTCCTCATTGCCGTTATACCACCTGGCGGCGCAAAATGCAAGTGCGGCGGGGCAAAAAAACAGGCCGCGCTGCCCGCGCGGCCCCGGGGGGGGGGCGAACGCCCCCTCAGCGGTAATAGCGGCCGATGGCCTTGTCCAGGTCCAGCACAGCCTGCTGGGCCCCGTGGCCCACCTTTTTGGCCATCTTCTTCACCTTGCGGCTGTTCTTGGCGGCGGCCATGCCGGCGGCCGTCATGGCGGTGGCGGCGGCCAGCCCGCCGGCTACCATCATGGTGGTGCGGGTGGTGCGTTTGTTCATTTCAGTACCCCTCCTCTTTGTCTGCGTAGCCCGGTCGTTGCCGGGTCCTGTCTTAGTATTTCCCGCAAAATGTTCCTCCATACGTCTTTTTTTGCCCTCTGGTTTGTGCTACAATAGAGTGCAATGATTCTACACGATTGGTACGGGCCCGGCCCGCGCCGGGAGGAGTGACCCTTTTGCGATTCCAAGCACCCAAAACCGTTTTGTGCATCCATGATCTGTCCGGGCTGGGCCGGTGCAGCCTGTCAGTGATCGCGCCGGTCCTGGCCGCCATGGGCCACCAGCCCGTGCTGCTGCCCACCGCCATCTTTTCCACCCACACCGGCGGGCTGGGCCAGCCGGCGGTGCAGCTGTGCCAGGGCTACGGCGACGCGGCACTGGAGCATTACCGCTCGCTGGGCGTGGCCTTTGACTGCATCTACACCGGATACTTAGCCAGCGAGGAGGATCAGCACCTGGCTGCCAAGGCCTTTTACCTGTGGCCGAACGCGCTGAAGGTGGTGGACCCGGTGATGGCCGATCACGGCCGCTTTTACGCCGGCATGGAGGACAAGCTGCCCGGCATGCAGGCGCTGTGCCGCTCGGCGGACCTGGTCCTGCCCAACCTCACCGAGGCCTGCCTGCTGCTGGGCCAGCCCACCCCCGAGGGCGATCTGGAGGACGCCGCCGCCCTGGAGCTGGCCGGCCGGCTGACCACCCTGTGCCCGCAGGCGGTGGTGACCGGCATCCCCTCCGGGCGCAACCTGGCCTGCGCCGGCGCGGGGCGTTCCAGCTTTGTGGTGCGCCGGCTGCGGCTGGATCGCAGCTACCCCGGCACCGGCGACCTGTTCGCCGCGGTGCTCACCGGGGCGCTGCTGCGGGGCAACGCCCTCTCCGCCGCCACCGACGCCGCCGCCGGCTTTGTGGCGGAGGCCATTGCCGCCACCGACCCCGAGGCCGCCACGGCCCTGGGCGTGTGGTTCGAGCCGCTGCTGGGCCGGCTGGCCCTGCGGGAGGGCTGAGGCGATGCCGGTGGTGAACATCGTGCTGGTGGAGCCCCAGATCCCGGAGAACACCGGCAACATCGCCCGCACCTGCGCGGTGACGGGGGCGCGGCTGCACCTGGTGAAGCCCCTGGGCTTTGAGGTGGACGACCGGCACCTCAAGCGCGCCGGGCTTGACTACTGGCACCTGCTTGATATAACATATTACGAGGGGCTGGAGGACTTTTTTGCCCGCAACAGCGGCCCCTTTTACTATTTCACCAGCAAGGGCCCCCGCCGCCACACCGACGTGGCCTATCCCGACGGCGCCTATCTGGTCTTCGGCCGGGAGGACGCCGGCCTGCCGGAGGAGCTGTTGCACCGCAACCAGCCCTTCTGCGTGCGGCTTCCCATGCGCCGGGGCGTGCGCTGCCTGAACCTGTCCAATTCGGTGGCGGTGGGCGTGTACGAGGTGCTGCGCCAGTGGGATTTTGCGGATCTGGAGAGCCGGGGCCAGCTGCGTGACTATCAATGGGAGTGAGAGAGACCTTATGCGAAAGATCGCCGTTTTGACCGATTCCGCCTGCGACATCCCCCCCGAACTGGAAAAGCAGTACGACATTGACATCCTGCCCTTCGTCATCACCCTGGACGGGGCAAGCTATGTGGAGCGCCGGGATTTCAGCTTTGACGAATTTTATCAGATGCTCCGCGCCGCCCAGGGGGTGCCCAGCACCGCCCACGTCACCGCGATGCAGTTCTGCGAGCAGTACTGCCGGTATGTGGACGAGGGCTACACCGACGTGGTGCATGTGACCATCAATTCCACCGGCAGCGCCACCCACGACGCGGCGGTTCTGGCGCGGGATATGCTGCGGGAGGAGCGGCCCGACCACGATCTGAACATCCACCTGATCGACAGCCACACCTATTCCTATGTGTACGGCGCGCCGGTGGTGCAGGCGGCCCGGCGGCTGCGCAACGGGGCTGAGGTGGGCTATGTGTGCGCCGAACTGGAGGCCGCCTTTGCCCGGCAGGAGATCGTGCTCTCCGCCTTCAGCCTGAAGCAGATGAAAAAGAGCGGGCGCATCAGCGCGGCGGCGGCCTTTGCCGGCGAGCTGCTGGGTCTGCGGCCCATCATCAGCCTGATCGACGGGGTGACCAAGGTGGAGGACAAGGTGCGGGGCGACGCCGCCGTACCCGCCGCCATGATCAAGCTGGCCCGCCGGCGGATGGACTATCCCGACGGGGACATCCACTACATGCTGGGCTGCACCGACATCCCCAACGTGAAGGAGCTGGAAAAGCTCTGCCGCAAGGAGTTCGGCCGCGCCCCGGACGCGGTGTTCAAGCTGGGCGCCGCGGTGGCCAGCAACACCGGGCCGGACGCCATGGCCATCGTCTACCAGGGCAAGCCCCGGCGCTAAGGCGCGCCGGCGCCGCCCGCATTGTCCTTTTTCTGCCCGCAGGGGCCGTCTGTCGCATCATACTGGCGCGCGGTCCCGGCGGGCAGTTTTTATTGATCGACCTTGGGAGGGTCTTCGTATGAGTCTGGAGCATATCCTTTGGCTGTTCATCTGCTTTTCGGTGCTGGGCTGGGTGCTGGAGACCACCCTCGCCGCCATCCGCACCCGCCGCTATGTGGACCGCAGCGTGCTGTTCGGCCCCTGGTGCATCATCTACGGCGTCTCCGGCGTGCTCATCACCGTGGGCCTGTGGGAACTGCGCGGGAACCTTCTGTTCCTGTTTATCGGCAGCGCCGTGCTGGCCACGGTGGTGGAATGGCTGGCCGGGCATCTGCTGGAAAACGTGAGCCACACCCGCTGGTGGGACTACTCCAACCGCCGCTTCAACCTGGACGGCTACATCTGCCTGAGCGCCTCGGTTTTGTGGGGCCTGCTGGGCGCGGTGATGGTGCGGTGGGGCGCCCCCCTGCTCACCGGGCTGTATGACCTGATGCCCTCGCTGGCGCGGGGCATCCTGCTGTGGACGCTGGCGGCGCTGCTGGTGGTGGACGGCATCGCCAGCGTGCTGACCCTGGCGGGCGTGGCGCACAAGCTGCCCGCCCTGCAGCGCACCGGCCGCCGGCTGGACGCGGTGAGCGCCCGGCTGGGAGGCTGGATCCTCACCCGCACCGAGCGGCGCATCCAGAAGGCCTACCCCGCCGCCAGCTTCGTGCACGCAAAGCGGCAGAAGGCCACGGTGTTCGCCGCCGGCTGCAGCTTTGCCAAGCTGTTTTTGCTGTTTTTTATCGGCGCCTTTCTGGGCGATGTGGTGGAGACCATCTTCTGCCGGGTCACCGGCGGGGTGTGGATGAGCCGCAGCAGCGTGGTGTGGGGGCCCTTCAGCCTGGTGTGGGGTCTGGCGCTGGCCCTGGCCACCCTGCTGCTCTACCGCTACAAGGACAAGCCCGCCAGCTTCCTCTTCGTGGCGGGCACCGTGCTGGGCGGCGCCTACGAGTACCTGTGCAGCGTGTTCACCGAGCTGGTGTTCGGCACCGTCTTCTGGGATTACAGCAAGATCCCCTTCAACCTGGGCGGGCGCATCAACCTGCTCTACTGCTTTTTCTGGGGCTTTGCGGCGGTGGCCTGGTTCAAGGTGGCCTATCCCCCCTTCTCCCGCTGGATCGAGTCCATCCCCATCCTGCCGGGGCGGATCCTCACGGCGGTGCTGGTGGTGTTCATGGTCGCCAACGTCTCCATGAGCGCCCTGGCCATGGGCCGCTACAGCCAGCGGGCCGAGGGCGTGCCCGCCACCGCCGCCTGGCAGGTGTACATGGACGAGCACTACCCCGACGAGACGATGCGGCGCATCTACCCCAACGCCATCCGCACCGACTGACGTTCACAAAGAAGGCCCCCGGCACAGCCGGGGGCCTTCTTTGTTGGGCGCGCAGCAGGCCCCCGCGCTTTTGCGCGGGGGCCTGCTGTCAAACTTTATTCCTCGCTGTCGCTCTCCGGGGTGCTCTGGCTGTCCGACGCGGGCTCGGAGGTCTCTCCGTCCGCTGCCGCGCTGTCGGAGGCGGGCTCCCCCTCCGCGGCCGTGCTGTCGGAGGCGGGCAGGCTGCCCGCGCCCTCGGCGATGGCGCTGGTGGGATCGAAGTACTCCTCGTAGTCCATGTCGGTCTCGGGAGCGCTGGCGGCGGCGCTGGAACTGGGCTTCATATCGCTGAGCTCCAGGGCGCACAGGTAATAGGTGCCGTCGGTCTTTTCAAACACATAGTCCATGTATTTGGTGGGCTCGGTGGGCGCGGAGAGGCTGAAGTCCCCGTTGAGGCCCGGGGCGGGCACATAGCCCACCGTCACATACAGCTTGCCGCTCTTTTTGTCCAGCTTTTCCACCTTGGGGGTGTACATTCCCACCTGGCCGGTGACCGGGATGAGGTAGCACTGCTTTTCCTCGTCGTACTCAAAGGTCATGTCGCCGGCCACGTTGTTGAAGGTCTCGTGGGTGAGTTTGTAGTCCGGCCCGAAGAGGGAGGCCGCCGCGGCGTCCACCTCCACGGCGGGCAGCAGCAGGCTGTCGGTGTTGGGGTCACGCTCGTAGGCGTCCAGCCCGGTGGCACTGGCCTGGGCGGTGGACACCGCCGACCAGATGGCCGCCTCCTTGAAAAGGGCCGGGTCGGCCTGGTCCAGGTCCTCAAAGGGCAGCGGGTCCAGCATGACCAGCGCCTGCAGCCGCTGCTCGTAGGCCAGTTTTTCCTCGGTGTCGTCAAAGAGCACCGCCACGCCGTTCACCGCCGTGGCCACGACGGTAAAGGCGCCGATCAGCACCAGCACGCAGATGCCAAGGCCCAGCCACTGACGGGCGCGCCGGCGCTTGTGGCGCTCGTGTTCCTGTTGCGAAACGGTATTTGCCATGGGTGTTCTGTCCCCTCCTTGCATGGGATGGCGGTCAGCGGATCTGGCCGCTGCCCAGAATGATGTATTTGTAGCTGGTGAGTTGGGCGAGGCCCATGGGCCCCCGGGCGTGGAGCTTCTGGGTGGAGATGCCCATCTCACAGCCCAGGCCGAACTCGCCGCCGTCGGTAAAGCGGGTGGAGGCGTTCACATAGACCGCCGCGCTGTCCACCATGCGGGTAAAGGCCGCGGCCGCCGCCTCGTCGGCGGTGACGATGGCCTCGCTGTGGCCGGTGGAGTGCCGGGCGATGTGTTCGGCGGCCGCCTTTACGCTGTCCACCACCGCCACCGCCAGGATGTAGTCCAGAAACTCGGTGTCGAAATCCTGGGGGCCCGCCGGGGTGCCGGGGATGATGGCCGCGGCGGCCTCGTCCAGCCGCAGCTGCACCGGCACAAGGCCCTTTTGCTGCCGCTCGTCCACCAGGCGGCGGCGCAGCAGGGGCAGAAACTCCTTCGCCACCTCCCGGTGCACCAGGCACACCTCGGCGGCGTTGCACACCGAGGGCCGGCTGGTCTTGGCATTTTCCACGATGTCCAGCGCCATGGCCGGATCGGCGGCTTTGTCCACATAGATGTGGCAGATGCCGGTGCCGGTCTGGATGACGGGCACCGTGGCGTTCTCCACACAGGCGCGGATGAGCCCCGCCCCGCCCCGGGGGATGAGCAGGTCCACCAGGCCGGTGGCCTGCATCAGTTCGGTGGAGGAGGCGCGGCTGGTGTCCTGCACCAGGGCCACCAGGTCCTCGGGCAGGCCCGCGTCCGCCAGGCCCAGCTTCAGGGCGTCGACGATGGCGTTGTTGGAGCGGAAGGCCTCCTTGCCGCCCCGCAGCACACAGGCGCTGCCGCTCTTGACGGCCAGCGCCGCCGCGTCGCTGGTGACGTTGGGCCGGCTCTCGTAGATGATGGCGATGACCCCCATGGGCACGCTCACCTGCCGGATGACCAGCCCGTTGGGGCGGGTGGTCTCGCTCAGCACCCGGTCCAGCGGGTCGGGCAGGGCGGCCACGGCCTCCACGCCGGCGGCCATGGCCTCCACTCTCGCTTCGTCCAGTCGCAGGCGGTCCAGCATCACCGGGGCCACGGTGGCCCTGGCGGCCTCCAGGTCCTCCGCGTTGGCGGCCAGGATGGCGCCGCACTCGCTGCGCAGCCGGGCAGCCATGGCCCGCAGCGCCGCGCTGCGCTCCTCGCCGCCGGCCAGGGCCAGCGCGCCCATGGCGCTGCGGGCGGCCAGCAGAAGTTCACGGGTGGTGGTCATTGGCTGCCTCCCTTCCGGGCGAGGAAGCGGGTGCCCGCTTCGCCCCCCTCAAACACGGTATAAAGCACCTCCGGGTCACGGCCGTTGGCGATGACCATGTCCGCCCCGGCCTCGGTGACGATCTGCCCCGCCCGGAGTTTGGTGGCCATGCCGCCGGTGCCCAGGGCGCTGCCGGCCCCGCCGGCCAGCGCCACGATGTCCGGCGTGATGGCCTGGACCCGGCGCAGCAGCCGCGCCTCGGGGTGGGTGTGGGGGTCGGCGGTGTACAGGCCGTCGATGTCGCTCAATATCACCAGCAGCTCCGCCTCCAGGCTGCGGCACAGCCGGGCGGCCAGGGTGTCGTTGTCGCCCACGGCGATCTCGGCGGTGCTGACGGTGTCGTTCTCGTTCACGATGGGCAGCGCCCCCAGCTCCAGCAGGCGGGCCAGGGTGTTGTGCAGGTTGCCGCTGCGCACAGGGTCCGCCAGATCCTCGCTGGTGATGAGGATCTGGGCGACGGTGTGGCTGTACTCGGAAAAAAGTTTGTCGTAGGTGTACATCAGTTCGCACTGGCCCACGGCGGCGGACGCCTGCTTGGTGGGCATGTCCGCCGGGCGGCCGGGCAGGCCCAGCTTGCCCACCCCCATGCCGATGGCCCCGGATGACACCAGAATGATCTGGTGGCCGGCGTTTTTCAGATCGCTGAGCACCTTGCACAGCCCCTCGATGCGGCGGATGTTCAGCCGCCCCGTGGCGTGGGCCAGCGTGGAGGTGCCCACCTTGACCACAGCTTTCATGCCCGGCCCCCCCTCTTTGCAGTCGGATACAGATTAAAGTATAGCATAATCCGGCCCGCAACACAAACGCTCAAAGATGGACTTTTTGTGAAATAATGGTATAATTGCCCCAGAGACGACGGAAGCGGCCGTTTGCGCTCGCTGCCGGGAGAAAAAGAGGTTATGGCGATGTACCGATTCACCAACGATTACAGCGAGGGGGCCCACCCCTCCATCCTCAAGGCCCTGGCCGACACCAACCTGGAGGGCAACCTGGGCTACGGGTACGACCCCCACTGCGAACACGCCGCCGCGCTGATCCGCTGCAAGATCGGCCGGCCGGACGCCGACGTGCACTTTCTGGTGGGCGGCACCCAGACCAACACCACCTGCATCTGCGCCTTTCTGCGGCCCCACGAGGCGGTGATCGCGGCCAGCAGCGGCCATGTCTGCGTGCACGAGACGGGGGCCATCGAGGCCACCGGCCACAAGTGCGTGGCGATGCCCGCCGCGGCCGGCGGCAAGCTGACCCCGGAACTGGTGCGGGCGGCGGTGGAAGCCCACACCGACGAGCACATGGTGAAGCCCCGGCTGGTGTATGTGAGCAACACCACCGAGACCGGCGGGGTCTACACCGCCGCCGAACTGCGGGCCCTGCGGTCCGTGTGCGACGAACTGGGCCTGCTGCTCTATCTGGACGGCGCCCGCCTTGCCAGCGCTCTGGCCTGCGGCGGCGCGTCGATGGAGGAACTGGGCGAAGTGTGCGACGCCTTTTACATCGGCGGCACCAAGAACGGCGCGCTGTTCGGCGAGGCGGTATGCATCCTGAACCCGGCCCTGAAGCCGGATTTCCGCTACATCCTCAAGCAGCGGGGCGGGATGCTGGCGAAGGGCTGGCTGCTGGGCATCCAGTTCGAGCAGCTGATGCAGAACTGCCTTTACGAGGAACTGGGCGAGCACTCCACCCGGCTGGCACAGCAGCTGTCGGCGGGCCTGGCCGCCCTGGGGGTGGAATTCCTGTTCGACAGCCCCTCCAACCAGATCTTCCCCATCCTGCCGGACGAGGTACTGGCGAAACTGGAGGGCGCCTTCCACTGGGAGGTGACCGCGGTGCCCGCCCCCGGCCGCACCTGCGTGCGCCTGGTGTGCAGCTGGGCCACCGAGCAGGCGGCGGTCACCGCCTTCCTGCTGGCGGTGGAGGGGGCCCTGAAGGACTGCCCGGCCTGTCTGTAAAAACTCACAAAGAAAGGCAGCCCGCCTGCATCGCGCAGGCGGGCTGCCCTTTTTGATTCATCGAAGCCGCTCCCTGCCGGCCGGGGCGGGAGCAGCGCGGGTCACGGCGCGGGGGTGGGGTTCAGCATGCCCAGCTCCTCCATGGCCTTTCGCTCCTTTTCCGCGATATCGGCGGCAGTGTCGGCGTCGGGGATGAAGGGCCCGCCCACCGGCGCGCCGTCGTTCGGGTCGGGCATGTAGCAGCGGATGGTGTAGCTTTCCAGCGCCGGGCCGGGCACGCCCTCGTTGATTTGGTGGCTCAGCACACACTGGGAGTCCATGTGCAGTTCCAGCAGGGTGCCGGCGTAATACGCATTGTCCACTTCGGTGAAGCTGGCTTCCAGCACGCCGGGCAGCGTTTTGATCTGTTCCGTCAATGCCGGGTCGGGGGCGGCGGTGTTGTGGAAGAGCACCGCCATCCGGTAATCGCCGCCCGCTTCGTTGGTCCAGACCGGCGGGAAGTAGAGTTCCGTGCCCGTCCAGCTTTCATTTTCCTCGGCGGGTTCAAGGCGGAAGGTCATCGCATCCCCGGTGACGGTGCACTCCCCGAAGGTATAGTGGTCGTCCACCACAGAGCACTCCCGGCCGTAAATGCCCTGAGGATACACAAACTCGTTGTTTTCATAACTCACCGCTTCGCCCGTGTCCAGGTCCACCTTGAACACGCCCATGCCATTGTGCATCACCTCGTCGCCCCCGTGGATGACGCCGTCGGTGAGGACGTTCAGCAAGCCTGCGTGGTCCACGTACATCCCGTCCACCGAGCTGTTGTCCGGCAGGGTGATGTAAAAGGCGCTGCCGTCCGGCTTTTCCACCAGCAGCGCGGCCACATTCGGCAGTTCCAGCGAGGAGTAGACGGTGCACTCCAGAAAGTCGTTCACCTCGTAGCTGCTTTCAAAGCGGGTGATCTCCACGTCCACGCCGCATTGGCCTAGCAGGGCGCGGATGTGGTCCTGCCCCGTTTCCTCGGTTTGCACAGCGGGCGCGGAGGTGCTTTCCATACTTTCCGCGGGAGGCGCGGCGCAGGCCGAAAGAGCCAGCAGGCCCGCGGCGATGGCAAGACATACGGCTTTTTTCATGGGAGATATCCTCCTTTTTCATTTCCTTGGCGCTCTATGCTGAAAACGGCGCGGGCGGGGCAAAAAATCGCTTTTTGCCGGGATTCGGCCCCTTTCTCTCTTTTGCACAAAAAGGCCCGCATGGATTGCATGCGGGCCTTTGGTCTTGCTTTGGGGACAGCCCGCCTTTTTGTGGAACCGGGTGCCGTGGGAAAGCAATGATTATACCAACTGTAATATTTAGCGGTTTTTGTACATCTCTTCGTAATACTTCTGGTAGTTGCCGCTGGTGACGTTGGCCATCCATTCCTCGTGGGACAGGTACCAGTCGATGGTCTTGACGATGCCCACCTCAAAGATGGTCTCGGGGTACCAGCCCAGCTCGTTCTTGATCTTGGTGGGGTCGATGCCGTAGCGGCGGTCGTGGCCAAGGCGGTCGGCCACATACTTGATGAGGCCCTCGTTGATGCCGTCGTCCGCGAGGCGCTCGTGCAGCTGGGCGATGATGGTCTTGACGATGAAGATGTTGGGCCGCTCGTTGTGGCCGCCCACGTTGTACACTTCGCCCACCCGGCCGCCGTTTGCCACCATGTCGATGGCCTTGCAGTGGTCCTCCACATACAGCCAGTCCCGCACGTTCATGCCGTCGCCGTACACCGGCAGCTGCTTGTGGTGCTTGACGTTGTTGATCATCAGCGGGATGAGTTTTTCGGGGAACTGGTAGGGCCCGTAGTTGTTGGAGCAGCGGGTGATGTTCACCGGCATGCCATAGGTGTCGTGGAAGGCCATCACGAACATGTCGGCGCTGGCCTTGCTGCTGGAATAGGGGCTGTGGGGGCAAAGCGGCGTGGTCTCGGTGAAGTAGCCCTCCGCCCCCAGGCTGCCGTAGACCTCGTCGGTGGACACCTGCAGGTACTTTTTGCCCTCGGCCCATTTGCCCTCTTTCAGCCAGGCGTTCTTGGCGCACTGCAGCAGGTTCACGGTGCCCAGCACGTTGGTCTCCACGAAAATTTCGGGGTTGGTGATGCTGCGGTCCACATGGCTCTCGGCGGCAAAGTTGATGACATAGTCGAAATCGTACTGTTCAAACAGGCCCGTCACCAGCGCCCGGTCGCAGATGTCCCCCTGCACGAACACATGACGCGCATCGCCCTCCACGTCCTTCAGGTTCTCCAGATTGCCGGCGTAGGTGAGTTTGTCAAGATTTACAAGAAGTATATCCTTGTACTTATTCAGCATATAGTAGACAAAATTCGAGCCGATAAAACCGGCGCAGCCGGTGATGAGGTATTTTTTCATGGGGGTATCCCTTTCCTTTTTATTTCAGGCCGTTCTCGCCGTCCCAGTGGTCGAAATAGCATTGCAGGGCCTCCTGCCAGGGGCGCATCTCGTTGCCCACGGTGCAGGCAAGCATCCGGTTTTCCAGCGCGCTCCAGGCGGGACGGGTGGCGGCGGCGGGGTGCTTGGCGGCGTACTCGGCGCTGGTGCAGGGGGTCACTTCGGCGTCCACCCCTGCCAGGCGGATGATCTCTTTGGCGAAATCATACCAGCTGCAAACGCCCTCGCCGGTGCAGTGGTAAACGCCGTAGTCGTGGCTCACCGCCAGCTTGAGGATGTGATGGGCCAGGTCCTCGGCGTTGGTGGGGTTGCCCAGCTGGTCGTTCACCACCTCCAGTTTGCCGAACTTTCTGCCGGCGTTCACCATGGTCTTGACGAAATTCTTGCCGTTGTAGCCGTAGAGCCAGGCAGTGCGCACGATGAACCAGCGATGGCAGAAATTGCGCACATACTCCTCCCCCAGGGCCTTGGTGCGGCCGTAGGCGCTCACCGGGCCGATGGGGCGGCTTTCGTCCAGAGGGGTGTCGCCCTCGCCGCTGAACACATAGTCGGTGGAGACGTGGATGAGCCGCGCCCCCACCCGCTCGGCGGCCTGGGCCAGATGGGACGCCCCCATGGCGTTCACCTTGAAGGCGGCGTCGGGGCTGGTCTCGCAGCCATCCACATTGGTGAAGGCGGCGCAGCTGATGATGGTGTCCGGCTGGTGACGGCGCACAAAGGCGATGGTGGCCGCCCGGTCGGTGATGTCCAGTTCGGCCACGTCGGTGGCCAGCACGGTGGCGTTTTTCAGCCGCTCGGGCAGCGGGCCCAGGCTGCTGCCGCCCTCGGCCAGCTGCCGCTGCAGTTCGGTGCCCAGCTGGCCGCCGGACCCGGTGATCAGGATCTTCATCTGCGTTCCTTCCTTCTTATGCTCAATAGCGAATTTTGGCGTCGGCCACCCGTTTCAGATGCTCGCCGTAGGGGCTTTTGCCGTAGCGGGCGGCGCTTTCCAGCAGTTTTTCCTTGCTGATCCAGCCGTTCTTATAGGCGATCTCCTCGGGGGCGCTGATCTTGATGCCCTGGCGCTTTTCCACCATGCGCACAAAGTCGGCGGCGTCCACCAGGCTGTCCATGGTGCCGGTGTCCAGCCAGGCGAAGCCCCGGCCCAGCAGCTGTACGTCCAGCTTGCCCTCCTCCAGATACATGGCGTTGAGGGTGGTGATCTCCAGCTCGCCCCGGGCGCTGGGCCTGACCTTTTTGGCCTGGGCGCTCACCCGGTTGTCGTAGAAATACAGGCCGGTGATGGCGTAGTTGCTCTTGGGTTCCTTGGGTTTTTCCTCCACGCTGATGACCTTGCCCGCCTCGTCGAACTCCACGATGCCGAAGCGTTCGGGGTCGTTGACGTAGTAGCCGAACACGGTGGCCCGGCCGTTCTGCTCGGCGTTGTTCACCGCCGCCTTCAAAATGCGGGAGAAGCCGTTGCCATAGAAGATATTATCCCCCAAAATCATGGCGCAGCAGTCGCTGCCGATGAATTCTTCCCCCAGCAAAAAGGCCTGGGCCAGCCCGTCGGGGCTGGGCTGCACCTTGTAGGACAGATGCAGCCCGTACTGGCTGCCGTCCCCCAGCAGGTGTTCGAAGCGGGGGGTGTCCTCGGGGGTGGAGATGATGAGGATGTCCTGGATGCCCGCCAGCATCAGGGTGGACAGGGGGTAGTAGATCATGGGCTTGTCGTACACCGGCAGCAGCTGCTTGGAGGTGACCATGGTCAGCGGGTACAGACGGGTGCCGGCGCCGCCGGCGAGAATGATGCCTTTCATGCCATTCGCTCCTTTTTCGGGGCGCCGAGGGCGCCCCCGATTCTTGCGGCTTACCACAAAGCGGAGCCACTTCCGCTGTATACAGTGTTACAGGGCCGCGCCGCGGCGGGCGGGCCGAAGGCCTTTACAGCCGAAAGCCCCACTTGCAAAAATAGCGGCCCATGCTTTTGAGCTGCTGCAAGAAGGGTTTGAGGCTTTTCTGGGGGGCGCGGTGCCAGGCGTGGCAGGCGGTGAACTGGGGCAGGTAGTAAACGAGGCCCTTTTGCCTTGCCTTCTGGGTGATGTCCGCGTCCTCCACATACATGAAGTATCGTTCGTCAAAACCGCCGATGGCCTTGAACACGGCGGTGCGCATGCAGAAAAAACTGCCGGTGCAGAACTCGATGGCCGTGGGCTTTGAGAGGTCCTCGTCCAGCATGGCGTAGTGGTCGCCGAAGCGTTTCAGGCCCGGCACACCCTGCCGGGCGGCCAGGCCCAGCACGCCGGGCTTGCGCTTGGGCAGCACCTGCTCCCGCCCGTCGGGGAAGGTGAGGCGCGGGGTGGCCATCACCGCCTCGGAGTGCTCCTCCAGCCAGCCGCAGATGCCGCCCAGCACGTCGCTCTCCACAAAGATATCCGGGTTGAGCACAAAATGGTAGTCGCTGTCCAGCAGGGGCAGCACCTGGTTGTGCCCCGCGCCGAAGCCCAGGTTCTTTTCCAGCCGCAGCAGGCGCACGTTTTCCGGCCAGGGGTGGGCAGCCAGCGCTTCGCCCGCCCCGTCGGGGCTGGCGTTGTCCACAAGATAGAGGGAAAGGGGCGCGGCGGTGTACCGCAGCACCGACTGGGCGGCGCGGATGACCTCGTCGGCCCCGCCGTAACACACGATGCAGGCGCTGATCTTCACCCCGCCGCCCCCTTCCGAAATCACAGAAATAGTCGAGTATAGTATACCACAAAGGCGGCGCAGGGGCAACCATGGCGCGGGGCGGCCTTGTTGTCAAAGCCCTCCAAAGATGGTACAATGATGCTGCAGGAACGGCCTGCCCCCGCAGGGGCCCCCTTTGCCTTGCGCGGACGGCCGGAGCCTCCGCCCTTTTTTGCCGCCGGGGCGGCACGGAAAAGCGGTCCTTCGGGAGGTGTGTTCTCGTGTTTGCTTCTCTCTTCTTTGCCGTCGTCGCCGCGGTGAAGCTCTGGCGCGGCGTGACCCGGCTGCTGGGCCGGCGGCCCTCCAAAGAGGTGCTGACGGGCACCCATGTTCCCCTGTACGACAAGGCGTCCGGGGCGTGCGACCTGCTGGCCGCGCTGGGCTTTGGCCTGCTGAGCGGCGGAAATTTCTATCGGAACGTGCTGGAGCTGCCGCTGCCGGGCTGGGTGCTGGGCGCGCTCTTCGGGCTGGCGGTGCTGATGCTCCTGTTGGCGCTGGTGGCCGATACGGTTTTTCGCCAGGAAAACTTCTATTGATTCCCGCCGCTTTGCGGCATGAAAAAGCCGCCGCCCTTCCCCACGGAAGAGCGGCGGCTCTTGTTTTATTCTGCTCAACCCTGCTGCTTGCGCTTGGCCTCGATGGCGGCCAGAGCGTCCTTGCGGCTCAGGTTGATGCGGCCCTGCTGGTCGATCTCGGTGACCATGACGATCAGCTCGTCGCCCACGGCGACCACGTCCTCCACCCGCTCGACGCGCTTATTATCCAGCTTGGAGATGTGCACCAGGCCCTCTTTGCCCGGGGCAATCTCCACGAAGGCGCCGAAGTTCATCAGACGGGTCACGCGGCCCTTGTAGATGGCGCCGATCTCCGGGTCCTCCACAATGGTCTTGATGGTGTGGATGGCCCGGTTGGCGTCGTCCACGTCGATGGCGGAGACGAACACATGGCCGTCCTCCTCCACGTCGATCTTGCAGTTGCAGTTGGCGCAGATCTCCTGGATGACCTTGCCGCCCTTGCCGATGACGTCCTTGATCTTGTCCACGGGGATGACCATGGACAGCATCTTGGGCGCGTACTTGGACAGCTGGGGACGGGGCGCGCCGATGACCGGCAGCATGATCTCGTCCAGGATGTAAAGGCGGCCCTTGCGGCACTTCTCAAAGGCCTCCTCGATGATCTCGTAGGTCAGGCCGTCGATCTTGATGTCCATCTGGATGGCGGTGATGCCCTTGTGGGTGCCGCCCACCTTGAAGTCCATGTCGCCGTGGAAGTCCTCCACGCCCTGAATGTCCAGCATGGTCATCCAGCGCTCGCCCTCGGTGATGAGGCCGCAGCTGATGCCGGCCACCGGGGCCTTGATGGGCACGCCCGCGTCCATCAGGCTCAGGGTGGAGCCGCAGATGGAGGCCTGGCTGGTGGAGCCGTTGGAGGAGAGCACCTCGCTCACCAGACGGATGGTGTAGGGGAATTCCTCCAGGCTGGGCAGCACGGGCACCAGCGCCCGCTCGGCCAGCGCGCCGTGGCCGATCTCGCGGCGGCCGGGGCTGCGGGGCGCGCGGGCCTCGCCCACCGAGTAGGGCGGGAAGTTGTAGTGATGCAGATAGCGCTTGTAGGGCTCGGTGCCCAGGTCGTCCATCAGCTGGCTGTCCTTGGTGGAGCCCAGGGTGGTGACGGTGAGCACCTGGGTCTGGCCGCGGGTGAACATGCCGCTGCCGTGCACCCGGGGCAGCAGGCCCACCTCGGCGGCCAGGGGCCGGATCTCGTTGATGCCGCGGCCGTCCACACGCTTGCCCTCGTCCAGCAGCCAGCGGCGTACCACGAACTTCTGCATCTTGTACATCAGTTCCTCGATGACCGAGGCGCCCCACTGCTCTTCGTACTGGGCTTCCAACTTCTCCCGGATGGGGGCGAGGCGGGCGTCCCGCACGTTCTTGTCGTCGGTGTCCATGGCGGCCTTGAACTCGTCCAGATACTCCGCCTTCACGGCCTCGAACAGGTCGTGGTCCAGCTCCATATCCTGAAACTGCTTCTTGGGCTTGCCGATCTCGGCCACGATGCCGCCAATGAACTCGATGATCTTCTTGATCTCCACATGGGCGGCCTTGATGGCGTTCAGCATGGTGACCTCGTCCACCTCGTTGGCGCCCGCCTCGATCATCACGATCTTCTTCTCGGTGGCGGCCACGGTGAGCTGCAGGTCGCTCTTGCCCCGCTGCTCCAGGGTGGGGTTCACCACCAGTTCGCCGTCCACCAGGCCCATGAACACGCCGCCGATGGGGCCGGCCCAGGGGATGTCGGAGATGGACAGGGCGATGGAGGTGCCGATCATGCCGGTGATCTCAGGGCTGCAGTCCTGGTCCACGCTCATGACGGTCATGGTGACGCACACGTCGTTGCGCATGGTCTTGGGGAAGAGGGGCCGGATGGGCCGGTCCACCACGCGGCTGGTGAGGATGGCCTTCTCGCCGGGGCGGCCCTCACGGCGCATGAAGCTGCCGGGGATGCGGCCCACCGAGTAGAGTTTTTCCTCAAAATCCACGCTCAGGGGGAAGAAGTCGATGCCGTCCCGGGGCTTTTCGCTCATGGTGACGTTGCACAGCACGGCGGTCTCGCCGTAGCGCACCAGGCAGCTGCCGTTGGACAGCCCGCACATCTTGCCGGTCTCCACCACCAGGGGCCGGCCGGCCAGTTCCATCTGGAAGGTCTTGAAATGGGGGAAGGTCTCGCGCTTGGACGCAAATTCCAAAGCCATAGAAAAATACCTCCTGTGTTTTTTCGCGGCGGTGCCGCGGTGTGTGTTGCGGAGGGAGGGTGGCTTTAGCAATAAATCCGAGGTTCTTCAGGGCCGAAAAGCCCCCGATTTACCGCTAAAAACACGCTTCCCTCCGCCGGGCGCGGGGGACAATCGCCTGTTTTTGGCCCGGGGCCGAAAAACAGGTAAAAGGCAGGCGGTGCAAACGACCGCCTGCCTTTTGTTGCTGTGATTACTTGCGCAGGCCCAGCTTGGCGATCAGGGCGCGGTAACGCTCGATGTCCTTCTTCTTCAGGTAGGCCAGCAGGTTGCGGCGGCGGCCGACCATTTTCAGCAGGCCGCGGCGGCTGTGATGGTCATGGGGGTTGGACTTCAGGTGCTCGGTGAGGTGGTTGATGCGGGCGGTCAGCAGGGCCACCTGCACCTCGGGAGAACCGGTATCGGTCTCGTGCACGCGAGCGGATTCGATGATGACTTTCTTGTCTTCCATTGTGGTTTACCTCGTTTCCTTGATTTGCCGATGACCCGGTGCAGGGCAGCGAGGCGCTCTGTTGCAGAGCATACACCCCAAACTGAGTCACGGTAGCCATAATAGTATAGCACAGCCGGATGCGGATTACAAGGGATTTTTCGTCATCCATCCCGCCGCGGAGGATATTTTTGCCGCGTGCCGGCCCCGCCCGTGTTACAGGCGCGGGGGGCGGCATCAGCCCAGCAGATAGCCTGCCATGGGCAGGACCACGAACCCGGCGGCCAGCGCCAGCCGCAACAGGGTCAGATCCAGGGGCAGCGGTTCCCCGCCGCGCTCGGCCCGATCACCGCACAGGGCGGGGCAAAAGCGCAGGACCATGGCCGCCAGCAGCACAAAACAGACCGCCTCCGCCACCGGCAGCACCTGCTCGCGCAGGCCATAGGCCAGATTTTCCAGCCTGCTGCCCTGATGCCGCGCCAGCAGGAACCCCGCCGGAGACCACCACACCACCTTTGCGTCATAGAGCCGGGGGACCGTCAGCATCGCCCGCGCAAAGAACGCGCCGCCCGCCAGGCTGTCCAGCAGCAGCAACGGTTCACCGGGCCAGCCGCTCAACAGCAGCAGCGCTGCGCAGGGCGCCAGCAGTGCCTCCCAGTAGGGACAGATGTTCGCCGAAAGGAAGAAGCTGGCGTATCCGGCAAGATACGCCCACACCGCCCAGCGCGTCTGGCGGCCATCCTGCCCGGGGCGCAGCCAGCAGAACAGCCACAGCGCGGCCACCAGCAGCGCCAGCAGCGGCAGGCGCACATTGCCCAGGTCCAGGCCCCGCTCCAGCGCCCGCTCCAGGAACCGGCCTTCGTCGAAGCCCGTGGGGGTTTGGAGTTTATCCTGTAAAAACAGCAGCTTGGACACAAGGGTCAGCGAGCAGACCAGCACGCCGTCCCGCACCAGCGCCAGCGGGCGTTTCTGCCGCAGCAAAAGCAGCGGCACGAATACGAACAGGCCGAAATTTTTAAAGGTCACCGCCAGGGCGAACCATCCCACAAAGGCCCGGTGCTTGCCGGACAGGTAAGCCCGCAGGCCCAAAAGGGTAAAGAACACGCTGAAGATATCGATCTGCCCCACGCAGAAGGTCCCGTTGAGCAGGAACAGCGAACTGCAGAAGAGCCAAAGGGCCTGCCGCCGGCGCCTGTGGTCACAGCCCAGATCCCCGGCGATGCCGTTCAGCGCCCACACCGTCCCCGCAGCGGGCGCCAGCGTGCTGCAGCGCACCCACAGCAGCGCCAGCGCGTTGGCCTCAAAGGTGAGGCCGGTGGCCTTTTCCCACAGGTATACCGGCAGGTCCCACAGGGCAAAGGGCAGGTACACCCAGATATCATAGGGCACCTCGCCGGTGTGCTGAACGGTGTCGCCGATGGAGAGCGTCGCGCCGGTGCGGTAAAAGGCAAAAAGTTCGCCCCGCGCCAGCACGTCCCACAGGTTCATGGCGTGGCGCGCGATCAGCTGGATGTCGGTATAGTTGTAACAGAGCAGGCTGAAGAGCATCAGCGCGCCGGTCACGACCCATGGAAAAGCAGCGGGCAGCCGCCCTCCCGCGATGGGCACTTCACCCGCTGCCCGCCTACCTTGCTTGCTCATGTTCCTCCCCCGTACCGGCTTCTTTTTGGAACCAGGCCACCGCCTGCCGCGCCCAGCCCATCACCGCGTCCCGCAGCTGGTCGGTGCTGTCAAAACGGCGGCTCTCGGCTATGTAGTCCAGGAACTCCACCGTCACCCGCTCGCCGTACAGCTGGCCGGAAAAGCCGGGCAGGAAGGTCTCGCAGGTGGCCCCCTCTCCCGTCTTGTTCACGGTGGGCCGCTCGCCGAAGCCGGTGGCCCCGGGGTGCCATGCGCCCTCCACCAGCGCCCGGGTCACATAGACGCCGTAGCGCGGGTGGGCGAAGCCCTCGGGGTAGACCTGGTTCAGGGTGGGCATGCCCAGGGTGTGCCCCAGGCCCTTGCCGTGGCGCACCTCAAAGTCGATGGCATAGGGGCGGCCCAGCATGGCGTTCGCCGCCCGGATATCCCCCGCCGCCAAAGCGGCCCGGATGCGGGTGGAACTGACCGTCTCGCCCTTGTAGAGGGCCATGGGCACCACCTCCACCCGGATGCCCAGAGGGGCGCAGAGGGCCTTGAGGGCCGCCACGTTGCCGGCGGCCTTTTTGCCGAAGGTGAAGTTGTCGCCGCAGAAGACGGCCTTGGCGTTGTACATCCCCCGCAGCACATCGCCGACGAAGGCCTCGGGGGAGAGGTCGCAGAATTCCTCAAAGGGGGGCTCGAAAAAGCGGTCGGCCCCCAGTTCCTCGATGCGGCGGTGCTTTTCGCCGTCGGTGATGAGCCGGCCGCCCTTCATGATATGGCCGGCGGGCAGGCTGAAGGTGAACACCGCCGCCTCCAGCCCCTCGGCGCGGGCGCAGTCCACCGCGGCGGAGATCACCGCCCGGTGGCCGATGTGCACCCCGTCAAAAAAGCCCAGGGCCACCGCGCTGCCCCGCCCGAAGGCGGCAGGCGGCAGGGCCGTGAGCCGATGACAGATCTCCAAGGCGTTTCACGCCCTTTCCACAAACAGTTTTTCGGCGCGCAGGGTTCCGTCCCCGGCCTCGCCCAGGCCCAGGAAGGCATCGCCGGCATAGAGCCGCCAGCGCCCGGGGGCAAGGTCGGCCCGGCGCACCAGCGCGCCGTTCAACAGCCGCAGCCGCTCGGCCTCGCTCACCGCGGCGGCGGGCAGGTGGGCGAACACCGTGTCCACCCCCAGCAGGAGTTTTTCCAGCTCCCCCGCCTCTTTGGCGGCCTGGATCTTGTCCATCGTGACGCAGCTGTCCAAGGTGAACGCCCCCGCCCGGGTGCGCCGCAGCGCCGCCAGGCAGGCGGGGCAGCCCAGGGCCGCCCCCACATCCTCCACCAGGGTGCGCACATAGGTGCCCTTGCTGCACTCGATGTCGATAACGAACCGGTCGGGGGCGGTCTGTTGTGCCAGCTCCAGCCGGTAGAAGGTGACCGGGCGGGGGGCCCGCTCCACCGTTTTGCCCTGGCGGGCCAGCTTGTAGAGGGGCACGCCCCCCACCTTCACCGCCGAGTACATGGGCGGCGTCTGCATCCGGGGGCCCAGGAAGGCGGCCAGCGCCCCTTCCACCGCCGCCGCGTCGGGGATGTTCTCCCCTGCTGCCACCGGCGTGCCGGTCACATCGCCGGTGTCGGTGGCAAGGCCGAAGCGCACCTCGGCCCGGTAGGCCTTATCGTGGTCCGGCTGCAGGTCCACCGCCTTGGCGGCGGCGCCCACGAACACCGGCAGCACCCCGGTGGCCATGGGGTCCAGCGTGCCGGAGTGGCCCAGCTTGCGGGTGGCCAGCACCCCCCGCAGCTTTGCGATCACGTCGAAGCTGG
This sequence comes from Candidatus Allofournierella merdavium, assembly GCA_019118765.1. GTDB lineage: Bacteria > Bacillota > Clostridia > Oscillospirales > Ruminococcaceae > Allofournierella_A > Allofournierella_A merdavium. The sequence goes on along the minus strand of DWYI01000045.1, from coordinate 25,944 downwards.
TCCAGCCGGCGGGCTTGTCCACCGGCAGGATGCCGCACAGAGGACTCATTCCTCCTCCTTTGCGCCCTGGGCGCAGCGGGCCAGTTCCTTTTCCACCTCGGCCAGCACCGCGGCCTTGGCGTTGTCCAGGTTGCCCTCCAGCTCGCAGCCGGCGGCCTGCTCGTGGCCGCCGCCGCCCAGCCGCTTGGCGATGGCGCAGGCGTCCACCCCTTTGACGGTGCGGATGCTCACCTTATAGCTGCCGCCGGGCTGCTGGCGCAGGGTGACGCCCACCCGCACGCCCTCGATCTTGCGGGGCAGGCCGGTGACGCCCTCCAGTTCGGCAGCGGACACGCCGGAGGCGGCGATCTGCTCCCGCGTCATGTAGATGAGGGCGCACTGCTCGTCGAAATAGTACTCCAGGTTCTCCAGCGCGGTGCGCTCGATGGCGATGCGCCCTTTCGACTTGCTCTCGAAGAGCAGGGCATTCAATTCGCCCACCCGGGCGCCGGCCTCCATCAGCGCCGCCGCCACCTTGTGGGTGTGGGCGGTGGTGTTGTTGTAGAGGAAGCAGCCGGTGTCGGTGGAGATGCCGGTGTACAGGCAGTCGGCGATCACCGGGGTGATGGGCACCTGCATGGCCTCCAGCAGCTGATAGATGATCTCGGCGGTGGCGGCGGCCGAGGCGTCCAGATACATGGCGTCGGCGTAGCCGCTGTTGGAGCCGTGGTGGTCGATGCACAGGTCCACCCGGTCGGAATAGGGCCTTGCCCCGTCGCCGAACAGCTGGATGCCCGCCACATCCACCGCCACCACATACCCCGGCTCAAACTGGCCGGTGTACAGTTCGATCTGCATGTAGGCATACCGGGCGGGGATGGGGTCGGAGCAGAGCAGCGCCGCCGTTTTCCCCAGGCCCTTCAGGGCGTGATACAGCGCCGCGGAGGAACCCACCGTGTCGCCGTCGGGGTTTTTGTGACACAGGATCAGCACGTTCTCCGCGTGGAGCAGGCGGCTGATCAGGGTCAGCAATTCCAGAATCTCACTCATGGTTTCTCCTTCTTTCGCCGCACCCTGCGGCGGGGCCGCTTAAGCCTGCTCCTCCTTGTGGAGGTCGGCCAGCAGCTCGTTGATGTGGGCGGCGTAGGCCGCGCCCTCGTCCCGCAAAAACACAAAGCGGGGCGCCTTGCGGATGTGCATGCGGCGGGAGATCTCGGTGCGCACATGGCCGGTGGCCCGGTTGAGCGCCGCCACCGCCTCCTTGGCGGCCGCCTCGTCCCCCAGCACGCTGACGAACACCCGGGCCTGGTCCAGGTCCTGCGTGACGTCCAGCCGGGTGATGGTGAGCAGGCCGCCGGCAAGGCGGGGGTCCTTCATCTGCCCCACGATGCCGATCAGCTCCCGCTTCATATCCTGGGCCAGCCGGCCCTGATTTTTCGGATTGGGCATTCTCTCACCTCGTCAGTCCCGATACTCTTCCAGGATGTAGGCCTCGAAGATATCGCCCTCTTTGATGTCGGAGAACTTCTCCAGGGTCACGCCGCACTCGTAGCCCTGGGCCACCTCTTTCACGTCGTCCTTGAAGCGGCGCAGGCTGGCGATCTCGTCCTCGGTGACCACGATGCCGTCGCGCACCACCCGGATCTTGCTGGACCGGGTGATCTTGCCCTCCAGCACATAGCAGCCGGCCACCTGGCCCACGCTGCTGATCTTGTAGACCTGGCGCACCTCCAGACGGCCCTGCTCCACCTCGCGGATCTTGGGGGCCAGCATGCCCTTCATGGCGTCGGTGACGTCGTTGATGGCGTCGTAGATCACGCGGTACATCCGCATCTCCACCTCGGCCTGGGCGGCCTCCTCCTTGGCCACGGGGTCGGGCCGCACGTTGAAGCCGATGATGATGGCGCCGGAGGCGTTGGCCAGCATCACGTCGGACTTGTTCACCGCGCCCACGCCGGTGTGGATGACCTTCACCCGCACCTCGTCGTTGCTGATCTTCTCCAGGCTCTGCTTCACGGCCTCGGCGCTGCCCTGCACGTCCGCCTTGACGATGATGTCCAGCTCCTTGCGCTCGCCCTCGGCGATCTGGCTGAACAGGTTATCCAGGGTGACCTTCTGGTAGGTGCTGAACTGGCGCTCCTTGGCCTCGGCGGCGCGCTGGTCGGCCAGTTCGCGGGCCAGCTTCTCGTCCGCCACCGCGTCGAACAGATCGCCCGCGGCGGGCACCTCGGTGAGGCCGGTGATCTCCACAGGGGTGGAGGGGCCGGCGTCCTCGATGTACTGGCCCTTGTCGTTCTTCATGGTGCGCACACGGCCCACGGCGGTGCCGGCGATGATGCAGTCGCCCTTGTGCAGGGTGCCGTTCTGCACCAGGATGGTGGCCACGGGGCCCTGGCCCTTGTCCAGCCGGGCCTCCACCACGGCGCCCTTGGCGCGGCGGTTGGGGTTGGCCTTCAGCTCCCGCACCTCGGCCACCAGGTTGATGCTCTCCAGAAGTTCGGGGATGCCCTGGCCGGTGAGGGCGGACACCGGCACGCAGATCACGTCGCCGCCCCACTGCTCGGGGACCAATTCGTACTGGGTGAGCTGCTCCATCACCCGCTCGGGGTTGGCGGTGGGCTTATCCATCTTGTTGATGGCCACGATCACCGACACCTTGGCGGCCTTGGCGTGGTTGATGGACTCCACCGTCTGCGGCATGATGCCGTCGTCGGCGGCCACCACCAGCACGGCGATGTCGGTCATGTTGGCGCCGCGGGCGCGCATGCTGGTGAATGCCTCGTGGCCGGGGGTGTCCAGGAAGGTGATGGTCTTGCCGCCGGCGGTGACCTGATACGCGCCGATGTGCTGGGTGATGCCGCCGGCCTCGCCCTCGGTCACATGGGTCTTGCGGATGGCGTCCAGGATGCTGGTCTTGCCGTGGTCGACGTGGCCCATCACCACCACCACGGGCGGGCGCTCCACCAGATCGGCGGCGCTATCCTCTTCCACCTCGAACAGCCGCTCCTCGATGGTGACGTGCACCTCTTTCTCCACCTTGGCGCCGAACTCCTCGGCCACGATGGCGGCGGTGTCGAAGTCCACCACCTCGCTGACCGAGGCCATCACGCCCAGGCCCATCAGCTTTTTGATCACGTTGCTGGCGGTCTGCTTCAGGCGGCTGGCCAGCTCGCCCACGGTGATCTCGTCGGGGATCTGCACCTTCAGCTGGGCCTTGCGGGCCTTCTCCAGCTGGATGCGCTGCAGCCGCTCGGCCTCGGTCTCCCGCTTCTTCTGGAAGGGCTGGCGGCCCCGGTTCTTGTTGTTCGCGAACTTCTGTTTGTTGCCCGCCGGGGTGGGCTTGCGGCGGTTCTCCACGTTCTTGGTGCCCGCCAGTTCGGTGTACTTCTCGTTGAATTTGTCCAGGTTCACGTCCACGGTGCGGGTGTCCACCACCTTGGTGACCACCTCCCGTTTGGGGGCGGGGGCGGCGTCCTCCGGCTTCCTCTCCGTCTTGTGGTGCTTGGGCCGGGGCATCTCCACCACGGTGCCGTCCGCCTTTTTCAGGATCTCGCTCTCCTTGGGCTTGGGCTTGGGGGCGCTGTCCAGGTAGGCGGCGAGGTCCGCCTCGGCGTTCTCCTGGGTCATGCGCTCGAAGATGTAGTTCAGTTCCGTCTCATCCAGGTTGGCGCCCACCTTCTTGGGTTCGCCCCCCAGGGCAGCCAGCAGGTCGATGATCTGCTTGGCGGGTTTGTTCAGGTCTTTGGCGACCTCGCTCACTTTGTATTTAATGATCATGCGTTGTCCTCCTTGTTCTGCTCGAGGCTGCGGCGGCACAAAACGGCCAGCTGCTCGTCGGTCACGGCGTAGACGCCCACCTTTTTCCAGGTGACGGGGCACAGGTCCGCCTGGGCGAGGGGCATCTGCAAACAGGGCACCAGATCCTCGCAATTGCGGCGCACCCGCTTTGCGGTGCCCTCGCTCACGTCGCCGGCCAGCAGCACCAGCCGGGCTTTGCCCCGGTACACGCTGTCCATCACGGCGTCGAAGCCCAGCACCAGCCTGCCCGCCTTTTTGCACAGCGACAGGGCTGCAAACAGTTTTTGGTTATTTGTCTCCACCTTGGGCTCCTTCTATCTCTTGTTCGATCCGCTCGTAGACCTCGGGCGGGATCTGCGCGTCCAGCGCGCGCTCCAGGCGTTTGGCCTTGCGGGCCTTGGCAAGGCACTGGGCGCTGGGGCACAGGTAGGCGCCCCGGCCGGGCATCTTGCCCACACGGTCCAGGGCGATCTCGCCCTGAGGGCTGCGCACGATGCGCACCAGCTCTTTTTTGGGCTTCTGCTCATTGCAGCCGGTGCAGCGGCGCAAAGGGATCTTTCGTTGTTGCACGGGGCAGCTTCCTTTCTTCTCTTAGTATGAACGGCAAAGAGGAGTTCAGTCGTCGGTGTCCTCGCCGTAATAGCCGCTCTCGGGGCGGATGTCGATGTTGTAGCCGGTGAGCCGGGCGCACAGCCGGGCGTTCTGGCCCTTGTTGCCGATGGCCAGGCTCAGCTGATGGTCGGGCACGGTGACCCGGCAGGCCTTGCGCTCGCCCTCCAGGATCTCCACCTTCAGCACCTTGGCGGGGCTGAGGGCCGCGCCGATGAACTCGGTGATGTCCTCGCTCCAGCGCACCACGTCGATCTTCTCGCCGTGCAGCTGCTCCACGATCTGATTGACCCGGGCGCCGTGGGCGCCGATGCAGGCGCCCACCGGATCCACGTTCTCGTCCTTGGACCAGACGGCCATCTTGGTGCGCACGCCCGCCTCCCGGGCGATGGCGCGAATCTCCACGGTGCCGTCGAAGATCTCGGGCACCTCCATCTCGAACATCCGCTTCACCAGCTGCTCGCTGGTGCGGCTGATGATGATGCGGGGCCCGCGCTCGGTGACGATCACGTCCTTGACGTACACCTGCACATGCTGGCCCTCGTAGAACTCTTCGCCGGGCACCTGCTCGGAGCGGGGCAGCACCGCCTCGCCCTTGCCCATGTCCAGCACCACGATGCCCCGCTCGGTGTCGATGCGCACCACCTGGGCGGTGACGATCTCGTGGGCCTTGGACTGCATCTCGCTGTACAGCTGGCTGCGCTCGGCCTCCCGGATGCCCTGCCGGATGACGTGCTTGGCGGTCTGGGCGGCGATGCGGCCGAACTCCTTGGTCTTGAGGGGGGTCACCACCCGCTGGCCCACCTGGTAGGTCTTGCGGATGGCCTGGGCCTGCTCCAGCGAAAGCTGGGTGTGGGGGTTCTCCACCTCTTCCACCACGTCCTGCACCAGGTTCACCGAGAACTTGCCGGTGGCGGGGTCGATCTCCACCAGCACGTTGTCATCCTCCACCTCGTAGTCCTTCTTGACGGCGATGACGATGGCCGCCTTGATCTTCTCGATCAGGTACTCGGGGGAGAGGCCGCGCTCCTTGCCCAGCATGTTCAGGGCCTCAAAAAACTCTGCGTTCATTTTTTCCGTTTCCTCCAATTTTGACCGGCCGCGCACACGGGCCGTAGAATTTTGTAAAGGCGCGAAAACTGCGCCGGGATCAGAACAGGTCCTCGTCGTCGCACAGCTTCACGAAGCTGGCGTTTGCGAGGGGGAAGGTGACGGGGCCCGCCGGGCCCTCCAGGGTGATGTCGCCATTGGTAAAGCCGTGCAGGATGCCCTCCAGCTCCCGTGCGCCGGAAGCGTCCGGGCGGATGAGGCGGGCGGCGATCTTCTGGCCCAGACAGGCCTCAAAATGTTCGGGCCGGGTGAGCCGCCGGCCCAGGCCCGGGCTGCCCACCTCCATGAAGTAGCTCTGGTCGATGGGGTCGGCGGCGTCGATCACCGGGTCGATGGCCCGGCTCACCGCCTCGCAGGTGTCGGTGTCCAGCGGGGTGTCCCGGTCGATGAAGATGCGAAGGAACCAGTCCGGCCCCTCCTTTTCAAAGCGCACGTCCCACAGCCGCAGGCCCATGCCCTCCACCACCGGCCGCACCAGCTGCTCCACCGTGCGCGCCGTGTTGCCGCCGCCGTTTCCTTTCGCCATGGCAAAACCTCCCAAACATGCAAAGAGAGCGAGCCTTGCGGCTCACTCTCCAGTCAAACATTCTTACTCTGGCATTATACCACGCCGTTTTTGCTTTTGCAAGCCTTTCGCGGCGCGGTTTTGGCCTTTTTGCGGGGTTTGGGGGCTGCGCCCGGCGGCTTTGGGCTTTTTGCCCGGCCGGGCGCAGCCTTTCGCGAGGCGCTTTATCCTCCGCTCACAGCGCCCACTCGCCGTTCTCAAAAATGGTCACGGTGCGGCCGTCCTTGCAGCGGCCGGTGATGGTCATGTCCGCCGCGCCCACCATCACGTCCTCGTGGACGGCGGAGTCGTTCACGCCCAGGGCCAGCAGCTCGTCCTTGCTCATGGAATTGCCGCCCTTGACGGTGCCGGGGTAGCCCGCGCCGAAGGCGATGTGGCAGGCGGCGTTCTCGTCGAAGAGGGTGTTGTAGAACAAAACGCCGCTGCGGTTGATGGGGCTGGAAGCGGGCACCAGGGCGATCTCACCGATGCGGCAAGCGCCCTCGTCGCTGGCCAGAAGTTCCGCCAGCAGTTCATCGTTCTTTTCGGCGGAGTGGGCCACCACCCTGCCGTCCTTAAAGGTCACCGAGAAGCCCTCGATCAGCTGGCCGTTGTAGACATAGGGCCTGGTGCCCTTGACCACGCCGTCCACATGCAGCCGGTGGGGCGCGGTGAACACCTCCTCGGTGGGGATGTTGGGGATGAAGGGGATGCCGTTGGCGGCCACGCCGGCCGCGCCCTCCCAGGTGTGGTCGTCCGCCAGGCCCACCACCAGATCGGTGCCGTTCGCGCTGGTCATGTGGATGCTCTCCAGGTCCAGGGCGTTCAGCTTGTCGCGGTTTTCGCTCATGCGGGCGGTGTGCGCCTTCCAGACTTCCACCGGGTCGGAGTCCGCGTCGATGCGGCAGACCTCAAAGATCAGCTGCCACAGCTTTTCCACCGCCGCCCCGGTCTCCATGCCGGGAAACACCACCGCCGCCCAGGCGGGGCTGGGGATGGCCACCACGCACCACTGGATGAGATCGTTCATGGTATAGTTGCGCCAGGGCTCCAGCGCGGCGCGGCGGGCCATGTTCACCCGGTTCAGCTTGCCCGCGTCCAGGCCCTTCAGGGCCTCGGGGTCGTCGGCGTGGATGTTCAGAACGCAGGCGCCGCCCTCGCTCTCCACATAGTCCAGATAGCTGCGCAGCAGATGGGGCTTCACGTCGCACAGCACCGCCTCGCTGGCCTTGTCCATCCGGATGCGGGTGAGCTGCTCGTCGGAATATTTCACCACCACGTCCGCGGCGCCGGCGGCAAAGGCCGCCTCGGCGCAGGCCCGGGCGAAGAAGGCAGTCTCCACCGGGCTCTGGATGATGAGGGTCTGGCCGGGGTTCACGTTCACCCCCACCTTGACGATGAATTCGGCGTACTTGTTCATCAGGTTCTTGTCCATGGATCATTCTCCTTTTCTTCGCCGCCTTGCGCCGGCGTATTTTCAGTATGGGAAGGGAAAGCCCTCACCACACCAGCGAGAGCAGGGTGGTGAGCAGGCCCGCCACACCGATGGCCACGCTGCTCATGGCGCCCTGCACCGGGCCCATCTCCATGGCGCGGCCGGTGCCGACGGCGTGGCTGGCGGAGCCGATGGCTACCCCCGCCGCCACCGGGTGCTCCTCCAACCGGAAGAGTTTGACCAGCAACGGCGCGAAGGCCGCCCCCACGATGCCGGTGAAGAGCACGCAGAGGGTGGTGACGGCGGGCAGGCCGCCGCCGGCCTCACTGAGGGCGATGGCGATGGGGGTGGTGGCGCTGTGGGGCAGCACGCTGCCGGCGAGGGAGTCGTCCATGGCCAGCAGCCGGCACAGGCCGATGGCCACCACCGCGTTGACCACCGCGCCCACGGCGCAGCCCAGCACCACCGGCCAGAAATTTTCTTTCAGCACCTGGCGCTGGCGCCAGACCGACAGGCCCAGCGCCGCGGTGGCGGGCAGCAGCAGCATGTCCAGATAATCGGCGCCCTTATAAAACCACTCCAGCGGGATGCGGAAGGCCGCCAGCGCCGCCACCGTCAGGGCGATGGCCACCAGCAGCGGGTGGATCAGCGGATTTTTGCACTTGGCTGCCACCCACAGACCGATCTGCCACGTCAGGGCGCAGAGCACAATGCCAAAGACGTTGTTGTCACAGATGAGTTCTTTCATGACGCACTCCTTTCTGGATGCGCTGCACCAGCCGCACGGTGAGGGCGGCGGCAGCAAAGGTAAAAAACCCGCTGACAACGCAGACCGCCGCCAGGGCGACGCCGCTCTCGGCCAGCACGTCCAGATATTCCAGCAGGCCCACGCCTGCGGGCAAAAAGAGGAAGGTCAGGTTTTTCTGCAAAAAATCACACACGCCGGCCACCGAGCCCTCTTTGACAAGGCCGACGCCCAAAAGGCCGGCCAGCAGCAGGATGGCCAGCACGCTGGCGGGCAGGGTGAAGGGCAAAAGGCCGCTCACCACGGTGGCGGCAAGACAGATGCCGAACACAATAAGAATCTGACGGATCACGTTCATTTGCTGTTTCTCCTTGATCCACGCAAAGAGGGCCTGCCGCTGCTGGCAGGCCCAGGGGGGTTGGTTGCGCGGGGGTTCAGAATTCGATCTTTTTCTCGATGTAGTCCTTGACCTGGTCGATGGGCAGACGCACCTGCTCCATGGTGTCCCGGTCGCGGATGGTCACGCAGCCGTCGCCGGCCTTTTCGCCGTCGCCGAAGGTGTCGAAGTCCACGGTGACGCACAGGGGGGTGCCGATCTCGTCCTGGCGGCGGTAGCGCTTGCCGATGGAGCCGGTCTCGTCGTAGTCCACCATGAAGTACTTGGCCAGCTGCTGCCAGATGGGCCGGGCCTGCTCGCCCAGCTTCTTGCTCAGGGGCAGCACCGCCGCCTTGTAGGGCGCCAGCGCCGGGTGCAGCCGCAGCACCACCCGCTTGTCGTTCTTGGCCTCGTCCACGATCTCCTCGTCATAGGCCTCGCACAGGAAGGCCAGGGCCACCCGGTCGGCGCCCAGGCTGGGCTCGATGACGTAGGGGATGTAGTGCTCGCTGGTCTCCGGGTCGAAGTATTCCAGGCTCTTGCCGCTGGCCTCCTGGTGGCGGCCCAGGTCGTAGTCGGTGCGGTCGGCGATGCCCCACAGCTCGCCCCAGTCGGTGAAGGGGAAGGCGTACTCGATGTCGGTGGTGGCGCGGGAGTAGAAGGCCAGCTCGGCGGGGTCGTGGTCCCGCAGGCGGAGGTTCTCCTCCTTGATGCCGAGACTCAGCAGCCAGTTCTTGCAGAAGTCCTTCCAGTAGGCGAACCACTCCAGGTCGGTGCCGGGCTTGCAGAAGAACTCGCACTCCATCTGCTCGAACTCCCGTGTGCGGAAGGTGAAGTTGCCGGGGGTGATCTCGTTGCGGAAGGCCTTGCCCACCTGGCACACACCGAAGGGCAGCTTGCGGCGGGTGGTGCGCTGGATGTTGGCGAAGTTCACAAAGATGCCCTGGGCGGTCTCCGGCCGCAGGTAGCACACGGAGGAGGAGTCCTCGGTGACGCCGATGGCGGTCTTGAACATCAGGTTGAACTTGCGGATGGGGGTGAAGTCGTGCTTGCCGCACACGGGGCAGACCACGTCGTCATGGGTGGCGATGAACTCGTCCAGTTCCTCCTGGCTCATGGCGTCGGCGTTCACCTCGGGGTGGGCGTCCTCCACCAGCTTGTCCGCCCGGTGGCGGGCCTTGCAGCTCTTGCAGTCCAGCAGGGGGTCGGAGAAGCCCGCCACATGGCCGGTGGTCACCCAGGTCTGGGGGTTCATGATGATGGCGGCGTCCAGGCCCACATTGGTGGGGCTCTCCTGCACGAACTTCTTCAGCCACGCCTTCTTCACATTGTTCTTGAACTCCACGCCCAGGGGGCCGTAGTCCCAGCTGTTGGCAAGGCCGCCGTAGATCTCGCTGCCGGGGAAGACGAAGCCCCGGCTCTTGCACAGGGCCACGATGGTGTCGAAATTCTTTTCACGGTTGTTCATTGCACAATACTCCTTTTCCCCGCCGCTGGCTGCGGCGTGATGATTTGGGTCTTTTAACAGTGTAAGCCCGCCGGGGCCGTTCGTCAAGAAAAATCGACCCGGAGTTTGCCCCACGGCGCAAAAAGAAAGGGAAACGGCATGCCGTTTCCCTTTTCAAGCGTCATCCGGATCACTCCGCCGCCGCGTCCCGCCGGCGCAGACACCCCACGGCCAGCAGGACGAAGGCCCCCGTGTACGCCAGCGCCGAGAGGGCGAAGGCGGGCAGCGCCAATTCCAGCCGGGGGTTGTTGGCACGCATCCCCAGGCAGAGCAGCGAGTAGGGGAAGGCGTACCCGAGGCCCTGGGCGGTGGCCAGCAGGCCCAGGATGCCCCCCGCCAGCCCGAAGGCCACCGGCGGGGCGAAGGCCCGAACGACGAGGCTCAAAAACAGCTGGGCCGCGCACACCGCCACCCCGCCCAGCGCCCCGCAGAGCAGCCAGCCGGGCAGCTGGGGCGGCACCGGGCCGGGCACCCCCGCCAGCTTGCCGCTGAGGACGAACAGCGCCCCGATGCATCCCTGGGCCAGCACCGACGCCCCCGCGGCCAGGGTCAGCTTGGCGGCGTACAGCCGAAAGCGCCCCACCGGCGCGGTGAGGAAGCTGTTCCAGTTGTGGCCGGCGTGCTCCAGCCGCCATTGCCAGGCGCAGAACACCCCCAGCAGAGCGGGCAGGAAAAAGGTGGAGGAGAACAGGGTGTGCTGGCCCCACAGGCTGTACCAGCCGTCTTCCAGCACCTGCCGGTTGGCCAGGTAGTTGCCGGTGCCCAGCGCCGCGGGCACCGCGGGCAGCAGCACGAAGGCCAGCCACACCGGGGCGCGGCGGCACTTTTGCAGCTCCGCTTTCAGGCAGCGAAGAAACATCCCTCACACCTCCTTTTTCAGAAACAGCGCCCGGCCCGCGGCCAGGAACACCGCCGTCCAGGCCAGCAGCAGGGCCAGGTCGCCGGGCAGCGGCCAGCGCCAGTAAAAGCTGGTGACACGGGTGGCCTCGTCCCAGTTCATGCCCGCCAGCGCCAGCAGGCCGTAGTAGCCCCAGGGCACGCATCGGGTGAGGGCCGGCGGGAACAGCAGGGAGAGCAGGCCCAGAAAGCTGCCGGCGATGCCGCACACCAGCGCCGCCGCCTGGTTTGCAAAGCGCAGCGACAGCCCCTGCTGCAGCGCCCAGGCCATCATGGACACCGCCCAGGAGAGCAGGGTGAACAGCCCAAAGCGCCCCCAGGGCGCGGGGCCGGAAAAGCCGATGACGACGCCCGCCGCCAGGAACACCCCCGCGCGCAGGGCCAGCAGCGCCGCCAGCACCAGCGCACCCCAGCCCAGTTTCGCGGCGTACAGCCCGCCGGGGGAGGCCATGGTCTCCAGCAGCTTCCAGGTGTTGCCCCTGTGCTCCAGCTCGCAGCTGCGGCTGGCCAGGGTGGCCACACTCAGGGGCATCACGATGGCGTCCACCATAGCCAGGTTGTAAAGGAGCAGCATCCAGCCCCAGCGCATGTCCTCCGCGCTCTGCCGGTCAAAAAAAGCGCCCATCCACAGCAGCTCCACCGCCAGCACGGCGGCGCACACCAGCGTGATCCTGCGCCGGCGGCACTTGTAAAATTCCAGTTTCAGCAGTTTCACAGGCTCGCCGCCTTTCCCGTCAACTCCAGGAAAATGTCCTCCAGGCTCTTCTGCCGCTCCTCCAGGCGCACCACCCCCAGGCGGTTCTCCGCCAGAAAGCGGGTGAGCCGGGCGGCGTCCTCGTCCCGCAGGACGGGCAGGATGAGCCAGCCCTCCTCCTGGCGGCAGGGCACCGCCCGCTGGGCCAGCAGGCCGCAGGCCCGTTCGTTGTTGTCGGTGCGCAGGGCCAGGTGGTGGGTGCTGCGGCCGTGGAGGGCCGCCAGCGTGTCCTGGAACACCAGTTCCCCCTCCCGGATGACCGCCACATGGTCGGCCATCTGGTCGATCTCGCTCAGCAGGTGGCTGGACACCACCACCGTCATGCCGAACCGGCCGGGCAGGTCGCGGATGAGCTGGCGCATCTCCTGGATGCCCGCCGGGTCCAGGCCGTTGGTGGGCTCGTCCAGAATGAGCAGCCTGGGCCGGCCCAGCAGCGCCGCCGCCAGCCCCAGCCGCTGCTTCATGCCCAGGGAGTAGTGGGCCACCTTTTTGTTCCGCTGGCCCTCCAGCCGGACGATGCCCAGCACCTCCCCCACGCTCTTTTCCGGCGCGCCCCGCAGGGTCTGGACGATGCGCAGGTTCTCCTCGCCGGTGAGGTGGCCGTAGTAGCTGGGGCTCTCGATGAGGCTGCCCACCTGCCGCAGCACCGCCAGGCGGCCGGCCCCCTCCATCCTCTCGCCCAGCACCCGGATGCTGCCCGCCGTGGGGCGCACCAGACCCAAAATCATTTTCAGCGTGGTGGACTTCCCCGCCCCGTTGGGCCCCAGAAAGCCGTAGACGCTGCCCTCGGGCACGTCCAGGTCCAGATGGGCCACCCGCATCACGCCGCCGTATCGCTTGCACAGATCGCGCGTCTCGATGATGTTCATAGCAATGCCTCCTTGTGCCTTTCATCCTACCGCCCGTGCCTTACAGGCCCATGAAGCCAGCCTTACATTTGCCTTAAATCGGGGCGGGCGCTGTGGACGGCGGGGCGGCTTTTTCCTATAATAAAGGAAGTCAAAAGAGAAGGAGGCGGCGCGGGATGGCCCTTCGCATACTCATCGTGGACGACGAACCGGCCCTGCAGGCCATGGTGAAGGAGATACTGACCCAGGCGGGGTACGAGACCGAGGGGGCGCTGTGCTGCGCCGAGGCGCTGGAAAATTCCGCGCTTCGGCCCCGGACGCGGTGCTACTGGACGTGATGCTGCCGGACGGGGACGGCTTTTCCCTCTTCGGCCGGCTGCGGCAGGGGCGGGACGTGCCGGTGCTGTTCGTCTCCGCCCGGGACGAGGACGAGGCCCGGCTGCGGGGGCTGGGCCTCGGGGCGGACGACTACATCACCAAGCCCTTTCTGCCCCAGGAGCTGCTGCTGCGCCTGCGGGCGGTGCTGCGGCGGGTCTACCGGGAGCAGCCCGCCCCGGCGCGGCTGGGGGACGCGGAGATCGACTGGGGCAAGGGGGTGGTGCGCCGGGCGGGGGCCGAGACCCCCCTCACCGCCAAGGAGTTCGCCCTGCTGAAGGCCCTGTGGGAGGCCCGGGGCAACATCGTCACCATCGACGCGCTGTGTTCCGCCTTGTGGGACGGGCCGCTGGTGGGCTATGAGAACACCCTGATGGTGCACATCCGCCGGCTGCGGGAAAAGGTGGAGGCCGACCCCTCCCACCCCCGCTTCCTGCTGACGGTGCGGGGGCTGGGCTACCGGCTCCGCCGGGAGGAGCGGCCATGAAACTGCGCAGTTTGTGGAAGGGCGCGCTGCTGGTGGCGGGCTCGGCGCTGCTGATCGCGGCGGTGTCGCTGCTGGGGCTCCTTGCTTTTGTCTGGTGGAACATGGCGGACGGCCGGGGCTGGGGCACCACCATGGAGCAGCTCTCCGCCGCCCTGACCCGGGACGGAGCGGCCTATTCCTTCGCCGGGGAACCGCTGCTGGAAGAAGGCCACTGGGCGATGCTGCTGGACGAGGAGGGGCGGGTGGTCTGGTCGCTCCGCAAACCGCAGGATGTGCCGGAGCAGTTTGCCCTCACCGACGTGGCCTCCTTCACCCGGTGGTATCTGGAGGACTACCCGGTGCGCTGCTGGGTGCGGGAGGACGGGCTGCTGGTGGAGGGCGCGCCAAAAGGCAGCGTGTGGAAACACGACATCGTCCTGGACACCCGGGCCCTGCTGCGGGCCCCCGTCTGGTTCCTGGGCTGTTTTGGGCTGGCGCTGGGCGGCGTGCTGGGGCTGGCCTGCCTGGCGGTGCGCCACTGGTTTTGGCAGGCTCAGAAGGTTCGGGACACCGCCCGCTCGGGCTGGATCAACGGCGTGTCCCACGACATCCGCACCCCCCTCTCGGTGGTGATGGGCTACGCCGCCCAGCTGGAGGAGGCACCGGATCTGCCCCCCGCCCGCCGGCGGCAGGCGGCCGCCGTCCGGGCCCAGAGCCAGGTCATCCGGGATCTGGTGAACGACCTGAACCTGACCATGCGGCTGGACTGCGCCATGCAGCCGCTGCGCCGCACGGCACTGCGGCCGGAGGCCTTTGTACGGCAGACGGCGGCGGATTTTCTCAACGGCGGCATGGCGGAGGGGTTCGATCTCGAGGTGGACCTGCCGGACACGCCTCTTCCCGTCATCCAGGCCGACCCGTTCCTGCTGCGGCGGGCGGTGAACAATCTGCTCACCAACTGCGTGCGGCACAATGCCCCCGGCTGCGCCATCCGCCTGGGGGCGCGGGCCGAAAAGGGCCGGCTGCTGCTCTGGGTGGACGGCGGGATCATGGAGGCCGAAAAGCCTGCCCCCGCCCGGCCGGCGGAACCGGACGGGAGCGCCGCCCACGGCACCGGCCTGCAGCTGGTGGCCCAGATCGCCGCCGCCCACGGCGGCCGGGCGGAATTTTTCGCCGGGCCGCCCTTCCGCTGTGAACTGCGGCTGCCGGCGAAGGGATAAGCCCTGCGGCACGAAAGAAAACGCCCACCGGCGACACGGTCTTTTCCCCGTTCCGCCGGTGGGCGTTTCTTCTTTTCAGTCATGTTTTTCTCTGTTGCAGCCCCTTTTTCAGCATCCGCAGCGTGATGGCCACGATCGCTGCGTAGATAATCCCGCTGGAGACGGCCGAGAGCGAAAGCATCCCGTTCTCCTCCCCGGTGCCCATCACCATGATGAGGGTATTCTGCAGCGTCAGCACCGCCACCAGCGCGTCGATGAAGTTGACCGTCCGCAGTTCCCCCGCCAGTGTATTGCCGCAGGGCCGGCGCCGCTGCCGGCCCAGGTGCAGGGAAGCCATGGTGATCTTCCAGGTGGTGTAGGCGGCCATGGCAATGGCCGGGATGCGCCCCATGGACACGGGTTTGTCCAGCACCACCATCATGGAAATGGGCAGGATCAGCGCCAGGTCCAGCGCCAGCAGCAGCCCGGCGCTGAGGAGGAACGCGCTGCTGCGGCAGCGGTCCTGCTGCTCCGGCGGGAGCGTCCGGTTCCTTTTTTCCGCCAGAAGGGCGATGCCCCGGACGGCGGTGAGCAGGAGGTAGAACACCCCGATGCTCCCGTGCCAGGCCGACCGGTGAAGAAGCCCCAGATACCCGTTGTACGCCGCAAAGAGCGCCGTACAGCCGGCGGAGGCCGCCGCGCCCAACAGGGTGCGGCGCACATAGTCCTCCCGCCACGCCCGGAGGGCGCCCGCGGCCGGGCCGTTACACTTCATGGCCGCCCTCCCGGGGGCGCACACAGGACTCGATGATGCCGGCGATCATCTCCACATCGTCCGCGCAGTCCCGGCCCAGCCACTCCTTTACGATGGCGGCGATGCCCTCCACATAGTAGGCCATATAATAGGGGCGGTGGGCCGCCGGGATCTGGAACCACTCCAGAATGGGGCCGAGGATATGCCGTTTCAGTTCCCCGTAGCGGGCGTCCGCCCCCACGCTGCCCGGGTTGCGGAAGGCCGCCCGGTAGACTTTTTTGTTATCCCGGATAAAGTGAAGATAGGGCACAAGGTACTCCCGGGTGACCAGCACCAGTTCTTCCCGCCGGCGGCTGCCCAGGTTTTCCAGCACCTCCTGCTGCCCCCGGGGGAAACAGGACAGAAACCGCCGGTCGATGGTCTCCAGCGCCTCGCTCACCAAATCGGCAACGGTCTCATAGTGCAGATAAAAAGTGGACCGGTTCACGCCTGCCCGGCGGCAGATCTCCTTCACCGTGATGTATTCCAGATCCTTTTCTTCCAGCAGTGCGATGAGGGCCTCGTCCATCCGCAGGGCGGTGTTGAAATATTTGCTCTCGGACTTGTTCATCTGCCGCCCTCCCCTTGCTCATTCCGCCGAATCGCTGATCTGCCGCGCCAGCTGCATGATCTCGAAGGCATACTTCTCCTTGCCGGCCCGCAGCAGCTTTTTGTAGATGGGGTAGTTGAGGCCCACCCCCACGATGCCCAGCAGCCCCAGCAGAATGCCCACCCCCGTGAGCAGCACACCGCCGCCGATCACCTGCATGGAAAGGCACATCCCCAGCCCCAGCACCAGGGTCATCAGCACGCCGAAACTGTAGGCGAAGATGTTGGCCGGGCCCTTTGCCCGGCGGTCCAGCTTGCGCAGGGCCACCACTTTGGAGGTGCCTTTGGGGGCGTATTCGTTGGCAATGGCTTCCGCGAAAATTTTATCCGTGTTCATGGTGAATTTCTCCTTTTATGATCGTTCTTTCGCAGCCGCTGATACGATCATACAGGAGAACAGGCCAAAAGGGAACGACATCTTCGGCCCTGTGTGCCGATTTCAGCCGCCGAAGGAACGATTTTGCCCCGCAGGGTTTTGCTCGCCCGAAACCTTGCGCCGCGGCCCTTCGCCGCCGCAAGCGCGATGCCGCCCCCCTGGGCGGCCGGGGCCCCCGCGAAAGTTTGCGTCAGCAAAGTTTCGCGGGGAGAAGGAGGAATGACGGAGCGGTATGAGAAAGGCCCGGCCTTTTGACCGGGTGTTCTGAATGGTGCGGAGTCCAGACAGCCGCCCCC
This sequence comes from Candidatus Allofournierella merdavium, assembly GCA_019118765.1. Classification (GTDB taxonomy): domain Bacteria; phylum Bacillota; class Clostridia; order Oscillospirales; family Ruminococcaceae; genus Allofournierella_A; species Allofournierella_A merdavium. Next base: position 9,228 of record DWYI01000045.1, on the reverse strand, counting down.
CGGGCGGCCGGGGCTCCCGCGAAAGTTTGCGTCAGCAAAGTTTCGCGGGGAAGAGGAGCCGCAGCGGAGTGAGCGCGCCGGTGGCTTTTTGCAAAAAAGTCGCCGCAAGCGATATGAAGCTTGCGTATGGCCGCCCGAATGGGCGGCCGGGGCCCCCATGAAAATTTGCACAAGCAAAATTTCATGGGGAGAAGGAGGAATGACGGAGCGGTATGAGAAAAGCCCGGCCTTTTGGCCGGGTGTTCTGAATGGTGCGGAGTCCAGACAGCCGCTCCCCGGGCGGCCGGGGCCCCCGCGGAAATTTGCGTCAGCAAAGTTTCGCGGGGAGAAGGAGGAATGACGGAGCGGTATGAGAAAAGCCCAGCCAAACGGCTGGGCTTTTTGAATGGAGCGAAGTCCATTCCGACGTGGTGCCTCCGATCGGAATCGAACCAATGACACGGGGATTTTCAGTCCCCTGCTCTACCAACTGAGCTACAGAGGCGTATGGAGCGGCTTACGAGGCTCGAACTCGCTACCTCCACCTTGGCAAGGTGGCGCTCTACCAGATGAGCTAAAGCCGCCTATGGTCGGGATGACAGGATTTGAACCTGCGGCATCCTGCTCCCAAAGCAGGCGCGCTACCGAACTGCGCTACATCCCGTCATTGATCTCACTTTCAGGCCGATCGGACCCAAAAGCACAGATAAAGAGGACCGCAGCTCCCTTCGCGCAATCGTCGCGTGCGGCGCCGCGCCAAAGGGCGGCTGGCCCGCTCGGTTGCGCGTCAAGGGCTCCGCCTCGCTGCATCCGCCACCGGCGGCGCTCGGCTTCGCCCACCGAACTGCGCTACATCCCGTTGGCTGGAGGCCGGCCGCGTCCTGTCGTTTTGAGAACCGCGCCGCATCCCGTTACGAACCGCCGGGAGACGCCGTGTGACACAGCCGCCCGGCAGGGCGCTTTTGCTATTATAACCGATTCATCCCCCCGCGTCAATGCGGAGGGACGAATTTTTTTGATTTTTCGCGCCGGGTTCATTCCTGCTGCCGGTCCGCGGTCTCCTCGCCGCCCTGGATGAGGGCCTGCTTTTGCTCCAGTTCCTGCTCCATCTGGGCCTCTTCGGTCTTGATCTCCCAGTGGATGAGGAAGGTCAGCGCCGCCCGCAGCACGATGATGGCGCCCACGATGGCGATCTCACTGAACTGGCGCACCACCACGGTGCGCAGGATCTCGCTGCCCAGCTTGAACTCCAGGCCCATGGCCATGCCCTTGGCCAGCTTCAGGCGGGTCAGGGGGTCGCGGCGCACATAGTTGTAGATGCCCTGCAGCGCCGCCACCACAATGACGCCCACACCGATGAATTCCAGCAGCACCACCGACAGGTTCACCAGGGTCACCAGACCCTCGTGCAGCCCGTTATAGAAGTCCTCGAAAAACATCGCCTCCGCGCCGCTCAGCGGGGCCGGCGGGGCCGGCGTGGCCGCCGGGGCCATGCTCGCGATCGGTTCCATGTTCGCTCCTCCCTGCGCCGGCCTTCCGCAAAGCCGGGCGCATCTCCTTATTTTATATAAGTATAGCAGATGTTCCCCTGTTTGCATAGGCCCCGGTGAAAACTGCCATACAAAGGGGAACGGGCCCCGCTGTGCCTGGCGGGACCCGTCTTTTTTTGTCAGCGATACATGCCGTTGACCTGCATATAGTCAAACAGCTGTTTGCCGTGGTGCTGCTCCTGCTGCTGGATGCCGCTGAGCACCTGGCGGCTCTTCTCGTCGCAGAATTCAAACACGGAGGTGTTGTAGGCCGCGGAGACATACTTCTCGGTGGCCAGCAGGTCCGCCACCAGATAGGCGTCCTTCTTTTTCCCCGCCCGGTTCGCCGCGGACTGGCCGGGCGCCGGCTGCTGTTTTGCCGCTTTGGGCTGGGTGGTCTGGGGTTCGGGCCCCTTGCCCGCCAGCATCTGCGTCACCGTGTCGTAGTGGTTCTGTTCCGCCTGGGCGATCTGCCCCAGCATGGTCTTGAGGGCCGGGTCGCAGGCCGCCTCCGCGGCCTTCTGGTACTTCTCGGCGCACAGTTTTTCCTCGTTCTGCAGGTCCTTCAACAGGCTCTGCTCCTTTTTGGTCATAGCCATATTCCTTTTCTCTCCTTTTTTCGCGCGGCGCGCGGTTTGGTGTCAGTATTCCCAAATCCTCGCCCGGTATGCGAAAGCCGCCCCCGGCGGCCCTGTGCGGGCCGCCGGGGGCGGCAAAACACCAATATGACGGGGGCTCAGTCCTCCACCCAATCCTTCGCGCGGGCCACGGCCTTGTGCCAGCCGGCCACCAGCCTGGCCCGCTTTTCCTCCTCCATGGCCGGCTCGTAGAGTTTATCCAGCGTCCACTGGCTGCGGATGTCGTCCAGGCTGGACCACACCCCCGTGGCCAGACCGGCCAGATAGGCCGCCCCCAGGGCGGTGGTCTCCCGGATCATGGGCCGGCGGATGGTGCGGCAGACGATATCCGCCTGGAACTGCATCAGGTAGTTGTTGGCGGAGGCGCCGCCGTCCACCCGCAGCTCCCGCAGCTGGATGCCGGTGTCCTCCTCCATGGCCCAGAGCACGTCGGCGGTCTGGTAGGCGATGGACTCCAGCGCCGCCCGGATGATGTGGTTGCGCCCCGCGCCCCGGGTCAGGCCCAGGATGGCGCCCCGGGCGTACATGTCCCAGTGGGGCGCGCCCAGGCCGGTGAAGGCGGGCACCACATAGACGCCGGCCGAGTCCTTCACCTTGGTGGCGAAGTACTCGGTGTCCGACGCCTCGGTGATCAGGTGCAGCTCATCCCGCAGCCACTGCACCACCGCGCCGCCCACGAACACGCTGCCCTCCAGGGCGTACTGCACCTTGCCGCCGATGCCCACGGCGATGGTGGTGAGCAGGCCGTTTTTGCTCTGGTACATCCGGTCGCCGGTGTTCATCAGCAAAAAGCAGCCGGTGCCGTAGGTGTTTTTCGCCTCGCCCGGCTCAAAGCAGGTCTGGCCGAAGAGGGCCGCCTGCTGGTCGCCGGCGATGCCCGCGATGGGCACCTCCACCCCCTGAATGTTCATGCAGCCGTAAATTTCGCTGCAGCCCTTCACCTGGGGCAGCATGGCCATGGGGATGCCCAGGCGGGCGCAGATGGCCTCGTCCCAGCACAGGTCCCGGATGTTGTAAAGCATGGTGCGGCTGGCGTTGGTGTAGTCGGTCACATGCACCTTGCCGCCGGTGAGTTTCCAGATGAGCCAGGTGTCCACCGTGCCAAAGAGCAGTTTGCCCGCCTCGGCCTTCTCCCGGGCGCCGGGCACGTTCTCCAAGATCCATTGGATCTTGGTGGCGGAGAAGTAGGCGTCCACCAACAGGCCGGTGCGCTCCTTCACATAGGCGGTGAACTCCGCGTCCTCCTTCAACTTTTCGCACAGCGCTGCGGTGCGCCGGCACTGCCACACGATCGCGTTGTACACCGGGCGGCCAGTCTCCTTGTCCCACACGATCGCCGTCTCCCGCTGGTTGGTGATGCCGATGCCGGCGATCTCCTTCACGTCCACCCCGCTCTGGGCCAGCACCTCCATCAGCACACCGTACTGGCTGGAGTAGATCTCCATGGGGTCGTGTTCCACCCAGCCGGGATGGGGATAGTGCTGGGTGAACTCCTTCTGGGCCAGCTGCACGATGTTCTGATGCTCGTCGAACAGGATGCAGCGGCTGCTGGTGGTGCCCTGATCCAGGGCGATCACATACTTCTTCACGGCGTGGCGCCTCCTTCTGTATATGTTTCTCCCGCTTCGGGCATTGCGCCCGCCGGGCCATTTTACATCTCCCAGACCGCCGGGCAGGTGGTGGACACCGCCGCCGCCCCCGCCCGCATGGCGGCCATGACCTCGTCCTTGTATTTGATCAGCCCGCCGGCGATCACCGGCGTGGCGGTGGCCTGGGTGATCTCGGTGATCACCCGGGGCATGATGCCCGGCAATATTTCAATGAAGTCCGGCTTGCCCACCGCCAGCTGGGCAGGCAGGTTGGACAGAGCCAGCGAGTCCAGGATAAAGGCCCGCTGCACCGTGAGCAGGCCCAGATGCCGCGCCCGGCGCACCAGGGCGGGCCGGGTGGAGATGATGCCGTCCGGCGCGCACATCCGCGCCAGGCCGTCCACCGCCACCTCCCGCTGGCTCAGCCCGTCCAACAGGTCGATGTGCACAATGGCCAGCTTGCCGGCGGCCCGCACCCGCTCCACCAGGTCGGGGATGTTCACCACCGTGCCGAACAAAAGAAAGACCACCTCGCACTCGCTTTTCAGCGCGGCGGCAAGGCCCGCCTCGTCCTTCACCGCCGCGATCACCGGGCAGTCCACCATGCGCTGTTTTTTGGCCTGTGCATTCTCCAACCCCAACACTCCCTTGACGGCCTGCGCGGCCGGGTTTGACAAAAAATAAACCATTTGAAAAAGCGGGGCGAACCACCGTTCGCCCCGCTCCGCTCTCGTTTGGACGATATATATTATCGCAGATATTTTTACCATTGTAAAGCGGGCCCTGTGGTTTTTGTTATATACCACCATCCGAAAAGCGTTTTTCTATTCAAAATGTACAAGGCGTACCCGTCAGCCCAGGAAGTTGGTGATCCAGGTCTGGGGCACATAGGAGCCATTGGTGCCGGACATGCACACCAGCATCCAGGCCATGAGAATGGTGTTCACGAAGGTGCCGACCCAAACCGTTTTGGTCAGCTGGTAGGCCTTGCGGCTGACAAAGGTGAGGATGGGCAAAAAGAGCACCGCGCCGTAGGTCAGCAGGAAGGAGGTGACCGACTTGCCGGGCATCATGCCGCTGTAGTCTACGATGTGGGTGATGCCGCACAGCGCCCAGACGCCCGCCACCGCCAGCGCCACCGTGATGACCACGTCCAGCGTGGTGCCCTTTTTGCCGATGGTCATGTCCGACAGGTAGTTGGTGGCCAGGTTGGTGACGAACATGAAGGGCAGGATGAGCAGGGCATACCGGGCCACGATCAGCCACTGGTCGGCGGTGAGGGGCGAGAACATGACCATCCACAGCCGGAAATCCTGATAGAACAGGTACCGGGTGAGGGACATCATCAGATACGCCGCCGCCACAAACACCGCGGCGATGCCCAGGTCCTTCAGAATGATCTTGGGCCCGCAGGTGAACATCTCCTTCACAAAGGCCTTGAGGCTGGCGAAGCTGGAGGTGACCAGGGTGTAGGCCAGCGCGATGACCGCCCCGAAGATGGCCAGCCACTCCAGGAAGTAGATGGGCGCCCAGCAGGTGATCATCAGGGGGAAGAAGCCGCTGGCGGTGAAGGTGAAGGGCGCCTTCTGGGCGTTGCCGAAGTAGATGGCCGCGCCGTTGAGCAGGATGGTGCCCACCACCACCAGGATGTTGCCCAGTTTCTGATTGCGGGCGGCGGGGATGGTGGCCCGGCCGCTGACACAGGGCTGGTATTTGCGGGTCATGGCCAGCAGGCGGACGATGGGCACCAGCATGGCCACCATGGCCAGCAGCGCCACAAAGTTGAAGGCCTCACGCCACATGAAGGTCATCTCGCCGGGGTCGGTGACCGCGCGGGCGGGGTCGGCGGAGAGGGTTTGGTTGAAGTAGTCGATGACCATCGCCGTGGTCTGGTTGGAGAAGAACTCCTTGGAGTGGGTCTCGTTGGTGAGCAGCACCGTGCGCAGGGTGCGGTTCCGGATGGCGTCCGCCAGGGCCTGATTGTCGGCGGCGGTATCCTGCCGGTAGGTGCCGATGATCTCGTTGGCGCCGGCGGCGTCGTTCAGGCTGTAATAGGCGCCCTGCACCACCTCGTCCTCCGGGGCGATGTACCAGGCGTTCTTCAGGTCTTCCGAGGTATTGAAGCCCACATAGCCGTAATCGAAGGTGCCGTTGATGATGCACAGATTCACCTGGCAGCTGCGGGTGACCTCATGGCCGGCCACCGTTACCACCGCGGTGGGGTTGACGTACTCCGCGGTGGAGCCCACCAGGCAGGCGCTGCGGATCATGGTGTTATAGTTTTGGGTCTCCTGCTCCTTGAGGATGTTGTAGGCGTTCAAGCCGCTTTCGTCCAGCCGCTCGGCGGCGATGTCGTCGGCGTTTTTCTCAATGTCCGCCGCGCTGATCTCCACGCCCAGCTTCTCGTTGAGCACGGTGAGCAGGATGTCGTTCAGGGTGTAGTAGCCGCAGTCCATCAGCGCCGCGTAGCCCGAACGGCGCGAGCCCTGGGAGTGGCCCATCACACCGATGTTCTCCTGATCCACGAACTGCAGGGTGCGCACAAAGTCCACCGCGTCCAGACAGCCCATGGGGGTGCCGAAGATATTGTATTCCAGGATGCCCTGGTCGTTCTCGTTGTAGACGGGCGTCTCGCTGGCGCCCGAGCCGTAGGCGTTGATGTTGAACACCACATAATTGCGCTTTGCAAGTTCCTGGGCAAAGCTGCGCATCTGGGCGTAGATGACGCCCGCGCCCGGCACGATCACCACGGCGGGATACTTGTCCTCGTCGGTGGTGCCCACGGGATAGAACAGCTCGCCCTCCAGCACCGCGCCCCGGGCGTCGATGGAGATGTTCTCCACCTTGATGCGCCCTCCGTCGGTGGTAAGCAGCTGGGCAAACAGGCTGCACACCAGCATCACGGCCACCAGCACCGCCAGCAGCCGCTTGCAGCCCAGCGCCGTGTTCAAATCGAAGATCTTTTTCTTTGCCGTCGTTTCCATCTTGATTCCTCCTGTCGTTTCCTGGCTCCTGCTCTCAGGCGGCTTTGCCCGCCTGTATGCCCGCGCCCGGGCGCGCGTCCTCCCTCCTTTCTCTGGCCGCCGCAAAAAAAGGGCGCAAAGGCACTGCTGCCTTTGCCCCCCCTTCTCAAACCCTCCGGCGGACCTTCAAAGCAATTTTATGGTACATCCGAAATGTTTATTTGTCAATCTGAATACTTTTTGATTCTGTGGACGATTATTTTTGTGACCTCCGGGAGGCCTCTCCCCTCGCCCTTTATTACATTAAAGGGCGAAACGACATTGAGAATTTATTGACAAACTTTTGTGCAGAACGCGCATCAGCGCGCACAAAAGATCTCTGTTTCGCTGAAACGATCCCGGCCTATTGCAATTTGCGCCGCCGGTTTGGTATAATTGGCACTGTCAAATGAACAACTGCTTCGTGTTTGAGAGTAAAGCAGCCCGTTTCCCGCATGGCGGGGGGCGTTTGCTTTGCTCTTTTTTATTTTGTCGATCGCGGGGCAGCGGCTCCGGCTGACGACAATTCGGTTTGGGAGGTTATCGTCTATGTATGATGTTGTCATCATCGGCTGCGGCGTGGTGGGCGCGGCCACGGCCTACGAGCTGGCCCGCTACAAGCTGCGGGTGGCGGTGCTGGAGGCCGCGGCGGACATCGCCGCCGGCACCACCAAGGCCAACAGCGCCATCATCCACGCGGGCTACGACCCCGAGCCGGGCACCCTGATGGCCCGGCTCAATGTGGAGGGCAACCGGCTCACCGGCGAGATCTGCGAGAAGCTGCAGGCGCCCTTCAAGCGGGTGGGCTCGCTGGTGGTGGCCTTCGCCCCCGAGCAGATGGACACCCTGCGCACCCTCTATGACCGGGGCTGCAAAAACGGCGTGCCCGGCCTGCGGCTGCTCTCGGGCATGGAGGCCCGGGCGATGGAGCCGGGCCTCTCCGAGGAGGTGTGCGGCGCGCTGCTGGCGCCCAGCGCCGGGGTCATCGACCCCTGGGGCTTTGCCATCGCCATGGCGGAGACCGCCGTGCGCGGCGGGGTGGAGCTGCGGCGGGACTGCCCGGTCACCGGCATCGAGGCGGTGGACGGGGGCTTTGTGCTGCACACGCCCCAGGGCGACGTGTCCGCCCGCTTTGTGCTGAACGCCGCCGGCGTGGACGCCGACCGGGTGCACGAGATGCTGGAGCCCGCCGACTGGCACACCCTGCCCAGCCGGGGCGAATACTACCTGCTGGACAAATCCGAGCACAGCCGGGTGAGCCGGGTGATCTTCCAGTGCCCCGGGCCGGAGGGCAAGGGCGTGCTGGTGGCCCCCACGGTGCACGGCAACCTGATCTGCGGCCCCAACGCCGAGAGCGTGGAGGACCGGCTGGACCTGGGCAACACCGCCGCCGGCATGGCCGAGGTGCGCGCCAAGGCCGCCCGCAGCGTGCCGGGCATCGAGTGGCGGCAGAACATCCGCAACTTTGCGGGGCTGCGGGCCAACACCACCCGCAGCGACTTCATCATCGAGGAGAGCAAGGCCCACCCCGGGTTCATCGACCTGGCGGGCATCAAGAGCCCGGGCCTTTCCAGCGCGCCGGCCATCGCCAGACTGGCGGCGGAAATGCTGGCGGCGGACGGCCTGACCCTGGAGCCCGACCCCTCCTTCCAGGACAAGCGGGAGCACATCGTCTTCAAGGAGCTCTCCGCCGAGGAAAAGAACGAACTCATCCGCAAAGACCCCCGCTACGGCCGGGTGGTCTGCCGGTGTGAGACCGTGACCGAGGGGGAGATCGTGGCGGCGCTGCACAGCCCCATCCCGCCCCGGTCCATCAACGGCGTCAAGCGCCGGTGCAACGCGGGCATGGGCCGCTGCCAGGGCGGCTTCTGCGGCCCGCGGGTGCAGGAGATCATCGCCCGGGAGCTGGGGCTGGACCAGGCCGAAGTGCTGCTGGAACAGGCGGGCAGCACCATCCTGACGGGCAGGACCAAGACGGGAGGGAACGCAAATGTATGATCTGATCGTGGTGGGCGGCGGCCCTGCGGGCCTTGCCGCCGCCTGCAAAGCCTGGGACGAGGGCGTGAAGAACATCCTCGTGCTGGAGCGTGACAAGGAACTGGGCGGCATTCTGAACCAGTGCATCCACAACGGCTTCGGTTTGCAGCGCTTCAAGGAAGAGCTCACCGGCCCGGAGTATGCCGGGCGCTACATCGACATGCTGAAGGCCACCGGCGTGCAGGTCAAGCTGGACACCATGGTGCTTCAGGTGGTGCCGGGCGAGGACGGCGCGCCCCATCAGGTGCACGCCATCAACGGCGCCGACGGCTACATGGTGCTGGAGACAAAGACCATCGTGCTGGCCATGGGCTGCCGGGAGCGCACCCGGGGCGCCATCAGCACCCCCGGCGAGCGGTGCGCCGGCGTGTTCACCGCCGGGGCGGCCCAGCGCTTCCTCAACATGGAGGGCTACATGGTGGGCCGCCGGGTGGTCATCCTGGGCAGCGGCGAC
>DWYI01000044.1 GCA_019118765.1 Candidatus Allofournierella merdavium | reverse complement strand
CAGCCCCTGGACATTGAGCTGGCCAACGTGGTGGCCAGCTTCATGCGGGACTGGGCCATCGAGAAGGGCGCCACCCACTACACCCACTGGTTCCAGTCCCTCACCGGCATCACCAGCGAAAAGCACGACAGCTTCATCAGCCCCATGAAGGACGGCACCGCCATCATGGAGTTCTCCGGCAAGGAGCTGGTGCGGGGCGAGTCGGACGCCTCCAGCTTCCCCTCCGGCGGCCTGCGCGCCACCGCCGAGGCCCGGGGCTACACCACCTGGGACCCCACCAGCTACGCCTTTGTGAAGGACGGCACCCTGTGCATCCCCACCGCCTTCTGCAGCTGGACGGGCGAGGCGCTGGACGAGAAAACGCCCCTTCTGCGCAGCATGAAGGCGGTGAGCGACCAGGCCTGCCGCATTCTGAAGCTGTTCGGCAAGGACATCGCCCATGTGGATGTGACCGTGGGCCTGGAGCAGGAGTATTTCCTCGTCAAGAAGGAGCACTACGAGCAGCGGGAGGACCTGATCCTCACCGGGCGCACCCTCTTCGGCGCGGCCCCCGCCAAGGGGCAGGAGCTGGAAGAGCACTACTTCGGCGCGCTGCGCACCGAGGTGAGCGCCTTCATGCACGAACTGGACACCGAACTGTGGAAGCTGGGGGTGGCGGCCAAGACCAAGCACAACGAGGTTGCCCCCGCCCAGCACGAGCTTGCCCCCCTCTTTGACCGGTGCAACGTGGCGGTGGACCACAACCTGCTGACCATGGAGATGATGCGCCGCATCGCCCCCAAATACGGTCTGGAGTGCCTTTTGCACGAGAAGCCCTTCGAGGGGGTCAACGGCTCGGGCAAGCACAACAACTGGTCGCTGAGCACCCCCGGCATGAACCTGCTGGACCCCGGCGACACCCCCATGGACAACCTCCAGTTCCTCATCTTCTTCGCCGCCGTCATCCGGGCGGTGGACGAGTACCAGGATCTGCTGCGGATGTGCATCGCCTCGGCGGGCAACGAGCACCGGCTGGGCGGCAACGAGGCGCCTCCGGCCATCGTGTCGGTGTTCGTGGGCGACGACCTGGCCGCCATTCTGGACGCCATCGCCTCCGACAGCGAGTATGTGGCCCCCAAAGCCGCCAAGATCGACCTGGGGGTGGACGTGCTGCCCAAGTTCGCCAAGGACACCACCGACCGCAACCGCACCAGCCCCTTCGCCTTCACCGGCAACAAGTTCGAGTTCCGGATGCCCGGCTCCTCCGCCAACATGTCCGACGCCAACACCGTGCTGAACACGGCGGTGGCCAAGGAGCTGAAGGGCTACGCCGACGAACTGGAGCGGGCCGAAGACTTTGACACCGCCGTGATCGCCCTGGTCAAGCGCACCATCCGGGACCACAAGCGGGTGATCTTCAACGGCAACGGCTACTCGAAGGAGTGGGAGGAGGAGGCCGCCCGCCGGGGCCTTGCCTCCACCCCCGCCGCCGCCGACGCGCTGGCGGCGATGATCCAGCCGAAGAACCTGGAGCTGTTCCGCATGATGGGCGTGCTCAGCGAGACCGAGGCCCGCAGCCGCTACGAGGTGAAGCTGGAAAACTACGCCAAGGTGCGGCACATCGAGGCGGGAACCATGCTGGAGATGACCCGCCGCCAGCTGGTGCCCGCCGCCTGCGCCTGCATGACCGACCTGGCAAACGGCATCGCCGCAAAGCAGGCCGCCTGCCCCGGCATCAGCTGCAAGGCGGAGGAGAAGGCCCTGCGCCAGCTGACCAACTACACCGACGCCATGAGCGACGCCGCCGACCGGCTGGAGGCCCAGGTGGAGGCCGCCGAGGCCCTGACCGACGCGCTGGCGGAGGCCCGGGCCTACCACGACCAGGTGCTGCCCGCCATGCAGGCGCTGCGCGCCGCCGCCGACGCGGCGGAGGCCGTCTGCGGCAGCGACTACTGGCCCCTGCCCAGCTACAGCACCATGCTGTTCTATGTGGGAGTTACTGTATAAAGGGTGGTTTACGCTACCTACTACATTACATCGGCTGACGGTTCATTTGTGGCAAAAGTGATAACCAGCAGAGGGAAAGGAGTCATATATGCAACGGGGCATGGCGCTACGGGAAGCGCCATGCCCCATCTTATTCGGCCCCCCGACAAATGGGAAGTTACTTGTTCCTTTTTGCTTTAGCTGCTTTTATGCCCCAGCCAATCAACAATATAAGCCAAGCGCATAATCCTGCGATAAACCCTGTAGTCCCTATGCTTTCAAACTGCAATTTCAGCGCAACATTGAATATTTTTACAACAATAGTTCCACATAGCATCAAAGCAAGCAATAAAAGAACTTCCAATCCAATATATTTGAAAATTTTATTTTTCATAAATGGCCGCCTCCACAACTTCTGATTTGTTGCCCTGTTTGTTCTTAATTATAACACATAAAGGAAATCGCTTTCAAGTTGTCCCTGGCCAGAAAGTAATTATACCTAGGGCGCACTTACTCACCACCCGCAAGCGGGCGGAGGTACTGCCTGACGGCAGCCGTGCGCTCTCCGAGGGGGACGCTCCAGCGGGCCCACGTCCTGCTGGTAGCACCGAAGCTGGGAGCCGTCAAGGGATCGGCTTCGGTGCTACCAGCTTCAGTGCTTTATGGTGGCCAAGAGGGGCTTAAGCCCCTCTCTTTCAAAATGTGTGCTTTTCAGGGGGAAAAACCCTTGACAAATCGCTTACTGTGAATCCATTCTGTTAAAAAACGCGCCGGACGGCGGCTTTATGCCCCGTCCGGCGCGTTTTCTTTTCGTTTGATGGAGACGATGTGCTTTCCGCGGCGCTGCGCGTACTGCAGGGTTTGCCAGGCGCCGCCATGCTCCCGCCAGACCAAGGCGATCAGTTGGTCCGCCTGGTCTACCATCCAGCGATTGCGGGCAGTGACGGCCTTTTTGTAATGAACTTGTGCGAGTTCATGGAGAACGATCACCTCGTCAAAATTCTTTCGGTAGTATTCCCCATCGGTATTCAGGCGCTGGTACATATATGGCAGCACCAGAATCAGCCGTATTCTTTTGTCCTGGTGCCTGGATTTCAGCGTGCGGACTGCGCAGGCACAAAGGCGGTCAAATTCTCCCATACCGCCCTCATAGCAGATCAACTCCTGTTCCGTTGAAAGCAACGTTTCCAATGCCTCGACCACTGGCCATTGACTGAGGCCGAAGACCTCCCTGTGCCCCGCAAAGGTGCAAATCATCTTCGCCGCCCTGCCTTTCTTTAAGGTTGAAAGTCGACCCCTAAATTTGAGATAAATTAAACTATATAAATTTTATATTTACTTGATTTATTATACATCAAAACCGGTCACTTTACAATAAGGGAGGAATCAATCAAGAAGCCATACGATAAGGGGTTAACAATGGAACTGGATTACAAGGCGATCGGCAAGCGGGTGAAAATCGCAAGGATACGGGCGGACCTGTCCCAGGAGGCCCTGGCAGAAAAGGCGGGGCTTTCAGTTACCCACATGAGCAACATCGAGACCGGCAATACCAAGCTGAGCCTGCCGATGGCGGTTTCGCTGGCGAATGCGCTGGACGTCACGGTGGACGAGTTTCTCTGCGACAGCGTGATCCGCTCGAAGGAGGTTTTCTCCCGGGAGGCCCAACTGCTTTTGGAGGATTGCGACGACTATGAAATCCGCATTCTCACCGATCTGCTCAAAGCCGCCAAGGAGACCCTTCGCAGGGACAAACGACTGAAAGAACAAAAATAATCCAAACAAAAGCAGCGCGGAATGGTCTTCTCCGACCATTCCGCGCTGCTTTCTTTTACCGTCCCGCGTTTTTCACCCGCTCGGCGGCCTCCGCCGCCTCCTTTTCCGCCCGGCGCTTCGCCCGGGCGATGGCGGCCTTTTTTTCCTTGGCCCAGCGGGCGGCCTGGGCCTCGTCCGCCGGCTCGGTGGCCCGGGCAAAGGTGTGGTGCAGCCCGTCCGAGCGCATCCGCCGCAGCCAGATGAGCACCGGCCCGTGGGCGGCGCAATGGCCCATGGAGTAGAGGCTGTTGTTGCCCTTGCGCAGCCACCAGTCCCCCTCGTCGGGCACAAGGGGCGCGCCGCACTCGGGGCACTTGGCCCGGCGCATCTCCTCGCTGGCCAGCCACACCTCGCCGTCGGCGTAGCCCCGCCAGAGGGTGAAATCCCGCCGGCGGCTGCCCTCCGGGCAGGTGAGGGTGCGCAGCTGCTCCTCTTCATCGGGGTACTCCGCCAGGGCCTTGTCCAGGTCGATGAAGGAGCACACCTTCGCGGTGTACACCGCGTCCGCCAGCGCGTCGTGGAAGGCCTCCTCCTTCTCGATGCCCAGCCGCTCCACCACGCTCTCCAGCGTCATGCTCTCCCCCTCGGCCCGGGGCCGCTGGCTGAGGAACGCCCGCTGCAGGTCGTACCAGCGGTGGGGCCAGCTTTCGTCCAGCCCCGCCAGCACCAGGTTCTGCTTGAGCACCGGCACGTCGTCCTGCCCCCACTCGCCCAGAGCGGCGTCGGGGCCGCACCAGTCCATGAAGCGGCGCAGCCCCTCGGGGATGGGCACCCCCGCCGCCAGGTCCTTCTGGGTGAGTCCGGTGACCTTGGCCACATGGTGATGGAGCTTGGGGAAGATCTTGGGCCGCATGGTCACGGTGAAGGTGTCGGTGATCTTTCCGCCCTCCACCTTCGCCGCGCCGATCTGGATGATCTCCCCCCGCAGCGTCTGCTCGGCGCCCTGGTAACGGAAGGTCCTGGGCGCGTAGCCCATGTTCCACTCCATGTCAAATACGATCAGTTGGGCCATGTCTCTCGTTCCTCTCACACAGGGCAGGGCGGACGAAACGCCCGCCCCGCTTTTTGTTTTTACAGATAGGCCGGCACGGCCTTTTCGCCCGTGTGCACCGGCTCCTCCAGGGAGGGGACAGGGGCGGCGGGGGCGTGGGCGGCCTCGTCCAGCCGTTCCTTGGCCACGCTGAGCATCAGCTTGATGCGGTTCTCCTGGTTCACCGGCGTGGCGCTGGGGTCGTAGTCGATGGAGGTGATGTTGGCCTGGGGATAGATGGCCCGGATGCGGCTGATCATGCCCTTGCCGCAGATGTGGTTGGGCAGGCAGCCGAAGGGCTGGGCGCAGACGATGTTCTCGTAGCCGCTGGTGACCAGCTCCACCATCTCGGCGGTGAGCAGCCAGCCCTCGCCCATCTTGTTGCCCCGGCTGATGATGCCGTCGGCCATGGTGCGCAGTTCCAAAAAGGGCGCGGGGGCGTGGAAGCCCGCCGCCTTCATGGCGGCGCCCGACGCCCGCTCGATGCCGTCCATGTACTTCAGCAGCGCCTCGGCGCCCCAGACGGCGGCCCTGGAGCCGCCGTAAAAGCGCACGGTGTCACCCATGTTGCTGATGCAGTACTGCACGAAGCCCAACAGGCCCGGCAGGTTCACCTCGCACCCCTCGCCGGCCAGGAACTCCTCCAGCCGGTTGTTGCCCAAGGGGGAATACTTGACGTAAATTTCGCCCACGACGCCCACCTTCACCTTGGGCGTCCGCTCCACGGGAATGGCGGCGTAGTCGGCGGCGATGGCGGGGAACAGCTTTTTCATCGCCCCCGCCGAGATGTTGCGGCCTTTGAGGAAATCCTCCCGCAGGCGGCCCAGCCATTTGTTCGTGAGAGCCTCGGCCGCGCCCTTTTCCTTCTCGTAGGGGGCGGTCTGGTTGCGCAGCGTCATCAAAAGGTCGCCGTAGACGATGGCCGCCAGCGCCATTTTCAAGAGGGGCAAGGTCATCTGGAAGCCGGAGTCCTTCTCCAGGCCCGAGAAGTTCAGGCTGGCCACCGGGATGTGGCCGTAACCCGCCCGGGCCAGCGCCTTGCGCAGCAGGTGGATGTAGTTGGAGGCCCGGCAGCCGCCGCCCGTCTGGGTGATGAGCAGGGCGGTGTGGTCCAGGTCATACTTGCCGCTGTTCAGCGCGTCCAAAAACTGCCCGATGACCAGCAGCGCCGGGTAGCAGGTGTCGTTGTGGACATACTTGAGGCCCAGCTGGGCCACCTGGCTGCCGCAGTTGCCCAAAATCTCGGTGCGGTAGCCCTCCTTCTCCAGGGCCGCCTGCAGCAGGGTGAACTGCACCGGGGCCATGTTGGGGATGAGGATGGTGTGGGTCTTTTTCATTTCCGGCGTAAAGCGCGGGTAATTCAGCGCGTTTTCCATCGGTTCACTCCCCCTTTCTGTCCTTCTCGTCCAGCGCGGCGAAGAGGCTGCGCAGACGGATGTTCACCGCGCCGAGGTTGGTGATCTCGTCGATCTTCAGCTGGGTGTACAGCTTGCCCCCCGCCTGCAGGATGCTGCGGGTCTCGTCGGTGGTGATGGCGTCCACCCCGCAGCCGAAGCTCACCAGCTGCACCAGGTCCATGTCCTTCTGGGTGGTGCAGTATTTGGCCGCCGCGTACAGCCGGGAGTGATAGGTCCACTGGTTGAGCACGGTGGTGGGGAATTTGTGCTCGTGCCAGGCCACGCTGTCCTCGGTGACGACCGCCGCCCCGTGCTGGCAGATCAGGCCGTCGATGCCGTGGTTCACCTCCGGGTCCACATGGTAGGGCCGGCCCGCCAGCACGATGATCCGCTTGCCCGCCGCCCGGGCCGCGGCGATGATCTCGGCGCCCTTGTCCCGCAGGCGCTGCATATGGTCGCGGTACTCGGCGTAGCCCAGGTCGGCGGCCCGGGTCACCTCCCCCTTGGAGATATCCTTAAAGTATTTTTTAAGGATAAAATACATTTTGTTTTTAAAGTCCGCCGGCCGGTGCAGGCCCACGAAGTCGTCGATGAAGGGGATATCCGCCAGTTCGGGGCAGTTCACCTCCAGCACCTCGGGGTAATAGGCCACCACCGGGCAGTTGTAGTGGTTGTCGCCCAGCTGCTCGTCGATGTTGTAACTCATACAGGGGTAGAAGATGGCATCCACGCCCATCTGGCTGAGGGCCTTGATGTGGCCGTGGGCCAGTTTCGCGGGGAAACAGACGGTGTCGCTGGGGATGCTGGCCTGGCCGGCGGTGTAGAGGGCCCGGTCGCTCACCGGGCTGGTGATGACGGCAAAGCCCAGGGAGGTGAAGAAGGCGTGCCAGAAGGGCAGCAGCTCGTACATGTTCAGGCACAAGGGGATGCCGATGCGGCCCCGGGGGCCCTCCGCCGGCTTGTAGGAAGCCAGCAGATTCTGCTTGTAGCGGTAGAGGTTGAGGGCGTCGTCGCCGCCGGCGGCCCCGCCGCTCACCGGGTGCTCGCAGCGGTTGCCGCTGATGAGCCGCCGCCCGCCGGCGAAGGTGTTCACGGTGAGCTGGCAGTGGTTGGTGCAGCCGTTACACTGCACGGTGCGGGTGGTCTGGCTGAAGCCGGCCAGTTCCTCGGGGCCCAGCACGGTGCTCTTCTGGCCGGGTTTTGCGGTGGCAAGGCCGTGGAGGGCCGCGCCGAAGGCGCCCATCAGGCCGGCGATGTCCGGCCGGATGACCTCCACCCCCATCTCCTTTTCAAAGGCCCGCAGCACCGCCTCGTTGTAGAAGGTGCCGCCCTGCACCACGATGTGCCGGCCCAGCTCCTCGGGGCTGGAGGCGCGGATGACCTTGTAGAGGGCGTTTTTCACCACGCTGATGGAAAGGCCCGCCGAGATGTTCTGGATGGAGGCGCCGTCCTTCTGGGCCTGCTTGACGCTGGAGTTCATGAACACGGTGCAGCGGCTGCCCAGGTCCACCGGGCGGTCGGCAAAGAGGCCCAGGGCCGAAAACTCCTTCACGTCGTAGCCCAGGGCTTCGGCGAAGGTCTGCAGAAAGCTGCCGCAGCCGGAGGAGCATGCCTCGTTCAGGAAGATGTCGCTGATGGCGCCGTCCTCGATCTTGAAGCACTTCATGTCCTGGCCGCCGATGTCGATGATGAAGTCCACCTCGGGCAGGAAATGGCGGGCGGCGGTGAAGTGGGCCACCGTCTCCACCACGCCGGCGTCGGCGTTGAAGGCGTGCTGGATCAGCGCCTCGCCGTAGCCGGTGGTGGTGACGCTGGCCACCTCCAGGCCCGGATGGTCGGCGTAGAGCTTTTCCAGCACCTCTTTCACCAGCGGCACCGGGTTGCCCAGGTTCGGCTGGTAGCTGGTGAACAGAAGGTTCGCGTTCTGGTCGATGACCGCCAGCTTCACGGTGGTGGAGCCGGAGTCGATGCCGATGTGCACCGGGCCGCAGTCGGCGGCAAAGGGCAGATGGGGCACGCTGGCCTTCAGATGCCGCGCGTGGAAGGCCTCGTACTCCTCCTTGCTGGCAAACAGGGGCGGCTCGCTGGCCCAGCTGCCCTTGCCGGCGCCGGCCTCCACCGCGTCGGCCACCTGGGCCAGGTTGAACTCCTTGTCGGCGTAGAAAGCCGCGCCCAGGGCCACAAAGTGCAGGCTGTGCTCCGGGCACAGGCCCGTGACCCCCAGGGTCTTGTCGAAGGTCTGGCGCAGCACGCTGTTGAAGGTGAGGGGCCCGCCCAGATACAGGATGTTGCCCTTGATGGCCCGCCCCTGGGCCAGGCCGGCGATGGTCTGGTTCACCACCGCGCCGTAGATGGAGGCGGCGATGTCCCCCGCCGCCGCGCCCTGGTTGATCAGGGGCTGGATGTCGCTCTTGGCGAACACGCCGCAGCGGCTGGCGATGGTGTAGGTGCGCTGGGCGGTGGCCGCGGCGGCGTTCAGCTCCTCCGGGCTCATCTTCAGCAGGGTGGCCATCTGGTCGATGAAGGCCCCGGTGCCGCCGGCGCAGCTGCCGTTCATCCGCACCTCTGTGCCGCCGGTGAGGAAGAGAATCTTGGCGTCCTCGCCCCCCAGCTCGATGATGACGTCGGTGTCCGGCACCAGGCGCTTGGCCGCCACCCGGGTGGCGAACACCTCCTGCACAAAGGGCACGCCGCAGCTCTCGGCCAGGCCCATGCCCGCCGAGCCGGAGATGGCAAGGTAAGCGGTGCGCCCCTCCAGCTGCTCGGTGTGCACCCGCCGCAAAATCTCCGCGGCCTTTTCGGTGATGTGGCTGCCGTGGCGCTCGTAGGTGTCAAAGACCACCTCGCCGGCGTCATTCAGCACCACGCATTTGATGGTGGTGGAACCAATGTCCAGACCAACGCGCATTTGATCTCCTCTTTCCTTGGTAAGACGCGGCCCGGCCCCGGGGGCCGGGCCGCGAAAAAACAGTAAACATTATGATTATAACAGGGAATTTTGAAAAATGTTTGAAGTTGGGGGATGTTGCCATCCCCGCTCACAGCGCCCGGAAGCCCTTGCCCACGATCTCGGAGGAATTGACGATGGTGAGGAAGGCGGTGGGGTCCGCCCGGCGCAGATGGTTGCGCAGGGCCACCGCCTGCCGCCGGGTGAGCACGGTGGTGTACACCTGTTCCTCCCTGCCGGTGTAGGCGCCCCGGGCGGTGTAGACGGTAGCGCTGCGGTTCAGCTTTTCCAGGATGAAGGCCTTCAGGTCCTCCGGGTGAGAGGTGATGACGGTGATGACCTTGCGCTGGTTGAAGCTCTCGATCATGCCGTCCACCACAAAGGCCTTGGCAAAGGTGCCCAGCAGGCAGTACAGGCCGGTGGCCACGCCGTAGAGCCCCCCCGCCCAGACGGCGATGGCCACGTCGCTCACCAGCAGGGCCCGTCCCACCTCCAGGCCGGTGTACTTGGCCAGGATCATGGCCACGATGTCGGTGCCGCCGGTGGAGGCGCCCACATTGAAGACGATGGCGCTGCCGATGGCGGGCAGGGCCACCGCAAAGCACAGTTCCAGGAAGGTGTCGTCGGTGAAGGGGCCGTGCATGGGGTACACCTTTTCCAGCAGCGACACGAAGGCCGACAGGGCAAAGGAGGAGTAGATGGTCACCCCCATGGTCTTCGCCCCCAGGAACACAAGGCCCAGCGCCACCAGGGCGGCGTTGATGAGGAACAGCGCGCCGCCCACGTTCAGGTTGGGGAAGAGGCTGGCCAGGATGATGGACACGCCGCTGGTGCCGCCCATGGCGAAGTGGTTGGGGGTCTTGAACAGGTGGATGCCCGCCGCCGTGAGGAACAGCCCCAGGTTGAGCAGCAGCGCCCAGACCGCGAACTCCCGGGAAAAAATCTTCTGTTTTGAAAACATGGAATGGCAGACCCGCTTTCTCGGGTAGCGGGCCAAAACGGCCCACTGCCCCAGTATCTGTAATAAAGTACCATACAACCGGGTTTTTTGTCAATTCCCGCGCCGGCGCGGGCCGCTTTTATGTTGCATTCACGGCAAAAATCCTGTAGAATAATACAGATAGTGGGCCGCCGGCTCCGCCGGCGCTCGGATATACCTTTTAGGAGGGGCAAGATCATGGAAAAGCCCAGCAACTTTCTCACCGAGATCATCGACGCCGACCTGGCCGCCGGCCGGGTGAAGGAGATCCACACCCGCTTCCCGCCGGAGCCCAACGGCTACCTGCACATCGGCAGCGCCAAGGCCATCTGGATCAACTGGGGCATCGCCACCGCCTACGGCGGCAAGTTCAACCTGCGCTACGACGACACCAACCCCGTGCGGGAGGATGAGGAGTACGTCAAGAGCATCGAGGAGGACCTGCGCTGGCTGGGTGCCATCCCGAGCGGCGGCATCTTTTACGGCAGCGACTACTTTGAGCAGTGCTATCAGTACGCCGAGCAGCTCATCAAAGAGGGCAAGGCCTATGTGTGCGACCTGACCCGGGAGCAGATGCAGGAGTACCGGGGCACCCTCACCGAGCCGGGCCGGCCGAGCCCCTGGCGGGACCGCTCGGTGGAGGAGAACCTGGACCTGTTCCGCCGGATGCGCGCCGGCGAGTTTGCCGACGGCAGCCGCACCCTGCGGGCCAAGATCGACATGGCCAGCCCCAACATGAACCTGCGGGACCCGGCCATCTACCGCATCGTCCACGCCCATCACCACCGCCAGGGCGACGCCTGGTGCATCTACCCGCTCTACGACTTCGCCCACCCCATCCAGGACGCCATCGAGGGCATCACCCACAGCATGTGCAGCCTGGAGTTTGAGAACCACCGGCCGCTGTACGAGTGGGTCATCGACAACCTGCATCTGGGGCCCTTCCCCATCCAGCGGGAGTTCGCGCGGCTGAACGTGTCCAACACGGTGATGAGCAAGCGCTATCTGCGGGAGCTGGTGGAAAAGAACATCGTGGACGGCTGGGACGACCCCCGCATGCCCACTCTCTGCGGGCTGCGCCGCCGGGGCTACACCCCCTCCAGCATCTTTGAGTTCGTGAAGAAGGCGGGCGTGTCCAAGGTGTACAGCCTGGTGGACTACCGCCTGCTGGAGCACTGCCTGCGCACCGAACTGGAGCTGTCCGCCCCGCGGCGGATGGCGGTGACCGACCCCATCAAGCTGACCATCACCAACTACCCCGCCGGCAAGGTGGAATATTTCGACATCCCCAACAACCCCAACAAGGCGGCCGGCGACGACTCCACCCGCAAGGTGGCCTTCTCGGGCGAACTCTACATCGAGCGCAGCGACTTCGCCCAGGTGCCCCCGCCCAAGTTCCAGCGCCTCAAGCCGGACGGCGAGGTGCGGCTGATGGGCGCCTATATCGTGAAGTGCAACGAGGTGATCCTGGACGAAGCCGGCCAGGTGGCCGAACTGCGCTGCACCGCGGACCTGGAGACCGGCAACGGCATGCCCGCCGACGGCCGCAAGGTCAAGGGCACGATCCACTGGGTGAGCGCCGCCCACGCGGTAAACGCCGAGGTGCGCCTGTATGACAAGCTGTTCACCCAGGAGAACATGGGCGAACTGCCCGAGGGCGCGGACTACAAGGACTTCTTGAACCCGGAGAGCGTGAGGGCCCTGCCCGGCGCGAAGCTGGAGGCCTGCCTCGCGGAGGCCAAGCCCGGCGAGACCTTCCAGTTCGTGCGGATGGGCTACTTCACCGCCGACTCCAAGAACCCGGGCGTGTTCAACCGGGCGGTGACCCTGAAGGACAGCTTCTCCAAGACCCTGGAGCAGAAATAAGCGTTTATACATGAAACAGCCCCGGCGCTTCCCAGCGCCGGGGCCTTTTTGCGCGGGCGGTTCTCTATTTGGGCAGACGCGCCCCGCTTTTCCGCCCGGTTCGGTCGGCCCGCACATCCTTCGCCGCCCTGCGGGCGCGGGCTGGGCCGGCGCGCCCCTTCCATTCCCGCGGGGCGCGGTGTACAATAAGAAATGAAAGAGGTTTTTCCCGAACACGGAAGGAGGTGCTGTTCCCATGAAAAAGGGGTTGTCCCTGCTCCTGCTGGCCCCGTTCTGTTTCTGCGGCTGCGGGTCTGAAGGTCGCGCGCGCGCCGGCGCGAAGGTGCCCGAGACGTTTGCGGAGTTTGCGGACGTTTTCAGCCGATACGGCATACAGGGAGCGAGCCCCCAGCTGACGGAAAGGCTGGAACAGAGTTTCAGCACGCTGCCGCCGGAGGTATCGCTCAGCAAGGGCACCGCCTTATTGACGGCGCTGGGAGAGGGCGGATATGACCCTGACGCGATGGCATGGGCGCCTTCCCGAAACGGCGTGTACGCCTTCGATATGGAGGTCTCCGACCTGGAAAGGATGTACACCCTTTTCCTGGCCGGCGTTTGCTCCCTGGCCCCGGAAGAGCTCGCCTTTGAAAACATCCGGGAGGACACCAGCCGGGTGGACTGGGAGAAAGGGACCGGCCGGCGGACGGTCACCTTTGCATGGCGGGGGGAAGAATTCACCCTGGAGACAGAGATGCAAAACGACTGGTTCAACCCGCGGCTGGCAAACGAACTGAGCGGGATCATCCGGGCGCGCAACACCGGCAAGCAGCTGTTTTTTACCGGGGACGGATACCAGGAATGCATCGTTTTCTATCGCGACAAAGAATGGGCGGACGCCTTTGAAGCCGGGACCGGGATCGCCCTTGCGGAATCCTTCTGAGCTCTTTTCCCCCATCACAAAAAACCCGCCGTTTCCGGCCGGCCATCGGCAGGAAACGGCGGGTTTTTCGTTGTTCATCGTCTTTTTCCGGCAGGGCTGTTTTGCGGGCGGCCCCTGGCTTTTCAGGCCGGCTGCCCGCTTTGGCCCTCCTCCCGGACGCGGATGCGCCGGCGCAGCCAGCCGCCCTGGAGGTAGTAGACCAGGAAGAGCAGGCTGGTCAGGCTCCAGCTGAGGGGGTAACAGGCCAGCGCGCCGATGAGGCTGTGCCAGACGGTAGCCACCACCGTGACCGCCCAGAGGATGCGGGTGACGCAGACGCCGATGCTGGTCATGATCATGGGGATGAGGGAGTCGCCCGCGCCGCGCACCGAGCCGCTGAGGATCTCGATGAGCACATAGGTGGGCCAGAAGGGCACTACATAGTGCAGGATCTCCACCCCCTGCCGGATCACCGGCACGTCCTGCACGAAGAGGCGGAACAGCGCGCTGCCGAAGGCCAGGGTGAAGGCCATCAGCGCGCCGGTGGCCACAAAGGCCATCAGCACACACTGGCGCACCCCCTTCTTCACCCGGTCGTACTGGCCGGCGCCGAAGTTCTGCCCCACAAAGGTGGTGATGGACAGGCCGAAGGAGTTCATGGTCATCCAGAAGACGCTGTCGATCTTGCCGTAGGCGGTGTAGGCGGCCACCACGTCGGTGCCGAAGCTGTTGATGGAGGCCTGCACCACGCTGTTGGACAGCGAGTACATCACCGACTGCAGCCCCGCCGGCAGGCCGATGCGCACGATCTTGCCCACCATCTCCCCGTCCAGCCGCAGATAGGAGGGCACAAAGCGGTAGCAGGCGGTGGTGCGGGTGAGGCTGATCACCGTCATGTAGGCCGACACGCACTGGCTGGCCACGGTGGCCAGCGCCGCGCCGGCCACCCCCATGCCCAGGATGGCCACCAGCACCACGTCCAGCACGATGTTGGTGAGGCTGGCGCAGATGAGGAAGTAGAGCGGGCGCTTGGAGTCGCCCACCGCCCGCAAAATGCCGGTGCCCATATTGTAAATGAGGCTGGGCACCATGCCCAGAAAGCAGATGCGCAGGTAGAGCACCGCGTCCTCCATCACGTCGGCGGGGGTGTTCATGATGGACAGCGCCCAGCGGCTGGCCGCCAGGCCGATGACCATGATGCCCACGCCCCCCAAAAGGGCCATGGCCATGGCGGTGTGCACCGCCCGCTGCACCTCTTTGCCCCGGCGCGCGCCGTAATACTGGCTGATGACCACCGAAGCGCCGCTGGCCACCCCCACAAAGAAGCCCACCAGCAGGTTCTGCACCACCGCCGTGGTGCCCACCGCCGCCAGCGCCCCCTTGCCCACAAAGTTGCCCACGATCACCGCGTCGGCGGTGTTGTAGAGCTGCTGAAAAAAGGTGCCGAACCAGATGGGGAAGAAGAACAGAAGGATCTGTTTCCAGATGACCCCGCCTGTGATGTTGCCGTTCATTGACCACCCTCCAAAATCAAGAAAAGCGGCGGCCTCCGGCGCGTTCGGCGCCCGCGGGGTCTCCACTGCACTATCACGATACTTCAGCCGCCGGCGTTTGTCAATAGCCGCGCCGGGGCGGATGAAAAATTTTTCCTGGGCGGGCAAAGGGTCTGGCCCGGCGGCGACTGTTATGGTATACTGATTGTGTATGGAAACCATCGGGCGCGGCAGGCCGCGCCCCTCGCGAGGAGGCGTCTTTGATGAACATCATCTGGATCCTGTGGGGCATTGCCGCCCTTGTGGTGCTGGTGCTGGCGCTCGTTGCCGTGGCCGTGGTGCGCGCGGCGCGGATGAAACCCACCGACGCCGTGACCGCCCAGTTCCCGGAGGCGGACATGGCCCGGGCGCAGGGGTATGCCGAGGCGCTGGCGAACCTAGTCCGCTGCGAGACGGTCTCCTGCCGGGACCAGGCCGACCGGCGCAAGTTCGCCGCCTTCCACAAGGTGCTGCGGCGCACCTTTCCCCGGCTGCACCGCCGGGCGGAGATCATGGAGTTCGACGGCAGCCTGCTGTACAAGATCACCGGCACCGCCCCCGGCCAGAAGCCGCCCATCCTGCTGATGAGCCATCAGGACGTGGTGGCCGCCGAGGGCGAGTGGCAGCATCCGCCCTTCTCCGGCGAGATCGCCGACGGGGCGGTGTGGGGCCGCGGCACGGTGGACACCAAGGGCAGCCTTTACTGCATCATGCAGGCGGTGGAGGAACTGCTGGAGAGCGGCTGGAAGCCGGAGTGCGACGTGTACATCGCTTCCAGCTGCACCGAGGAGTGGAGCGGCGACGGCGCCCCCGCCACCGCGGCCTGGCTCAAGGAGCACGGGGTGCACCTGGGCCTGCTGCTGGACGAGGGCGGCATGATCATGGAGGGCCCCATGGCCGGGGTGCGCGGGCGCTACGGCATGGTGGGCGTGGTGGAAAAGGGCTACGTCGACGTGAAACTCACCGCAAAGGACGAGGGCGGCCACGCCAGCGCCCCCGGGCGCAACACCGCCCTGGTGCGGCTGGCCAAGCTGATCTGCCGGGTGGAAAAGCGCAACCCCTTCCGGGCGCGCTTTGACCCCACCCTGCGGGAGATGTTCCGCCGCATGGCCCCCAACATGAACTTCGGCATGCGGCTGGTGCTGGGCAACCTGTGGCTGTTTGAGCCGCTTCTGTGCCTGGTGCTGCCCCGCATCAACCATCTGGCGGGTGCGATGATGCGCACCACCTGCGCCTTCACCACCGCCAAGGGCTCCGACGGGCTGAACGTGCTGCCCCAGGAGGCCTACGTCACCGCCAACATGCGCTGCATCCCCCACCAGCCCACCGATGAGAGCATCCGCATTTTGGCAAAGATCGCCCAAAAATACCGGGTGGACACCGAGGTCATCTATCAGGACGCGGTGCCCCCGGTGGCGGATTACAGCGCCGCCCCCTTCAAGCTGCTGGAGGAGACGATGGCCAAGGTCTACCCCGGCTACAGCGTCTGCCCCTATGTGATGACCGGTGGCACCGACGCCCGCTTTTACAAGGACGTGACCGACAACGCCCTGCGCTTTGCCCCGCTGGAGATCAACCACCAGCAGCACACCAGCATCCACGCGGCCAACGAGAACCTGTCGGTGCTGGCGCTGCCCCCGGCGGTGGACTTCTACAAGCAGCTGCTGGAGAGCTACTGCGTGGTGGACCCCGCCGCCCCCCACCCGGCCCGCAAGCGCCGCCCCGCCGCCAAGAAGGCCGCGCCGGCCGCTCCCGCTGTCCCCGCCGGGGCTCAGGACGGCGGCCCGGCTGCCAGGAGCGTCCCGCCGGAAGCTCCCGACGCCGGCGCGCCCGGCGCGCCCGGCGCGGAGGGGATGAGCCTGCCCGATGAGGTGCAGATGCCGCCCGCGGTGGCGGCTGCCGTGCAGGCAGAGCGGGCCGCCCAGGAGACCGGCCTGCCCGAAGCCGCGCAGGCCCCGTCCGCCGTGGCGGCCCCCGCCCCCGGGGAAAGCGCCCCCGCGGCGCCCGCCAAAAAACCGGCGGCCAAAAAGCCGGCGGCAAAGAAGCCCGCCGCGAAAAAAGCCGCCGCGAAAAAAGCCGCCGCGCCGGCGGAAACGCCCGCGGCCCAGGCGCCGGAGCAGGAAGCCCCCGCCCCGGTGAGCGATCAGGCAGAGCAGCCCGCCGCCCCCGCGAAACCCGCCAGAAAGCCGGCGGCCAAAAAGCCGACGGCGAAGAAGCCCGCCGCGAAGAAGGCCGCCGCGGGCGGCCAGCAGGCCCCGGCCGCGGCGCCTGTGGCGCAGGCCCCGGAACAGACGGCCCCCCGACCGGCCGCCGTGCCCGCCCCCGCCGAGGGGACAAGCCCCGCCCCGGCGCCGGCTTCTGCCGGGATGGAACCTCCCGCCGAACCGCAGGCCGCCGAGGCCCCGGCGGAACCGGCCACCGTCTGACCCGCGGGAGCCGCCCCAAAAACAGAACAAGGCCCGGGGCCCCGTTGCGCAGCGAGCGCAACGGGGCCCCGGGCCGTTTTGGCGTAACTGTTTCGCGGCGGGCCCACAGTCCGGTCCGCAAGAGTCAGCGGTGCAAAATCTCCCGCCGGATGACGCGGAAGGCCTCCGCCTCCCCCTTATCCCGCACCAGCAGCAGCATTTTTTCCAGCAGCGCGCGGGTATTGGGGTGGAGGATGTAGTGGTCCCGCCCATGGCTGTAATACTCCCAGGCGGAGGAATCGGTGTACTTGTCCTTCAGATACACCCGGCTGGCGGCCAGCCGGTCGCAGAACATCTCCGCCACATACTTCACCGGCATCTCGTTGCCGATGAGGTTGCCGGTGCCCGCCGGGTCATAGTCGATCCAGTATTCCAGATGGTGTCGGTTGCGGCCCTTGTGGTGCAGCCAGGCGGTGCTGCATCCCTCGGCTTTGCGCTGGGCGTCGTTGGGGCTGCGGTTGCCCTGGAAGTACTTCACCCCCACCCAGAACTCCGCCGGGCTGAATTTGGACAGGTCATGGCACAGCCCCTGGCGCCAGAGGCCCAGCCGCCGGCAGTAGCAAAACACCAGCCATTTGTGATAGGTGATGGTGGACAGATGCCCCCAGAATTTGTTCATTCCAATGCCTCGCTCGTGCCCCGGCGCGCCGGGGCGGGATTTACAGGGTCTGCTTTGCCTGCTCCTTCATCTTGCGGCTGCCCAGGTGCACCAGCGGCAGCTTGCCCTCGGCGCAGATGGGGCACTCCTCCGGCAGGTAGTTGGGCAGGTCCAGCTTCACGGCGCTGGCCAGGATGGGGATGGGGCTGGGGGCGTCCGCCTTGGTGCGGTCCACCACGCAGACGATGCCCAGGCACACGCCGCCCGCCTCCTCGATGACCCGCTTGGTCTCCAGACTGGACACGCCGGTGGTCACCACGTCCTCGGCGATGACGCACTTTTCACCCGGCTGGATGGAAAAGCGCTTGAGGGTCATCACATTGTCCACCCGCTCGGTGAAGATGGCCCGCTTGCCCAGCTGGCGGCCCAGTTCGTAGGCGTAGACGATGCCGCCCATGGCGGGGCCCACCACCACGTCCACGTCCAGTTGCCGCAGCTGGTCCGCCACCGGGGCCATCACCGCGGCGCACTTGTCGGGGTACTGCTGCAGGTAGGCCATCTGGCAGTAGGCGCTGGAATGGCGGCCGCTGCTCAGCAGGAAATGGCCTTCCAGAAAGGCCTGGCACTCTTTCAAAATCTCCACTGCGTTGCTCATCTTTGTCGCTCCTTTATCTCTCTGTGTGTTCAGGCCCGGGCGCAGCCCCGGATCTCGGAAAGGTCCTTCACGCCGTGGCGGTCCATCCACGCGCCGATCTCGGCGGTGATGCGCCCGCAGGCACGGGGGTCCATGAAGCTGGCGGTGCCCACCTGCACGGCGGCGGCGCCGGCCATGATGAACTCCAGCGCGTCCGCTCCGGTGGTGATGCCGCCCAGGCCGATCACCGGCACGTCCACCGCGCCCACCGCCTGCCACACCATCCGCAGAGCGATGGGCTTGACGGCGGGGCCGCTGAGGCCGGCGAAGATGTTGTTGAACACCGGCCTGCGGCGCTCGATGTCGATGGCGCAGGCCTGGAAGGTGTTCACAAGGCTCAGCGCGTCCGCCCCGGCCTCCACGCAGGCGGCGGCCATGCGGGGGATGTCCTCCGCCTGGGGGCTGAGTTTCACCACCAGCGGCTTTTTGGTGGCCGCCCGCACCCGGCCCACCACCTCTTTGGCGCTGTCCGGCCGGATGCCGTAGGCGATGCCCCCCTGTTTTACGTTGGGGCAGCTGATGTTCAGTTCGATGAAGTCCACAGCGGTGGCGTCCAGCAGCCGGGCGCCCTCCTCGTAGTCCTCGACGGACCCGCCGCCCAGGTTCGCGAACACCGCGGTGCCCAGGGTCAGCATCCGGGGCAGTTCTTCGGCGATGAAGTGGCCCACGCCGGGGTTTTGCAGGCCGATGGAGTTGATGAGGCCCGCCGAAGTCTCAAAGAGGCGCTCGCCCTCGTTGCCGTATTTGCCGTTCAGGGTGAGACCCTTGGAGCAGACGCCGCCCAGGACCTTCAGATCGAACATGTCGGCATACTCCTCGCCGTAGCCGAAGGTGCCGGAGGCCGCGATCACCGGCCCGGCCAGCCGTTTGCCCAAAAGATCCACATGCAGATCGCTCACCGGCCGAACACCTCCTTCGCATCGAACACCGGGCCGTGCTTGCACACGCTTTTCGGCCCTTCCGCGGTGTGGCAGGTGCAGCCCAGGCACGCCCCCACGCCGCAGGCCATCTTCTTTTCCAGGCTCACCAGGCACTTGACGCCCGCCGCCTCGCACTTGGCGGCCACCGCCTTCATCATGGGCTCGGGGCCGCAGCAGAGCACCAGGTCGTACTCCTCCGGGTGGAGGATGCCGGTGACCAGGCCGTGATAGCCCACCTTGCCGCTGTCGGTGGCCACATGCACCCGGCCGCAGAGGGGCGAAAAGCGCCCGATGCCGTAGGGCTCGTCCCGAAAGCCGGTGTAGAGGTCCGGCTTTTTGCCGGCGGCGGCCAGCTCCCGCACCAGCTGGTAGAGGGGCGCGGTGCCGATGCCGCCGCCCACCACCGCCACCCTGCCGGCGGCCGCGGCGGCCGCCGCGTCAAAGCCGTTGCCGGAGGGGCCGGTGAGCAGCAGGATGTCGCCGGGTTCCAGGGCCGACAGATGCCGGGTGCCCTGGCCCCGCACTTCATACAGAAATTCCAGGGTGCCGGTGGCGGCGTCCCAGCTGTGGGCGCTGACGGGCCGGCTGAGCAGCGGGGCCGCCGTGTCCGGCCAGCAGCGCAGCATGAAGAACTGCCCCGCGTGGGGGGCTTTGTCCGCCCGGGGCCAGGTCACCGCCAGCAGCCGGATGTTCGGCGCCACGGTGGTGTGGGCCAGCACCCGGACCTCACAGGCTGTTGCAGGCATGGGCAATGGCCTCCTTCATCTTGACGCATTCGTTCCGGGCCGCCTGGTCGAAGGCGGTGCCCGGCTGTTTCTTGTAGGCCAGCAGCACCGCCCGGCTGGAGTTCACCACGCCGCCGTTGCTGTGCTTATCGAGATAGCGGGCGATGTCGTCGGCGGTGCCGCCCTGGGCGCCGTAGCCCGGGATGAGGAAGAAGCTGTCCTCGTAGCGGGCGCGGATCTCGGCCGCCTCCTCGATGTGGGTGCCGCCGATCACGAGGCCCAGGCTGGAATAGCCCTTCTCGCCCATGCACTCGAGGCCCAGCTCGTGCAGCTTGTCGCCCACCATGTCGTAGACGTGGCGGCCGTCCGCCAGCATCTCGTACTCAAAATCCTTCGCGCCGGGGTTGGAGGTGCGCACCAGCACGAACAGGCCCTTGCCCGCGCCGGTGACGTAGGGCAGGTAGGGACGGATGGAATCCAGCCCCATGTAGGGGGCCAAGGTGATAAAGTCGGCCTCAAAATCCCCCTCGAAGTGGGCCTTGGCGTACATCTCGGCGGTCTTGGCGATGTCCCCCCGCTTGATGTCCGCGATCACCGGCATGCCGGCGGCCTTCACATAGTCCAGCGTCTCCTTGTAGGCGCGGATGCCGTCCAGCCCCAGGCTCTCGTAGTAGGCGATCTGCACCTTGAAGCAGCCCGCCACGTCCTTGGTGGCGTCCACGATGGCCTTGTTGAACCGCACGATGTTCTCGCCGGCGGTCAGTTCCGGTTTGGCAAAGCCCTCCGGCAGGTAGGAAAAGTCGGTGTCCAGCCCCACGCACACCGGGCCGCGGGCGGCCACCGCCTCGTACAGCTTGTCCATGTTGGTCGTCATAACCCTTTCGCTCCTTTAAATTTGTAATATATAAATGAAATATAACGCTTTATATTACCGTTTCCAGGTGACGCGGCCGCCCTTGAGGGTCATGTCCACCCGGCCGAACAGCTGCGTGCCGTGGTAGGGGCAGTTGTGGCTCTTGGAGTGGAGGGCGTTTTTGTCCACGGTGTAGGGGGTGTCCAGTTCCACCAGCGCCAGGTCGGCGGCAAAGCCCACCGCCACCCGGCCGTGGTCGGAAAGGCCCAGGATGCCCGCGGGGGCGGTGCTCATCAGCTCCGCCAGCCGGGCCAGGGGCAGGCCGTTCTCTTTGCAGAGTTTGGTGTAGCACACCCCGAAGGCGGTCTCCAGGCCCACCATGCCCGCGGCCCCGGCGGCCTTCTCCTGGTCGGTGTGGGGGGCGTGGTCGGTGGCGATGGCGTCCACCACCCCCAGGCGGATGGCCTCGATGAGGGCGGCCACGTCGTCCGGCTTGCGGATGGGCGGGTTCACCCGGTAGTCAAAATCGGCGAACCACAGATGGTGGGGGGTCACCTCGCAGGTCACCGGCACCCCTTTCCACCGGGCCGCGCCGATGGCCTCCACCGCCTCTTTGGTGCTCACATGGCACATGTGCAGCCGCGCGCCGTAGTATTCGCACAGGTGCAGGTTGCGCACCGTCTCGATGTTCTCGGCCAGCCGGTAGTCCCAGGGGGAGATGTCCATGTCCTCGGCGTGGCTCATGATGACCAGGCCCCGCTGGGCGGCGATGGCGAAGGCCCGGGCCATCACCGCGCCGGACTGCACGCCCTTGCCGTCCTCGGTGATGAACTTCAGGTCCTCCGGCAGGGTCTTGAGGTGGTCGAGGGTGTGGCCGTCGAAGTTCTCGGTGATGCTCACCGTCTGGTTCGCGCCGCACAGGCCCACCCGCTCGGCCTCGGCCATCACCCGGTGGGCGATGTCCGCCGAGGAGCAGACGGGCTTTGTGTTGGGCATCAGGTTCACGAAGGTGTAGCCCCCCGCGGCGGCGGCGGAGGAGCCGGTGGCGATGTCCTCCTTGTACTCAAAGCCGGGGGTGCGCCAGTGGCAGTGCAGGTCCACAAAGGCGGGCAGCAGGGTGCGGCCGGCGCAGTCCACCACTTCCTCGCCCGCGGCGGTCAGCTCCAGCCCCAAAGCGGCGATGCGGCCGTCCCGCACCAGGACGTCCACCGGCCGCCCGTCGGCCAGGCGCGCGTTTTTCAGCAGCATGGGCAGTTTGCTCCTTTCGGTTTTTCGCGGCCCTTCGCCGCCGGTTGGGTAAAAAAAAACTTTTCCCCCGAAAAGGAAAAGTCAAAACAGAAACGCGGAAAAAACGCCGGCGCGCAAACCGAACTTCCCATGCTGTGCGAATCGACGGGTCATCGTGTGCCGGCCCCTTTCCTGCGTCTTAAATCACCTAATGTTAGCATACTTTTTACTGTGCGTCAAGCCTGCCCCTTGCGCCGGGCGGCCCTTTGCGCTACACTGGGAACAGCGCCCCGCCGGGCGCGGATTGGAGGACCTTTTTTGATGAAACGACTGCTTTTGCTGTTTGCCTGCCTTGCGCTGCTGGCGGGCTGCGCCGGCGCGCCGGCGGCCCCCGCGCCCGCGCCGGACCCCACCCCCGTGCCCGCGCTCACCGCCACGCCGGACCCGGAGGCCGCCTGGGCCGAGGCCGCGGCGGCCTTCCGCCAGTGGCTGCCCGCCCAGCCGGGGTTCGAGGGCTTTTCCTTCGCGGTGCAGGAGGGCTATCCCTACCTCGTCTGCGTGAACCGGGCGGCCAGCTGCGTGACGGTGTACGCCGATGACGGCGCGGGCAGCTACTCGGTGCCCTACATGGCCATGGTGTGCAGCGGCGGCGAGGACACGCCGCTGGGCACCTTCTCCACGCCGGTGAGCTACGACTGGCGGCTGCTCTCAGGGCCCTGCTACGGCCAGTACGCCACCCGCATCGACGGGCCCTACCTCTTCCACAGCGTGCCCTACTACACCCAGCACAAGGACGATCTGGAATACGACCAGTTCAACCAGCTGGGCACCCCCGCCTCGCTGGGGTGCATCCGGCTGGCGGTGGCGGACGTGCGCTGGATCTATGTGAACTGCCCCATCGGCACGCCGGTGGTGATCTACGACGACGCCGAGAACCCCGGCCCCATGGGCAAGCCGGGCACCCTGTACATCGACCCGGCGGACGAGACGCTGCGGGGCTGGGACCCCACCGACCCCGACCCGGCGAACCCCTGGGGCGACGAGTACCTGGACGGCACCGCCATCCGCAGCCGGGCGGCCGCGGCCGACTGGGAGGCTTTTAAAAACAGCGAGGCCTTCACCCAGGGGCTGACCCCCACCGACCTGCAGGGCTGGAGCCACGACAGCGCCACCGAGGGCACCCGGGGGTGAGGCGTTTTCCCCCCGCAGAAAGGGCAGGGCGGCATGCCGCCCTGCCCTTTCTTTGCCCCGGGCCGGCTCTCCGCCCATTTTCGGCCGAAACTGCCCACTCTACGATCCATAGATTGCGCGCGCGGGGCTCATCCGGTAGGATAGTATCAGAAGGAGGCGGATCCCATGGATGCAGATGCGACCGGCCGTTTTATCGCCGAACTGCGAAAGCAAAAAGGATACACGCAAAAGGAACTGGCCGAAAAACTCATGGTGACGGACAAGGCCGTGTCCCGGTGGGAGACGGGGAAAGGCCTTCCCGACACATCCCTGTTATCCCCCCTCGGGGACGCGCTGGGGGTCTCGGTGGGGGAACTGCTGGCCGGCAGGCCGCTGCGGGACGGCGAGGTGAAAGGCCAGACCGACAGGATCATTCTGGAATCGCTGAACTACGCGGATCGCATGCTCACGGGCGCGGCGAACGGGCTGTTCCTTCTTCTCGGCATCGCCCTGCTGTGCTCGCCGCTGTTTTTGACGCGGCAGAGTTACGTCTGGCTTCTGGGCGCGGCCGTCACCGCGACGGCGCTCCCCGGCCTGTGGCTGCGAAAGAGGGGGCCTTTGCCCGGCCGGGCGTATTGTCTGGCCGCCGTTGTGCTGCAGGGCGCGGCCCTGGCGCTGGAGATACTGCCGGTGAGCGCCGTCATGGTTTTTGCCACCGGCCCTTCTGCGCGTGTCACAAAAACCTGTTCCTGTTTCAGCCCGCTTGCCCTGGGCTACGCAAACGTCACCCCCCTGCTGACGGGGGTCCTTACCGTGGTCATCCTGTTGCTGAGCGTGGTCTGCCTGTTTCGGTTCGACAGGGCCGCGGGGTGCCGGAACGCCGCGTTCCTTTGCAGCCTTGCGGCGCTGCCGCTCTCGGTCGTCCCGCTGCTGCTGTTCGGGGCCGCGGGCATGACGGCGGAGAGCTACGCCATCTGCGGGGGCGCTTTTCCTGTCGGCCTGCCTGCAGGCGGCGGCCAGCCGCCGGAATTGACCGCCGCCGGGCAGATAAAAGGGCGCCGGCGGGCGGGCCGTCTGCGCCCCGTCAGGCGCGCGCCCTGACACGGCGCCCCTGCCGCGTATGTCCTGCGGCGGATCAGCCCGCCAGCTCCTCCATCGCCTCGCGGGCGGTGTCGGCGCTGAACAGAAAGCTGCCGCTGAGGCTGTACACTTCCACATGGCTGCCCACATACCGAATCTCGTACTCCATTTTGTGACCCGCCTTTCCGGTTTTCTTGTCCGGCGGAGGCTCTTCCCCCGCCCTGTGCTTACAGTATAGGGGAAAATAGGTACGATAATCCGGATTTTCAAGCGCGCGGGGAGTTCCGCCCCGCAAAAAAGGGCCGCCCCCGGCACTGCCGGGGGCGGCCCTTTTTTGTAATAGGGGGGCGGCTCACTCGTTCTTTTGATAGACCGCCTCGATCTCGGCCACATACATCACGCTGTAATCCTTGCCCGGGTACCAGCGCTGGTCGGCGTCGCAGCCGGGCACAAAGCCCGCCGGGTCAAAGGGCTGGGTGTACAGGGTGCGGCAGACCAGCACCGTCTGGGCCTGGGCAAAGGCGGGCGCGCCGTCGAAATCGCACACCTCAAAGCCCACGCGGGCGATCTTATCCTCGTCCCGGCCGCTCACCCGGCCCAGATGGGTCAGGGCCTGCCGGTGCTCCTCGCCGTAGAAGCTGAGGGTGAAGCGGCCGGCGGCGTCCACAAATTCCTTGGTGTAGCGCTGGGGCCGGATGAACGCGAAGGCCACGTCCTTGCCCCACAGCACCCCCATGCCGCCCCAGCTGGCGGTCATGGTGTTCACCTTGCCCTCCTTTTCGGCGGTCACCAGCATCCACCGGCGGCCGATCATCTCAAAGGGTTCGGCGTGAAGGGCGCTCAGTTCGATCTTTTCAAAGGACATGATTCATCACACTCTGCTTTCTGTCTGGGTCTTGTGTTGGGTCTTGTTCAGGGCCGGCCGGCACTTTCCGCCGGCGCGGCACTGGTCGTAGCAATACTGGATGATGGCGTTGCGCTTGACCAGCCCGATGAAGCTGCGCTTGTCGTCCAGCACGGGCACAAAGTTCTGGGTCATGGCCGCGGCCACCAGTTCGTCCATCTGGGTGTTCACCGTCACCGGCACATAATCCCGTTTGCGGGGGATGCTCTTGATGGGGATATCCTCCGCGTCCTGGATGCGCAGCCCCTGGTTCTTGATGGCCCACAGCAGGTCGCCCTCGGTCATGGTGCCCACATACTCCCCCTTGCGGTTGAGCATGGGGATGGAGGAATAGCGGTGATACTCCATCTTTTCCAGCGCCTGCCGCAGTGTAAAATCGTCGTAGAGAAAGGCCACGTCCTGTTTGGGGGTGAGAAAAAACAGGATGTTCACGCGCAAGACCTCTTTTCCCGAGGCGCCCGGGCGCCTCGTCATTTTTTTGTTATTTTTATTATACCACGTTTGCCGGCGGCGAGTGTGAAGAACTTGTTAAACCCGCCGGGCGCCCCTTCGTTTTTTGTCCGCGCGGGGCAAAACGAGCCGTTCCCCTTTTAAAATATCCGTTTCTATGGTAGAATAGAACACGACTATCCCATCCGGGCCACTGAAAGGAGGCCGCGCTTTTGCCCTTTGTCAAGAAAGCCGCCGCGCTGGCGCTGGCGGCCTGCCTTTTCCTTGCCGGCTGCGGCGGGGCCGGCACCGGGGCTTCCGACCCCGCGCCCAGCCCCAGCCCCACCCCCGCCCCCGCCGCTTCCGCAAACCGGCTGGTGCTGGGCTATACCCCCGGCGACGGGTTCAACCCCTTCCTCACCGGGTCCACCCTGGTGCGCCAGAACGCGGGGCTTTTGTTCGAAAAGCTGGTGGAGATCGGGCCGGATATGTCGGTGGACTACCGGCTGGCCAGCAGCATCGACGTGCTGGATGTGCAGGCGGTGATCCACATCCGGGGCGGGGCCACCTTCGCGGACGGCACCCCCGTCACCGCCGAGGACGCCGCCGCCAGCCTGGAAGCCGCCCGCGCCAGCGCCCTTTACGGCGGCCAGCTGGCGGGCGTGACCGGCGTGGAGGTGCGGGACGGGGCCGTGGTGGTCACCCTCGCCGCGCCCGACTCGCTGTTCAGCTACCTGTGCGACATCCCGGTGCTGAAGGCCTCGGAGGTGGCGTCTGCCGCCCCCACCTCCAGCGGGCGCTATGTGTACAGCGAGGGAGGCGTGCTCACCGAGAACCCCCGCTGCCTTTTTGCCGAGGAGGGCCAGCCCGCCGAGATCGGCCTGGCCGAGGTGGGCAGCTACAACGAGATGGTCTCGGGCCTGACGGTGGGCTCGCTGAACCTCTACCAGACCAGCGAACTGGTGGACTCCCCCTCGGGCGTGGCCAGCGAACTGAGCTACTACCGCACCAACAACCTGATCTTCCTGGGGGTGAACGCCGCGGCGGCCCAGGAAAACGCCATGCTCGCCCCCCTGCTGGGCACCGCCGCCGGCCGCTCGCTGCTGAGCCAGATCATCGACCGGCGCATCCTGGCGGAAAAGGGCTACTACTCCCGGGCCTACCCGGCCACCGGGGCCATCAACAGCTTTTACCCCTGCGTGCTGGCCCAGCAGGTGATCCTGCCGGAGGCGCAGCGCACCGCCGCCGACGCCCGGGCGGCGCTGGCGGCGCTGGGCTATGCCGAGAACGCCATGGACGGCTTTTTCTACACCGCCGACGAGGAAAAGCTGACGGTGCGCCTTTTGGTGTACAGCGGCAACACCTACAAGCGCTACGCCGCCAGCCTGCTGGCGGACCAGCTGGAGGCGGTGGGCGTGGCGGTGGCGCTGGAGCAGGTGGAAGACTTTGAAGTTTTCCGCGAAAAAGTGCTTTCGGGCGATTTTGACCTGTACATCGGTGAGGTCAAGTTGTATAATAATATGGATATGAGCCCGTTTATGGAGGGCGGCGGCGCCAGCGCCGGCATCGTCCAGAGCGAGGCGCTGACGGCGGCCTACACCGCCTTCCGGGGCAACATGAGCGCCGCCGGGGCCTTTGAGGAGGCCTTTGCCGCCGAGATGCCCTTTGTGCCGCTGCTCTGGCGCAACGGCACGGTGGTGCACACCCGCAGCATCGAGGGGCTCACATCCTCCCTCAGCAATGTGTTCTATTCCCTGGGGCAGCTTCGATTCGCCCCCGCAGACTCTTAACCGAACAGGAGGTTTGTTTGTATGATCACCTTGCAAAATCCGCTGGGCACCATCAGCATGAACGCCGACTATTTCGCCGAGCTGGTGAGCCTGGCGGCCCGCAGCTGCTACGGCGTGGCCGGCATGGCCACCGGCGGCGCCCAGGACGACTTCAAAAGCCTGTTCTTCGGCAGCGATTTTCCCGAGAAGGGCGTGCGGGTGACCCAGCATGAGGGCAAACTCACCATCGAACTGCACATCAAGGTGGGCTACGGGCTGAACATCGCCACCATTGTGCAGAGCATCACCCACAAGGTCAAGCACGAGGTGGAAAACGCCACCGGCCTGAAGGTGGCGCGCATCGAGGTGTCGGTGGACGACATCGTGGCCGATTAACGGCCCCTTTCCCGCCCGGCTTTCACTGCGCGGGCCCATAACTTTGACGTTGAGGTGTACTGTATGATTACTGGTCGTATCCTGCGCGACGCCATCCTTTCGGGCGCCAACAACATTTCCAACCAGCGTTCCCGGGTGGATGAGCTGAACGTCTTCCCCGTGCCGGACGGCGACACCGGCACCAACATGAGCATGACGGTGGGCGCGGCCCGCCCCGAACTGGAGGCCATGGGCGACGACTGCACCGTGGGCGAGGCGGCGAAGGCGGCCGCCGGCGCCATGCTGCGGGGCGCCCGGGGCAACTCCGGCGTGATCACCAGCCTTTTGTTCCGGGGCTTTTCCAAGGCGCTGGACGGCAAGAAGACCGCCGGGGCCGACGACATCGTGGCCGCGCTGCAGAAGGGCGTGGAGGCCGCTTATAAGGCGGTGATGAAGCCCACCGAGGGCACCATGCTCACCGTGGCCCGTGTGGCCAGCGAGGAGGCCGCCGCCAGCGGCATCGCCGACGTGGTGGAACTGTGGAAACTGGTGATGAGCGCCGGCCAGCGGGCGCTGGAAAACACCCCCAACCAGCTGCCGGTGCTGAAGAAGGCCGGCGTGGTGGACGCGGGCGGCCAGGGCCTGATGGTCATCTTTGAGGGCATGCAGATCGTGTTCGAGGGGGGCAAACCCGTCCAGTGCGAGGAGGCCGCCCAGAACAAGGCGAAACTGTCCACCTCCGGCGCGGGCAAGGGCGTGTTCACCGACGACCTGATGAAGGTGGAGGACATCAAGAACGGCTACTGCACCCAGTTCCTCGTGAACAAGGAGGAGGGCGCCAGCATCGCCAAGCTGCGGGCCTTCCTGGAGTCCAACGGCGACAGCGTGGTGGTGATCGAGGACGACGACGTGGCCAACTGCCATGTGCACACCGCCGACCCGGGCAAGATCCTGTCCGAGGCCATCCACTACGGCTACCTCACCGGCTTCAAGATCGAGAACATGCACGAGCAGTTCCTGGCCCGCCAGAAGCAGGGCAAGGGCCTGGAGAAGCAGAAGGCGGCCGAGGAGGCCCCCGCCGCCGCCTTCCCCTACGCCGCGGTGGACCCCGAGCGCACCTTCGGCTTTGTGGCCGTGGCCGCCGGCGAAGGTCTGGCCTCGGTGTTCGCGGACCTGGGGGTGGACGCGGTGGTCAGCGGCGGGCAGACCATGAACCCCGCCACCGAGGACATCCTGGCCGCGGTGCAGAGCGTGCCCGCCGGCACCGTGTTCGTGCTGCCCAACAACAAGAACATCATCATGGCCGCCGAGCAGGCCCAGAAGATCGCCGACCGCAAGGTGGTGGTGCTGCCCACCCGCACCATCCCCCAGGGCATCACCGCCATGCTCAGCTTCGACCCCGAGGCCGACGCCGACGCCAACTCCATCGCCATGATGGAGGCCGCCGGCCGGGTGAGCACCGGTCTGGTGACCTTCGCCGCCCGCAACAGCGACTTCGACGGCCACAAGATCAAGAAGGGCGACATCATGGCCATGGAGAACGGCAAGATCGTGAACACCGGCACCGACATCACCAAGATGACCTATCGCCTGGCCCGCAGCATGGTGAAGAAGGACTCCAGCTTCATCACCCTTATCAGCGGCTGCGACGTGAGCGAGGAGGACGCCCAGCGCACCTGCGAACTGGTGCAGTCCAAGGTGGGGGACGGCATCGAGGTCACCCTCATCAACGGCGGCCAGCCGGTCTACTACTACATGATCGGCGTGGAATGAACGCTTGAAATACGGCACGGGGCGGCGGGCGCTGAAAAGCGCCCGCCGTCTCTTTTTCCGTTCCTGCGCGGGGGATTTGTGCTATAATGAAAAAAACTGCGGAGAGGGGGCCCCGGCCTATGCGGGCGGACACACCTGTGCAATACCTCAAGGGCGTGGGCCCCAGGACCGCCGAGAAGTTCGCGCGGCTGGGGGTGGCCACGGTGGAGGACCTGCTGGGCCTTTACCCCCGGCGGTATGTGGACTACTCGAACCCCGCCCCGGTGGCCGCCGCCCCCTTCGACGCGGACACGGTGGTAAAAGCGGCGGTGTACTCCAAGCGGGGGGCGGTGCGCCTGGGCGGCGGCCGCACCATGGTGCAGGTGCTGGCGGGGGACGACAGCGCCGGCCTGACCCTGACCTGGTTCAACACCCACTTCGCGGCGGACAGCCTGCGGGTGGGGGAGGAATACTTTTTCGAGGGGCGGGTGCGGGGCACCCTGACGCGGCGGGAGATGGCAAACCCGGTGGTGCGCACCCCCGCCCAGGTGGAACAAACGCCGCTGGCGGCGGTATATCCCCAGACGGAGGGCCTTTCCAGCGGCCAGATCGCCCGGTGCGTGGCCCGGGCGCTGGAGGAGACGGAGCCGCTGGAGGAGATCCTGCCGCCGGAATACCTGACCCGCTTCAAGCTGCCGGGGCGCTGGCAGGCCGTCTGCGACATCCACCGCCCCGCCTCCATGGCGGCGGCCGCGGCGGCGCGGCGGCGGCTGGTGTTCGACGAGCTGTTCTGCCTGCAATTGGGCCTCTCGCTGCTGCGCAGCCGGGGGGCGGCGGCCGCCGGCGCGCCCATGAAGCCCGTGGACCTGGGCCCCTTCTGGGCCAGCCTGCCCTTTGCCCCCACCGGGGCCCAGCGGCGGGCGGCGGGGGAAATTTGCGCCGACATGACCGGCGCCGCCCCCATGAACCGGCTGCTCCAGGGGGACGTGGGCAGCGGCAAGACGCTGGTGGCGGCGGCGGCGGTGTACACCGCCGCCCGAAACGGCTGGCAGAGCGCCCTGATGGCCCCCACCGAGATCCTGGCCGCCCAGCACGCCGACACGCTGGACCGGCTGCTGGCCCCCTTCGGGGTGCGGGTGGCGCTGCTCACCGGCGGCATGAAGGCGGCGGCGCGGCGGGCGGCGCTGGCCGCCATCCAGGCGGGAGAGGCGGACCTGGTGGTGGGCACCCACGCGGTGATCGGCCAGGGGGTGACCTTCAAGGCGCTGGGCCTGGCGGTGGTGGACGAGCAGCACCGGTTCGGGGTGCGCCAGCGGGGCCTGCTGGCGGGCAAGGCCGCCGAGCCGCATGTGCTGGTGATGAGCGCCACCCCCATCCCCCGCACCCTGGGCCTGTTGCTCTACGGCGACCTGGACATCTCGGTGCTGGACGAGTTGCCCCCCGGCCGCAAGCCGGTGAAGACCCGGGCGGTGGGCAGCGAAAAGCGCCGGGCGATGTACGGCTTTTTGGACAAGCAGATCGCGGCGGGGCATCAGGTGTACATCGTCTGCCCGCTGGTGGAGGAGAGCGGCGCGGAGAACACCGACGATCTGGCGGCGGTGACCACCTATTACACCCAGGTGGCCCGGCCCCTGCTGCCCGGCCGGCGGGTGGGGCTGATGCACGGGCGGCTGAAGGCGAAGGAGAAGGCCGCCGTGATGGAGGACTTCAAGGCTGGCCGGCTGGACGCCCTGGTCTCCACCACCGTGATCGAGGTGGGGGTGGACGTGCCCAACGCCACCGTGATGGTGATCGAAAACGCCGAGCGCTACGGCCTGTCGGCCCTGCACCAGCTGCGGGGCCGGGTGGGCCGGGGCGCCGAGGAGAGTTGGTGCATCCTGGTGAGCGACCACCCGGGGGAGGGCGTGCGGGACCGGCTGCGCTTTCTCTGCTCCACCCAGGACGGCTTCGCCATCGCGAAGTACGACCTGGAGCACCGGGGCCCCGGCGACTTTTTCGGGGACCGGCAGCACGGCCTGCCCACCCTGCAGCTGGCCAGCCTGACCACCGACACCCGCACCCTGGAGGCGGCCCACACCAGCGCCGCCGCCCTGCTGGAGGCGGACCCTGCCCTCACGGCCCCGGCCCACCGGGCGCTGGCGGGGCAGGTGAAGCGCCTGTTCGGGCGCACCACCTTCAACTGAGCGCCCGGCGGCGGGCGCCCCGCCCATGGCCGAAAGGCCGCCGCGGCGCAGGGGGCAGAAAAGCCGCTGCCGCGAAAGGGCGAAAAAAGCCGCCACGACGGCAGCCCGCGCAAAGGGCAAAAACGCCGCCACGGCAGCCCGCGCGCAAAACCCAAAAGCTGCCGCGGCAAAAACCGCGGCGGGCTGTGAAAAAGCGAAAAGAAGCAAACCGGCCTTTGGGCGAGCCGCTTTGGCTCATCCCGAAAGGCCGGTTTTTTATGCGCTGTTGGGCGCGGCCGTTTTTCCGGCCGCCCTTTTTTTCGTTTTCGCAAGGTCACGCCGCCCGCGTCTGCGCCGCCGTCAGCCGCCCGTCGGCGGCCTTTTGGCCGGTCACCTGCCGGCCGGCCCAGCAAAAGCGGACGGTGCGGCTGCCGTCCGCCCCCAGGCTGCCGCTGGCCCGGGCCACCGGCGTGTCCTGCCGGGTGGCCCCGCTCACATAGTGCAGCACGAAGTTCTGTTCCTCGTCCAGCGCGAGGTAGCAATAGCCCGCCTCCCGGTCTGCCGTTTGGATGGCGGCGGAACGGGCGGCCGCGGCGGGGACCGCGGGCGCGGGGGCGGCCGTCCGGGTGCAGGCGGCCAGCAGCACGCCGGTAAAAAACAGCACCACATACAGGATCTTTTCCATAACGTCCTCCTTTGACAAACAGCGGGGGTCCCGGTCAGCCCAGGGCCAGCGCCCGGCTGCCCATGGCGGTGTAGATGCGTTCAAAGGTGGCCTTGTCCACCCGGGTGCTGCCGGCCAGGGGGTCGGCCAGCAGGCAGTCGCTCCCCTCCACCCCGGCCAGCACCAGGCAGTGCAGGTTGGCGTAGGGGGTGTACTGCTCGCCGGAGGGCAGCGTCCAGGTGAAGCTCTCGTTCAGGCGGGGGTCCTCATAGTCCTGGGTGAACCATACCGCCACCGGCTGCCCGGCGGCCAGCCGGTCCTCCAGCGCGGCAAAGGTGGCGCCGGTGAGGTCTTTCGCCCGCAGGTCGCTGCCGACGAAGGCGAGGTAGGCGTTGGCCCCCTCCACCACCGGGGGCGCGAAGCAGTACCACCCGCCCGAGGCGCTGGTGGGATCGCCCGCATAGGCCTCCTCCGGGTCGGGGCCGAAGCGGTCCGGCCCGGAATAGGAGAACTCCTGCCGGGGGATCCACTCCATCGCCAGCTCCACCGGGTCGGCCTCCACGCCGGCATAGCCCAGCAGGGCGGCCAGGCTGGCGGCCTCACAGCCGTTGGGCAGCGCGGGGTTTTGCAGCACCGGCTCCACCTTTAGCACGCCGGCGGCGGGGGCGGCGTCCACGCCCCAGGCATCGGCGATGGAGAGCAGCGCACCGGCCCGGTGGACGCCCTCCGTCAGCGCGCCCGCCGCGGCCTGCAGCACCAGCGTGAGCGCCCAGCCGCAGAGGGCCAGCACCGCCAGCCGGGCCAGCGCGCCGGGCAGCAGGCTCTTTTTCCGGCGGCGGGCGGCGGGGCGTCTGCCGGGGGCGGCGGGCGCCCGGTACACATGGGTCTCCGGCCGCTGCCCGGGGCGGCGCAGGGGGGCCGCAGGCTCCACCCGGCCGGCGTCGGGCCAGGGGATCGGCTGCTCCCACTCCCCGGCGGGCCGCAGGGCGGCGGCGGTGCGGATGACGCGCGTTTGCATAGAAAAACCCCCTCTGTTGCGATCGGTCCTGCGGCGTTCCGTGTGCCGCAAGACAAGTATCGCACCAAAGGGGGCGCAAAGTCGGCAGGAAGTGGTATCGAAACTGTAAACATCCCGCGCCGAAAGGGTAAATTCTTTCGATCCGGGCAGAAAAACCGGGCCGGCGGGGCAAACAGCCCGGAGAACAGCGCCAAACGCGCGGGCCGGTCTGCCGGCGGCGCTGACGGCGAAAGCCGCCGCCGGGGGCCTTGCGCCGGGCCGGGCGGGCGTTCGGACGCCCCCGGCCGGGCCTCACTGCTGCAGCGCGTAGCCGGAGAAGCAGTCCAGCACCGGATCGTAGTAGACCGCGAAATTGCCGCCGTACCAGCTGAAGAGGATCATCACCTGCTTTTCCAGCGGCACGATCTGCACGTCCAGATCCAGGTCGGCCAGCACCCGGGCCATCTCCATCTCGCCGGGCATAGGGTCGGCGTAAAGGGGCTGGTGGTTGTAAAGTTTGCCCCAGCTCTCTCCCGGGTCCTGCCAGCCGTCCCGGCTGTAGAGCGCCAGGCTGTTGTACTGGGCGCTGCACACGAGGCCCTGCAGCTGGGCGAGCATGTCGTCCAGCTGGTAGCAGCCCAGTTCCTGCCAGTCGATCTCCAGCGGCTCAAAGGGGAAGGAGACGTTTTCCAGCGCCCAGGGCCGCGGGGTGAGCACGCTGTTCAGCCGCTGGTACAGCTGGAGGCGCTGGTCGTCGTTGGAGAGGTTGAAGA
Source organism: Candidatus Allofournierella merdavium (assembly GCA_019118765.1). Taxonomy (GTDB): domain Bacteria; phylum Bacillota; class Clostridia; order Oscillospirales; family Ruminococcaceae; genus Allofournierella_A; species Allofournierella_A merdavium. The sequence continues at coordinate 10,164 of DWYI01000044.1, read as the reverse complement.
GATACAAAAGTTCCTCCCGGCAGCGCTGCACCGCCGTCTCCTGCCAGTCGTCGGGCAGGTACTGGTAGCCGTCGTCGGCCCAGACCAGGCAGCTCACCGCCAGGCCGCCGTTCCGGCTGCCGGCGGCGAAGTCCGCCGTCATATACTGCTGGGTGGCGTTGGGGGTGGCCAGGCCCGCGATCTGGGGCGGGGTGTCGAGAAAGCGGATGTTCCGCACATAGAGGCAGTTGCCCTCCGGCGGAGACGCTATATACACGTCGCCGGGCGCGGCGGCGTCGCCCAGGCCCCAGCCCCAGTCGAAAAAGGCCAGCCAGGGCGCGGCGAACTCGCCGGAGGCCTCCTCCCAGAAGAAAACGCCGTTCTCCGCCTTGTCCCGCTCCTCCCAGATCTGTTCCGGCCAGAACAGCACGTTGGCGCTCTCGGCGCCCAGGGCGCTGTACACCGGCAGGGCGGGGCGGGTGCTCACCTGGCTGCCCGGGGCCGAGAGGCCGGCCGCGGCCACCAGGGCCATGCCCGCCGTGAGCACCCCGGCGCAGCCCGCCAGAAAAAACAGGGTGGCGCGCCGGGGCGCGGAATGCTGTTTCATGGGCTTCTCCTTTGCAAACTCACTGGATGGCCATCCCGCACCAGGTCTCCAGCACCGGGCTGTAATACAGGCCCAGGGTGAAGCCGGCCGCGGAGAGGAGCACCAGCACGCTGTCCGACAGGGTGACGACCTGCAATTCGATGCCGTATTCGGCGTACTGCTGCTGCAGCCGCTGCTCCAGCTTGCGGGTGTCGTCCTGGCTCAGGGTCCCGGCGGCCAGCGCCGTCAGGTCGGGGGTGTTGTCCGGCGGCCAGAGGGAGGTGTCCGGCCCCAGGTCCGTCGGCCACATCAGCATGGTCTCGTCGATGCCCGCCAACTCCCCCATGGGCTGACTCATCCGGTCCATCACCGCGCCCAGCGACAGCTGGGCGGCCTTTTGCAGCCGGCGCTGCGCCTCCTCGCTCAGCGGGCTGTCGCCGTCGGAAAAGGACAGGGCCGGGGGCTCCGTCATCTGGCCGGAGGGTTCGGAGGGAGCGTCGGCGGGGGCGGGGGTGGCCTCCGTCACCTCGGCGGCCGCGTCCAGCAGCCAGCCTGCCGCGCCGCACTGGAAGCAGAGTTCCAGCAGCACCTGGCGGTGGGCCGCCTCCAGCTGGGCCTCGGTGGGCGCCTGGTCGGTTTTCAGCACAACACTCACCGCCATGCCGTAGGACAGGGCGGGGTCGGACCCGCCGCCCACGCCCAGGTCCAGCGTCAGGTTCTGGACTCCGCCCTCCGGCGGCGTCCAGACCAGCGGCACGTCCCGCAGGTAGAGGCAGCTGGCCGTCTGCTCGCTGAAGGATTCCACCAGCCGCCCGGTGTCGTCCACCTCCACGGCGCCGTCCAGCAGCATCCCGGCCAGCGCGCTGACCTCCTCGCGCAGATACGGCTGATCCTCCGTCGGCAGCAGGGTGGGCGACTGGCCGGCGTGCTCGGCGTAGAAGGTCCAGGGCCAGAAACTCACGTCGTCGGTGCGCTGGCCCACGGCGCTGTAAACCGGCAGGGCGGACGCCGCCTGCACCTGGCGCCGGGGGGCCAGCACCGCCTGCTCCAGCAGGAAGGTGGCGGTGGTGCCCGCCAGCAGGATGGCGAGGCCCACCGCCAGCACCTTGCGCTGCACCGCCCGGGCCCCGTCGCCCTCGGCGGCGCGGCGGGCCGGGCCCGCCCCGCGCCGCGCCGGCTGCCGGGCCTGCCGGGCCGCCGGCCGGCGGACGCGCCGGCCGCTCATGCCTCTCCCCCCTGCCCCGGCGCGCCCGCCAGGGGGAACTGCAGGGTGATGAGGGTGCCTTTGCCCACCCGGCTGTCGATGGCGAAGGCCCCCTTGTGGATGCGGCAGATCTCCTCGCAAAGAGCCAGCCCCAGACCCGCGCCGCCCGCCTTGCGGCTGCGGGACTTGTCCACCATGTAAAAGGGCTGGCGCACCTTGTCCAGTTCCTTCTGGGGGATGCCCTGGCCGTAGTCCCGGATCATGATCTCCGCCTTGCCCTGCTGGCGGTGGGCGAGCATCTGGATGCGGCTGCCCTCGGGGCTGGCCTTGCGGCCGTTGTCGATGAAGTTGTACAGCAGGGATTTGAACAACTCCCGGTCCATCATCAGCACCAGCCCGTCCTCACAGACGTGCTGCAGCGTCAGCCCGGAACTGGCCAGCACCGGCTCCATGGCGGCCGCCACCTCGTTCATCACGTCCGCCAGGGGCTCCGGGGTGAACACAAGGTTCTGGCTGCCCACGTTCAAAAGTTCCATCAGCTTGCCGGACAGCGAGCGCATCCGCTTGGTCTCCTCCACGATGATGCCGGCGTACTCCATCCGCTTTTTGTCCGGCACGTCCTTTTGCAGATAGAGCAGGTCGGCAAAGCCCAGGATGCTGGTGAGGGGGGTCTTCATCTCGTGGGCCATGTTGGCGATGAAGGCGCTGCGGTCCTCGGCGGCCTGCTCCAGCTGGGTGACCCGGCTCTCCACCGCCTCGGCCATGCGGTTCATGTCCTGGGCCAGGTCCGCCAGTTCGTCCGAGCCGGAAAGGCGGATGCGCTCGGAGTAGCTGCCGGCGGCGATGCGCCGCGACGCCCGGGACAACACGTTCAGCGGGCGCAGCAGGCCCCGCACCACCACCAGCAGCGCGCCGGCGGCGGCAAGGCTGCCCGCGGCGCTGAGGGCCAGGGCGGTGGCCGCCTGCCGGCGCAGCAGGCCCTGCACCTCCGACACGTCAAAGACGCAGAGCAGCCGGTAGGCCGTCTGCTCCAGCGCCAGGGGTGCGTTCAGCGCCAGATACAGCCGTCCCCCGTCCCGGAAGGTGCGGGAGTAGGTGAGGGCGTCGTCGGCGTAGTCGTCGCCCTCCAGCGCCGCCGCGTCCAGCAGGGGGTCGGCGGAGGCGCTCAACGTGTTCCAGCCGGAGGTGCCCCGGCGCAGAAGGCGGCTGACCACCAGGTAGCCGTCCGCCTCCTGCCGCGCCAGCACCGCGGCGGCGGCGGAGTCCGCCTCGTCGGCGGACAGGCGCACCTTGCCGCTCTGCAGCCGCTGGCTGACCACGCCGGTCTTGATGAGGCTGGCCAGCGACTGCTGCTGGGTGAGGGCGCGCTGGTTCTCCCGCTCCCACAGCGCGCTGCGGCTGGAGAGCAGGAACAAAAGGCTCAACAGGCTGGTGACCGCCACGGTCAGCGCCAGGGTAGACAGAAAGATCTTCTGCCAGAGTTTCATAGATCAGCTCTCCAGTCGGTAGCCCACCCGGGGCAGGGTGACCAGCTTGTCGGCAAGGTGCAGTTTCTGGCGCAGCCGCTGGACGTGGATGTCCACCGTGCGGCTCTCGCCCTCAAACTCGTAGCCCCACACCATCGCCAGCAGTTTGGACCGGCTGAGGGCCAGGTCCCGGTTCTGCAAAAACACCCGCAGCAGTTCGAACTCCTTGGGCGACAGGGCCACCGGCTCCCCCGCCAGGGTCACGGTGTGGCTGCCCAGGTCCTGCCGGATGTCGCCGTACTCCAGCACCTCCCGGCCCTTGCCCCGCCGGCGCAGGGCCACCTCCACCCGGGCCAGCAGTTCCAGCGCCTCAAAGGGCTTGGCGATGTAGTCCTCCGCCCCCAGGTGCAGCCCCCGCACCTTGTCCGCCACCTGCTGCATGGCGGACAGAAAGATCACCGGTGTGCCCTGGCTGGCCACCCGCTCCATCACGGCGAAGCCGTCCAGGCCGGGCAGCATCACGTCCAGCAGCACCAGGTCATAGCCGCCGGCCAGGATGCGCTCCACCGCCTTGGCTCCGTCGGAGCAGATCTCGCTGGTGTAGCCTCCCAGCGACAGGGTGGCCTCGATCATCTGGGCGATGTGCGCCTCGTCCTCCACGATCAGGATGTGTGCCATGGGTGTGATTCCTCCTTTTTCTGTGCAAAACAGCCGGCGCGGGGCGCTTGTTCCGCCCGCGGCGCGCCGAAAGGGGCCGGGGCGGCGCCCCGGCCCACTCTCAGTATGCCACAGTGTTCCCTGCGGTGTCGACAACAAGTTGTATCGAAACTGTAAATACCGGACGGGTTTTGAAAAAAACCGGGCGCGGCAGTGCGCCGCGCCCGGATCGCCTTTTATTCGTGCGCGCCCACCCAGCGCTCGCCGGTCTCCCACACGGGGGCGGCGGCGGCAAGGCTTTCCGGCACATTCAGGATGCGCTGGTTGCGGCTGCCCCGAAAGCGCAGTTCCAGACTGCACTCCTCCCGCACAAAGGGGCCGTCGATCAACGTGTCCAGCGCCGCCAGCAGCGCCCGCTGGGCCTCGCTGCCCGCCAGCAGCTGCTCAAAGGTGTAGCCGGTGTAGGCGGCCACCTCAAAGCCCGCGGCGCGGCAAAGCCCCACGAACTCCAGCATCTCCTGCCCCGCCTGGGCGAAGGGCTCGCCGCCGGAGAGGGTGACCCCTTTGCACAAAGGGCTTTTTTTCGCCAGCGCCACCAGCTCTTCGGGGGTGTACGCCTGCCCGCCCTCAAAGGGCCAGGTGTCGGGGTTGTGGCAGCCCGGGCAGTGGTGGGGGCAGCCCTGAAAGAACACGGTGAACCGCAGCCCCGGGCCGTCCACGATGCTGTCGGCCACACAGCCTGCAACTCTCAGCATTACAGGTGCTTCACCCGGTCGTGCTCTTCCGCCTTCTTGGCGTCGTTCCACTTGTCCATGGTGCCCACCAGGTAGCCGGTGATGCGGCGGATGCGCTCAAAGGGGACGTCCTTGCCCACGACGGATTGTTTCTGCATAGCAGCCATAGTTGTTTCCTCCTTGGACCCCCGGGGGGTCTTTTTCAAAAATCGTTCGAGTTATTGTAGCACGTTCGGCGGGCGGCTTTGTGTTGCACCGGCAACACCGCCGGCCTCCCGCGGCGGACAGGGTTCATTCGCACCCGCAGAAGGTGGGCACGCCGGGGTACTTCTTGCGCAGTTCGTCCAGCTTTTCGGGGCTCAGGGCCTCGCCGCTGCGACGGCCGCACCGGGGGCAGACGTCCCCGATCACCCCCACATAGCCGCAGACGGGGTCGCGGTCGACGGGGTGGTTGATGCTGCCGTAGCCCACCCCCGCGTCGTGCATGCAGCGCACCACGCTCTCGAAGGCCTCCAGGTTGTTGGCGGTGTCGCCGTCCAGCTCCACATAGCTGATGTGGCCGGCGTTGGTGAGGGCGTGATAGGGCGCCTCCTTCTGGATCTTGTCGTAGGCGGAAATGTTGTACCACACCGGGATGTGGAAGCTGTTGGTGTAGTACTCCCGGTCGGTGACGCCGGGGATGGTGCCGAACCGCTTTTGGTCCATGCGGGTGAAGCGGCCGGAGAGGCCCTCCGCCGGGGTGGCCAGCAGAGTGAAGTTCATCTTCATCTCGGCGCTCTTCTTATCGCAGAAGTCCCGCATGTACTGCACGATCTCCAGGCCCTTCTTCTGCATCGCCTCGCTCTCGCCGTGGTGGTGGCCGTAGAGGGCGGTGAGGGTCTCGGCCAGGCCGATGAAGCCGATGGAGAGGGTGCCGTGCTTCAGCACCTCCCGCACCTCGTCGGCGGGGCCCAGGTTGTCGCTGTCCAGCCAGACGCCCTGGCCCATCAGGAAGGGGAAGTTGTACACCCGCTTGGCCGCCTGGATCTCGTAGCGGTCCAGCAGCTGCTTTGCCACCAGTTCCAGCATGGTGTCCAGCTTTTTGTAGAAGGCCGCCTCGTCGTGGTCGGCCAGGATGGCCAGCCGCGGCAGGTTGATGGAGGTGAAGGACAGGTTGCCCCGGCTGTAGCTGATCTGGCGGTCGGGGTCGTAGACGTTGCCCATCACCCGGGTGCGGCAGCCCATGGTGGCCACCTCGGTCTCGGGATGGCCGGGCTTGTAATACTGGAGGTTGAAGGGGGCGTCCAGGAACACATAGTTGGGGAACAGCCGCTTGGCGCTGACCTTCATGCTCAGCTTGAACAGGTCGTAGTTGGGATCGCCCTCGTTGTAGTTGACCCCCTCCTTGACCTTGAAGATGTGGATGGGGAAGATGGGCGTCTCGCCGTGGCCCAGGCCCGCGTCCTCCGCCAGCAGGATGTTGCGGATGGCCATGCGGCCCTCGGGGGAGGTGTCGGTGCCGTAGTTGATGCTGCTGAAGGGGGTCTGGGCGCCGGCGCGGGAGTGCATGGTGTTCAGGTTGTGCACAAAGCCCTCCATGGCCTGATAGGTGTCCCGGTCGGTCTGCCGGTAGGCCCGGCGGCGGGCGGTGGCCGCCACATGGGCCGCCTGCTCATCCGTGAGGGCGCTGGCGTCGGCCAGGGCCTCGGCCACCAGCCGGTCGAACTCGTCGGCCTTCACCTCCATGCGGGGGGGCATCCCCAGCGCGTCGGAGGCCTTGTTCACCGCGGCCTTGGCCAGGGCGCTCTCGTCCTGCGAGTCCAGCAGGTCCTCGGCGGCCTCCGCCAGCTTTTGGGTGTAAAGCTTGGCAAAACTCTTGCGGATGCCCTCGGCCATGCCGTAGTCGAAGTTCGGGATGCTCTGGCCGCCGTGCTGGTCGTTCTGGTTGGACTGGATGGCGATGGCCGCCAGCGCCGCGTAGCTGCCGATGCTGGCCGGCTCGCGCAGAAAGCCGTGGCCGGTGGAAAAGCCCCCGTGGAACAGCCGCAGGATGTCGATCTGGGTGCAGGTGGTGGTGAGGGAGTAGAAGTCGAAATCGTGGATGTGGATGTCGCCCTCACTGTGGGCCTTGGCCTGCTCGGGGGTGAGCAGGTAGGCCGCGTTGTAGGCCTTGGCGCCGGCGGTGCCGATCTGCAGCATGCTGCCCATGGCGGTGTTGCCGTCGATGTTGGCGTTGTCCCGCTTCATGTCGCTGATGCGGGCGTCCACGTTGGTGATCTCGTCGATGGTCTTCATCAGGCTGGTGTTGGCCTCGCGGATGCGGGTGCGGTTGGCCCGGTACAGAATGTACTTCTTGGCCGCCTCGTCGTGGCCGCACTCCATCAGGCCGGTCTCCACCGCGTCCTGGATCTGCTCGATGGAGGGGGATTCCTCGCCGCAGTCCACCTCCAGGTGGCGGGCCACCTTGTTGGCCACCCGGGCCGCCTCCCTCGCGTCCCCCTCGCCGGCGGCCTCCAGGGCCTTGAGCACGGCGGCCGCGATCTTGCCCTCGTCGAACAACACCACGCGACCGTCCCGCTTGATCACACTTTTAATCATGGCAAACACTCCTTTTTATCCGGCTTCGCGCTGGTTTTTGCCACGATCTGCGTGACTGAACGCCGCCCGGTGATTCTCTGTATTTTGGGGTTGGAACCGTACAATGACCATTATGACATCTACATATAGTGGCTGTCAATATGAGTGGGCGCAAAATTAACGCCAAGGTTTCGGTGATTTTTTTGTGAGTTTTGCTTTCGCCGTTCAAAAGCCGCCGAAAACATGATACAATGGTTCATGTGAGCGCGCCGCGCAAAGCGCGCAGTATCCTATTATACCCAAAACCCTGCGAAAAGAAAGGGGGCGTTTCGGGGTGCCCGGTGAAAGCCTTCGAAGCGCCGGCGGCGTGGAATACACCCTCACCCGCAAGCGGGTGAAGAACCTGAACCTGCGCCTTGGGCCGGACGGCAGCGTGCGGGTGAGCGCCCCGGCGCGGGCCAGCCTTGCGGCGGTGGACGCCTTTGTGGCCGCCCACGCAGAGTGGGTGCGCCGGGCCCAGGACAGAGCCGCCCGGGCCGCGGCGGAGCGCGCGGCCATCCCCGCGCCGGACCCCGCCGCCTGCCTCGCCCTTTACACAGAGGTGAGCGACCGGGTGTTTCCCCTCTTCCGGGAGGTATTGGGGGGCGAAAAGCCCATACTGAAGGTGCGGGACATGCGCACCCGCTGGGGCAGCTGCCACCCCGGCAAGCGGCAGATCACCCTGGCGGCGCGACTGGCGCTGCAGCCCGCCGCGGCGGTGGAGTATGTGGTGGTGCACGAGTACTGCCACTTTGTGCACCCGGACCACCAGGCCGGTTTCTGGGCGCTGGTGGGCAGCATCCTGCCGGACTACAAGGCCCGCCGGGCCCTTTTGCGAAACGCGCGCTGACGGCGCGCCATCCACGGAAAGGAAGATGCCCTTGGACGCCAAATACAAACGCCTGGCGAACAACACCCTGCTGTTCGCCGTCAGCAACTTCTCCGCCAAACTGCTGAGCATCGTGCTGCAGCCCTACATCACCTTTGCCATGGGCCAGGTGGAGGAGGTGGGCATCACCAAGCTGGTGCAGAACATCGGCTCGCTGCTCATCCCCCTGGTGAGCATGGGGGTGAGCTACGCCATCATCCGCTTCGGGCTGGACGAAAAGGTCAAAAAGGGCGCGGTGTTCACCGACGGCCTGGTGACCATCCTCACCGGCTTTGTGCTCATGCTGTGCTGCTACCCGCTGCTGCGGTTCATCCCGCTGTTCGCGGAGTACGCGCCCTTCCTTTATATTCATGTGCTGGTGAGCTGCCTGCGCACCTGGTGCACCCAGTTCGTGCGCAGCCGCCAGCTGAACCGGCTGGTGGCGGTGGACGGCGTGCTCTGCAGCGCCACCAACCTGGGGTTCACCATCCTGTTTTTGTCCGGGTTTCACATGGGGGCCAAGGGCTATGTGCTGGCCATCATCTGTTCCGACGCCCTGAGCGCCCTGTTCGTGTTCTCCATCGCGGGGCTGGGGCGGTATCTGCGGGCGCGGTACTTCTCGGCGGCGCTGTGGCGGCAGATGCTGGCCTACGCCCTGCCCATGGTGCCCGCCCAGATCAGCTTCTGGGTCATCAATGCCAGCGATCTGTTCTTTGTGCAGGCCATGTGCGGCGGCTACAAGGACCAGACCGGCGAGTACTGGACCGGCCTGCTGGGGGTGGGCTATTTTCTGCCCACCATCCTGTCGGTGCTGGGCACCATCTTCTACGAGGCGTGGCAGCTCTCCGCCGTGACCGAGAAGGAGGGCCGCCAGCGGTTTTTCAGCCGGGTGTTCGGGCTGTACCAGAGCCTGCTGTTCTGCTGCTGCTCCGGCATCATCCTGCTGTGCCGGCCGCTGATGTTCATCTTCAAGGCCAACTTCTTCGACGCCTGGCAGTTCGTGCCCATGCTGGCCATCGGCACCCTGTTCAGCTGCCTGAACCAGTTTTTGAACAGCATCTACATGGTGGAAAAGCGCAGCACCCTCTCCCTTTACACCATGCTGGCGGGGGCGGTGGTCAACTGCCTGCTCAACTGGGCGTTCATCCCGCTGATGGGCCCGGTGGGGGTGACCCTGGCCAGCTTTTTGAGTTACTTTGTGGTGTTCATCCTGCGGGCGGTGAACACCCGCGGCCTGCTGCGGCTGGACTACGCCCCCCTTCGCCTTTCCTTCAATCTGGCCATGGTGCTGGCCGAGGCGGGTCTGATGATCTTCCAGACCCCCTACTGGCCCCTGTGGTGCACCCTGCTCACGGCGGGGGTGTGCGCCTTCAATTTCCAGGGCGTGCTGGGCATCGCCCTGCAGCTGCTGGGCAAAGGACGCCGCCGGCGCCGCGCCTGACCGGCCCCGCAGGGGGGGCCGCCGCGCCCCCCCAAAAGCAAGAAAACCAGCCCCCGGAGGAAGCCAAAGCGCTTCTTCCGGGGGCTGGCTGCGTTTTACAGCCCGGGTCGCCGCCCTCTTTTTTGCACGGTCACCCTTCCGCCGCGGGCTGGCCGCCCTCCGCCGCCGGTTCCGCCGCCTCCGGGGCGGGCTCGGTGACTTCCGGGGCCGGCTCAGTGACTTCCGGCGCGGACTCGGTCACCTCCGGCGCGGGTTCCGTCACCTCCGACGTGGGTTCGGTCACTTCCGGTTCGGGCTGGGTGACCTCCGGCGCGGGTTCGGTGACCTCCGGCGCGGGCTCGGTGACCTCCGGTTCGGACGCCGGCGCGAACATGCAAGACCCGGTGCAGGTGTGCGCCCCGCCCCAGCAGCCGTCCACATAGCGGTCGTTGCAGCTGCCGGTGTGCAGATGCTGGCTCAGGGGGCAGCCGTCGTCAAAGGTGGTGGGGGCGGGGGCATAGTCTTCCTCCCGCACCGGGTGGCCCCACACCTCCGACATCACCCAGCCGGGCATCAGGCTGCCGTCGGGGGCGTAGCCGTATTCCTCGCTGAGGGTGCTGCCGGGCACGACGCCCCAGTCCAGCTGCTCCTGGGT
>DWYI01000043.1 GCA_019118765.1 Candidatus Allofournierella merdavium | reverse complement strand
GGGGCCGTAGGTGTTGAAGGGCCGCACGATGGTGACCGGCAGATCGAAGCTGCGGTAGAAACTCTCGGCCAGACGGTCGGCGCCGATCTTGGTGGCCGAGTAGGGGCTCTGGCCCTGGAAGGGGTGCTTTTCGTCGATGGGCACGTACTGGGCGGTGCCGTAGACCTCGCTGGTGGAGGTGACCAGCAGATGCTGAGTGCCCACCTGACGGGCGGCGTTCAGCACGTTCAGGGTGCCTTTGATGTTGGTGTCCACATAGCTGTCGGGGCTGTGGTAGCTGAAGGGGATGGCAATGAGGGCCGCCAGATGATAGACGAGCTCCTGGCCCTCCATGGCGCAGCGCACGCCGTTGGGGTCGCGGATATCGCCCATGAACACCTCGATCTCGTTTTTGATCTCAGGGGGCAGGGTGTCCAGCCAGCCCCAGGTGCCGAAGGAGTTGTACAGGCAGAATGCCTTGACCTTTTCGCCCTTTTTGACCAGTTCCTCGGTGAGATGGCTGCCGATAAAGCCGTCGGCGCCGGTGACCATGACGGTGTGTGCCATACTTGCGCTCCTTTTGACAACGGGCGGCGGGCCCGGTTTTTCGAAAAATTATTCGAAAACAGTATACCCTATTTACGGCCGGATTTCAACCGCCTGCGCCCTTTACACCGCAGTACAAAACAGATATAATAACTTAGATACTGCCCTTTTCACGGGTTTGGAAGGAGGCCGCCGGGGTGAGTTTTCAGAGTTTTTCCTACTTTGCGTTCCTGCCCGTGGTGGCTTTTCTGTACCTGAAGGTGTGCCCGGCCCGCTTTCAGAGCGGCCTGCTGCTGGCGGCGAGCGCCGTGTTCTACTGGGCGAGCCGCCCCGCGGGGGATGCCTGGCCCGGCGCCTGGCCGCTGGTGCCGCTGGCGGTGCTGGCGGCGGTGTGCCTGTTCGTCTGGCGGATGGGGCTTGCCCTTGCCCGCAAAGAGAGCAAGGGCCGGCTGCTGGCCGCCGCCGTCGTCGCCCTGCTGGCGGTGCTGGCGGTGTTCAAGTACTTCAACTTCCTTGTGCCGGTGCTGCCCCTGGCTCCCGGCCTTCTCCACGCCCTGCCCTTTCCCCTGGGCATCAGCTTTTACACCTTCGCCGCGGTGAGCTATCTGGTGGATGTGGCGCGGGGCGACATGGAGCCGGAAAAAAGTTTTGTGAACCTGGCGGCCTTCCTCTGCTTTTTCGGCACCATCACCGCCGGGCCCATCTGCCGCGCGCGGCTGGTGCTGCCCCAGCTGCGGCAGGAGCACCGCTTTGACGAGGGCCGCACCGTGCGGGCGCTGCAGCTGTTCGCGTTGGGCCTCTTTAAAAAGGTGGCGGTGGCGGACGTTCTCATGATGTATGTCCGGCCCGTCTTTTCCGACGCCGCCGGCCACGGCGGGCCGGCGCTCGTGGCCGCCACCGTGGGCTACACCCTCTATCTCTATTTTGATTTCGCGGGCTACTCCGAGATGGCCCGGGCCAGCGCCCTGCTGCTGGGCCTGGAAATTCCCGAAAACTTCAAAACGCCCTTTTTCGCCGCCAACTTCTCCGGCTTCTGGAGCCGCTGGCACATCAGTCTTTCCGGCTGGCTGCAGGACTACCTCTTCACCCCTCTCGTCTGGGCAGACGCCTCCAAACTGCCCCTCATCGGGCGGCGGGTGAGCCGCCTTTCGCCGGTGCTGTGCGTCTTCATCGTGTTTTTCGTCTCCGGCTTCTGGCACGGCAGCACCCTGCCCTTTGTGGTCTGGGGCTTTTTGCAGGGCGTTTACCGCGCCGGGGAGGAACTCATCCACCAGAAGTTCGGCAAGCCAAAAAAGAAGGCCCCCGCCCGGGTGCTGTGGGCCAAGCGGGCGGCGGTGTTCGCCCTGTGGGCCTTCGGCATGGTGTTCTTCGCCGCCGGCTCCGAGGTGGGCGGCAGCGGGATGGGCCAGGCCTTTGCCGTGCTGGCCGGCTTTTTCCGGGATTGGAGCCCCGCCCGCTTTGCCGCCGAGAGCTGGCAGGCGGTGCTGGACGGCTTCTACGCCCAAAACCTGATGGCGGCGGCCTGGTGCGCCTTTCTGGTCTGCACCCTGGCGCTGGCGGTGTGGTTTGACTGGCAGCGGGCCTTCCGCTTTAAAAACAAGAGCGCCGAACTGGTGCTGCAAGCGCAAAAAGGCACGACGCGCTGGGCGCTCTACTACGCGCTGGTGCTGGCCATCTTCGGCGGTCTTTTGATGGCCAGCGGCGGCTTTGGCGGCGCAAGCTTTGCCTACGGCGGCTTTTGACCGGCGCTGCATGGCATCGGGCCATGCAGCATAAACACAGCGAAAGGAGGCGCGGGAATGCGCGGCATCTTAAAAAAGCTGGCGCTGCTGGCAGTGCCGGTGGCGGCGTATTTCTGCGTCTTTGCCGCCTTCGAGCCCAACAACTACTTCGGCCTCAAGGTCTCCACCTCCAGCGAGGCGCCGGTGGCGCGCCTCAAAGCCTACGCCGCCGACCCCGGCGCGCGCATCATCGTGGGGGATTCGCGCCTTGCCCACTTCGACATGGAGCAGGTGGAACAGGTCAGCGGCCGGCCCTGGCAGAACCTGGCCTTCGGCGGGGCCTCCCTGCGGGAGGGGGTGGACGTGGTGAACTGGGCGCTGGAGCAAAACCCGAACCTTGAGGAAGTGGTGTTCGGTCTCTCCTTCTACACCGTCACCGAGACCTACGACGCCGACCGGATGAGCACGCTGGAGGCCACCCTGACGAACCCCCTGGCCTACATGTTCAACCTGGAATACAACGTGAACATGCTCACCGCCCTCTCCGAGCGGCTGCGGGGCATCCCGGGCGGCAGCGCGGAGGAGACCGGCGACTGGGTCTACCCCGAGGACTACACCGGCCCCGACGGCACAGTGTACCCCCTGCACACCCGCCTTGCCACCTACCCCGAGGCCCTTTTGCCCCGGTGCAGGGGCTGGACGCTCAACGCCGAGCAGCTGGCCCGCTTTTGCCAGATGGCCGAAACCTGCCGGGAGAAGGGTGTGAAACTGACGGTGGTGCTGCCCCCCATGGCGGACATCGTGCTCACCGACGCCTGCATGCCCTTTGGCATCGACGAGGCCATGGCCACGGAATTTTTGCCCCAGCTGGCGGAATGGGCCGAGGAATACGGCTTTGCCGTGCTGGATTATGAGTGGGCTGACCGCCCGGACTTTGACGACGACAAGCAGTTTTTTGACGGCTTTCATCTGGACACCCGCTACGGCCTGCCCCTGTGGGTGGACCAGCTTTTTTCCGACATCGGATAACTTTGCCAAAGGGAGGCGCCCGGGATGGGGCTTGACTTTTTGATTTTGTACGAGCACACGGTGCGGGAGTATGAGAGCGACCTTTTGCTCAAGCTGGAACTGGAGCGCCGGGGCTACACCGCCGAGATCCGCCAGCTGCTGGACCGCAAAAAGCTGAAATACTTCACCTGGAAAAAGCCAAAGGTGCTCGTTTCCAGCTGCATGTACGACAACGAGGCCATCAACAGCCACGTCTACAACAACATCGGCCGGTGCGACAAGATCGTGAACCTGCACTGGGAGCAGATGCTCAGCGACACCCAGGAGGCCGCCGACTGGTTCAACATGAACGGCAACGCCAAAAAGTGTGTGCAGACCTGCTGGGGCCGCCGCACGGCAGACCGGCTCATCGCCCACGGCATGAAGGAGAAGAACACCCCCGTCACCGGGGCGGTGATGATGGACTTTCTGCGCCCGGAGTTCGCGGGGTATTTCAAATCCAAGGAGGCCCTGTGCGCCGAGCACGGGCTGGATCCGGCCAAAAAGCTGCACCTGTACATCTCCAGCTTCGGCTACGCCAGCATGACCGACGCGGAGGTGAAGGAACTCAGCGAGATGGCGGGCACCGATTTTTCCGGCTTTGCCGCCACCAACCGGGTGAGCATGGCCGAGACGCTGGACTGGTTCGACCGGTATCTGGCCGGCCACCCGGAGGTGGAACTGGTCTACCGCCGCCACCCCAGCGAGTGGAACAGCCCGACGCTGACGGCCCTGGCGAACAAGCGGCCGAACTTCCACGTCATCTTCTCGGACAGCGTCAAGCAGTGGATCGTCGCGGCGGACTCCATCTCCATCTGGATGAGCACCGCCATCGCCGAGGTGTACATGGCGGGCAAGAGCTGCCACATCCTGCGCCCGGCGCCCATCGAACACGAGTACGACCCGGTGATCTACGCCGGGGCGAAGTACATCACCAATTACGAGGATTTCTCCGCCGCCATGGACGAGGACGAGCCCCCCTTCCCCATTGAAAAAGAGGTCATCGAGGGCTACTTTGACCCCAGCCCCATCCCCGCCTACAAGCGCATGGCCGACCTTTTGGAGCAGGTGTATCAGGAGCCGCCCCGGGATCATCCCATGGGCGAGGGCTTTACCCCCCATTTCAACTGGCTCAAGTTCTTTGCTTTGTGGGGGGTGCACATCCTGTTCGCGCTGCGTCTGTCCCCCAAAAAAGTGTTCTTCTTCCACAAGGGTCTGGCGGATTTCGCCCAGCGCATCTACGGCTATGTGGAAAAAGCCTATGTGCCCAAGGCCCAGGCCAAAGCCATGGAGGCGCGCATCGCGCCCTTTGTGAAGTAAAGGAGGCGGGCCGTTGAACGCACAGCTGCGCAAAAATCTTGTTTTCAATACGGCGGGCAGCCTGCTGTTCTATCTGTGCCAGGCGGCGCTGAACCTGCTGGTCACCGCCCTGGCGGGCGTTGCCGCCAACGGCATGCTGGCCACCGCCATGACCATCGCAAACGTCTGCCTGTCGGTGGCAAGCTTCGGCATGCGCACCTTTCAGGTGTCCGACCTTTCCGGCAAATACGCCGACCGCACCTATCTGCGCAGTCGCTACGTCACCCTGGCGGCGGCGGGGGCGGGCTGCCTGGTGTTCGCCTTTGTCAACAGCTACTCCGCCGCCCAGCGGTGGGTCATCGCCCTCTACACCGCCTACCGCCTGGTGGAAAGCTGGTCGGACGTGTGGCACGGCTACCTGCAAAGGGGAGAGCGGCTGGACGTGGTGGGCGTCAGCTTCGGGGTGCGGGGCCTGGTCACCGCCGGCACCGTGACCCTGGGTCTCGTGCTCACCCATGATCTTGTGCTCACCCTGGCGGCGCTCTTTGCTCTGAACGCCGTCTATGTGCTGGCGGTGGACATCCCCCTGGCCCGGCGGCAGGCCGACCTTGCCAAGAAAGGCGGCGGCAGCGTGTGGGCCCTGCTGGCCGAGTGCGCACCGCTGGCGGTGTACGCCGCGCTGAACACCTCCATCCCCTCGGTGCCCCGCTACTTCTGCGAGCGGGTGCTGGGCACGGTGAAGATGAGCTACTTCAACAACGTGTTCCTGCCGGTGCTCATCCTGCAGGTGGCGGTGATTTACCTTTTCGTGCCCTTCATCACCACCTTCGCCCGGCTGTGGAACCAAAAAGACAAAGCGGGCTTTTTCCGGGGCCTTGCCCTGTTGGGGGCGGCCCTCGCCGCCATGTGGGCCGCCGGGGCTGCCGGGGTGGCGCTGCTGGGGCGGTGGGGCCTCTCCATCCTCTACCCCACCAGCCCGGAAATTCTGGACTACGCGCCCCTCTTGCAGCCGCTGGTGCTGGCCACCGTCTGCACCGTGGCCGCCACGGTGCTGTGCCACCTGCTCACCATCGCCCGGAGCATGAAGGAACTGATCCTGGGCAACCTGGCGGGCCTCGCCGCCGCGGCGGCGGTGAGCGTGCCGCTGCTGGCCGCTTTCGACGTGTACGGCGCGGCCTACGCCACCATCGCCGGCATCGGGGTGCAGGCGGTGTGCCTGCTGGTGTTCCTGCTGGCAAAATGCCGCAGGCAGTTCGCCTGAGTTTTCAAAAACGCAAAAAGCCCCGCGAAGGAAGATCCCTCGCGGGGCTTTTGCGTTTTGCGGAGCGTTCAAAACACCACCCGCAGCCGGAACCATCCCTTCTCCCAACTGCACAGACACTCGGCGCCGTACTGCCGGCAAATGCTGCGGATGGAGCGCATGCCCACCCCGTGCCCCGGCTGCGTGGCGACGGGAAAGCCCTCCCCGTCCCACAGGGGCGGCCGGACGCAGGGGTTTTCCACCTCGATCATCAACCGGGGCGAGGCGATGGAACGGCAGCGGAGCACCCGCTGTTCGCGGGGCAGTTCCCCGCAGGCCTTTATGGCGTTTTCCAGCCCGTTGGCAAGCAACATCGCGAGTTCCGCCGACGGCGCCGGGAGTTCGGCGGGAAAAGCCATCCGGCACTCCACCCGCACGTCCCGCTCCTGCGCCTGGGAAAAGTAGAAATCCAGCACCGCGTTCAGCACCGTGTCGGCACACCAGCGCCGCTGTTCTGTCTTTTCCAGCCGTCGCCGGGCCTCCCCTATAAAGTTGAGGGCGGCTTCGGTCTGCCCGTCTTCCACCAGGGCGGCCAGCGTGTTCAGCCGGTGGCGCATATCATGGCGCTCGATGCGCGCCCGCTCCTCGGCGGCGTGGGCCGTCTCCAGCCGTGACCGCAAGGCGTCCCGCTGCAGGGCCGCCATCTCCCTGTCCTGACGTTCGCCGGCCTGGCGGCGCACCAAGTCGAACAGCGCCATCAGCACCCCGTAAACGCTTACCATCAAAAAGGTCAGAAAGGGCTTGAGCACCGTGGCGGCGGGCGTTTGGCCCACAAAGTCGGGCAGCAGCACGAACATGGCAATGTAATACATCACCAGCGGCAGGCACAGCAGCGGCCAGCCGCCCACCTGTTCCACCACTTCGAAATACAGCGGGCGCAGCCGCTTTACGAAGAACCAGAGCACCCCCGGCGTGACCAGGGCGTAGCCCAGGATCAGGCCCCAGGGCCGCAGCCCGGAGGCCAGATAGAACTGGTTGCTTGCGTGCTGCACAAAAAAACAGAGCAGAACGCCGGACAGAAACTGAAAGAACACCCGCCACTGGCGCTGGCAGCTGATATAAAACGTCAACGCCAACAGGGGCGGATGATTGAGCAGCGGGAACAGTTTCACATAGAGCGTATCCCCCGCCAGCCGGAACACCACCGTGTTGAGGAGCGCCAGCACCCCGGCCAGCGCCGCCACCAGTCCCCAGACCCGCCGCGGGGAAAAACGCGGTTTTAAAAAGAGTATCAGCACCGCCGTTCCCAGTGCGATGCAGAAAAGGCATCCGTACAATACAATCATTCGTTTTCCTCCAGCCGGGGCCCGACCGGGCGCCTGAGGTTCCGCGGCGGCTTTGGTCGCCGCCCGCATCGCGCCCGCCCCTTGTTCATGACCATTGTATCATGCCCGCGCGCTCCATGTAACACCCATTCCGGGCATTTTCGTCCGGTTTCATCCTTTTTTGCGGATATGCGCCCGCGGCGCTCCCCTGTCCGCCTCCTCGCCGGGACCTCGTGGGCGCCGTCGTTCCCCCCGGGACAGGGCTGTGCCGTTTTTACAAAAAGGCTGGTATCCCCGCGGCCGCCGTGGTATAATAACGCCGTTGGAACCATTCGACTTTTTTACAGGGAGGTACCTACCCGTGAAATACTGCAAAAAGTGCACCATGCCCGATACCCGCCCCGGCATCACCTTCGATTCCGAGGGTGTCTGCAGCGCCTGCCGCCACTACGAGAGCCGCTCCAAGGTGGACTGGGACGCCCGCCGGAAGGAGTTTGAGGCCCTGTGCGACAAGTACCGCGGCATGAACGGCCCCGGCGGCTACGACTGCGCCGTGGCGGTGAGCGGCGGCAAGGACAGCCACTTCCAGGTGTACATCCTGAAAGAGATCATGAAGATGAACCCCATCCTCTTCAGCGTGGAGGACAACTTCCCCATGACCGAGGCGGGCAAGCACAACCTGAAGAACATCTCCGAGACCTTCGGCTGCACCATCATCAGCTGCAAGCCCAACATCAAGGCCCAGAAGACCCTGATGCGGGCCTTTTTTGAGAAGTACGGCAAGCCCACCTGGTATGTGGACCGCCTCATCTACACCTTCCCTTTGCACATGGCCCTCAAGTTCAACACGCCTCTGCTGTGCTACGGCGAGAACGTGAGCTTTGAGTACGGCGGCAACGCCGACGAGGAGACCTACTCCGCCCGCGGCCAGATCGAGAACGGCGTGGCGGTGGGCTTCCCCACCGAGGAGCTGCTGAGCTACGGCGTGAGCGAGAACGACCTTGCCCTGACCAAGGCCCCCACCGCCGAAGAGCTGGCAAAGCTGGACCCCTTCTATCTGAGCTACTTCCTGCCCTGGAACAGCTACAAGAACTATCAGCTGGCCAAGAGCCGCGGCTTCCACGACCTGACCCACGAGTGGGACCGCACCCACCACGCCGAGAACTTCGACCAGATCGACAGCCGCGCGTATCTGGTGCACAGCTGGCTGAAGTACCCCAAGTTCGGCCACGCCGCCGCCACCGACTACACCGCCCGCTACATCCGCTACGGCATGATGACCCGCGAGGAGGCCATCCCCATCATCAAGGAGCGGGACGGCGCGCTGGACCCGCTGAGCGTGCGGGACTTCTGCGAGTTCTGCGGTTACAGCGAGGCGGAGTTCTGGGCCGTCATCGACAAGTTCTACAACCGGGACATCTTCTACAAGGACGAGTTCGGCCGCTGGATGCTGAAGGAGCCCATCTGGGAAGAGAAATAAATCGCTGCTCTTTGCGGGCGCTCCCTTTCGGGGGAGCGCCCGTTTTTCTTGTGACAAAGCCGTTACAAAAGGCCGCGAGAGGCTGTTTTTCCCGCTCTGCCGTGCTATGATGAGGGCAGAAAAGGAGGCGTGACCCATGCTGAAAAAGAGACTGCTTTCCCTGCTGGTTTGTTTTGTGCTGGCGCTGGCGGTGCCCTTCGCCGCCTTCGCGGATATGGGGCCCAAGCCCGCCGTGGAGGTGCAGACCGCGGGCCTCTCGCAGGAGTGCTGGGTCACCCTGCTGGCGGAGCAGAACTCCATCGGCCCCTGGAACCTGCCCGGCAGCGAGCCGCCGGATTGGTTCGCCGCCGAGGAGCACCCCGCCTGGGAGGCCTTCGCCGCTTTTGAAGACGGGGACGGCTACCACTTTCTGCAATGGCAGGCCCAGGTGAAGGACGACGCGCCCGCCACCTGGAGCTACATGGCCCCGAAGCACTTCAAAATTTTATTCTGGTTCCCCGAGAGCGGCGGCTACGCCGTGACCTAAAAGCTGGACCGCTACGCCTATTCCGCCGTCTACCGGGTGGACCTTTCCGGCGTTGACCCGGCGGCGGGCGAAGTGCAGGCCGTCGCCGCCCAAAAGAACTACGACTACGCCGGCGAGGCGCTGGGCCTTGCCGTCCGCTTTGTGCTCACACTGGCGGTGGAATTGCTCATCGCCCTGCCCTTCGGCTACCTCAAGCGCAGCCACCTGCGGGTGCTGCTCATCACCAATCTGGCCACCCAGCTGGCGCTGAACCTGGCCCTCAACCTCACCGCCTATTATTCCGGGTCGCTTGCCATGTGGGTGTTCTATCCTCTCTTTGAGCTGGCGGTGTTCATCGTGGAGGCGGTGGTGTTCCGGCTGGCGTTCAAGCCGCAGGCGGGCAAGGGCCACCCGGTGCTCTACGCCTTTGTGGCCAACGCCGCTTCCTACGCCCTCGGGCTGTGGCTGGGCAATCTGGTGCCGGCGCTGTTCTGAAAAAAGTGCTTGACAAACCCCGCCGCTGTGGGTATCATAATGCATATACGCAAAGACGTTGACGAGAAGAGTAGATTTTCGGCATCGGCCTTTTCCAGAGAGCCCGGTCAGGTGGAAGCGGGCAAGGCACAGGAAATCGAACATGGCCTCTGAGTCGCGCGGGTGAGGGGCAGGAGCCTTAAATCCGCGACGGGTGCGCCCGTTAAAGCGCCAGGCTGTAACCGGCATCTGCCGCCGCAGCTGCAAAGGCTGTTTTCCGCGAGGGAAACGGCGAACCAAGGTGGTACCACGAAGCTTTTTATAAGCTCTCGTCCTTGCTGTCATGCAGGGACGGGGGCTTTTTTGTTTGCCCTTTGGGCCAATACCGGGTTGGAGTGAGAAGAAAAAACATGATCGAGATCAAGAACTTAGGCAAAGTATTCACCGAAAAAAGCGGCAAGGTGGTGGCGCTGCGCAACGCTTCGGCCACCATCAACGACGGCGACATCTTCGGCGTCATCGGCATGAGCGGCGCGGGCAAAAGCACCCTTTTGCGCTGCCTGTGCCTGCTGGAAAAACCCTCGGAAGGGCAGATCTTGCTCAACGGGCGGGACCTGGCGGCCCTCTCCGGCGCGGACCTGCGCATGGCCCGCCGGCAGATGGGCGTGGTGTTCCAGGGCTACAACCTGCTGATGCAGAAGACCGTGGCCGAGAACGTGGCCTTCCCCCTGAAGCTGGACAAATACGACAAGGCCGCGGTGGACGCCCGGGTGAAGGAGCTGCTGGAGCTTGTGGGCCTTGCGGACCGGGCGGGCAGCTATCCCAGCCAGCTTTCCGGCGGGCAGAAGCAGCGGGTGGCCCTGGCCCGGGCCCTGG
This sequence comes from Candidatus Allofournierella merdavium, assembly GCA_019118765.1. Taxonomy (GTDB): domain Bacteria; phylum Bacillota; class Clostridia; order Oscillospirales; family Ruminococcaceae; genus Allofournierella_A; species Allofournierella_A merdavium. The sequence goes on along the minus strand of DWYI01000043.1, from coordinate 44 downwards.
CCAGCGAGCCCCAGGTGCTGCTGTGCGACGAGCCCACCAGCGCC
>DWYI01000042.1 GCA_019118765.1 Candidatus Allofournierella merdavium | reverse complement strand
TCGTTTTCTTCGATGTCAAACATGCCTGGTGTCAAATCATACGACAGCGCACCTGCACGGGCGGAAAGCAGGTCGGCGTCCGCCACCTGCACCTCACGATATTCCAGGTCGGGCCGCTGCGGCTCCGGCGCATCTTCCAGATACGTCCAGTATCCTGGCGGCGTCACCTTCAGCGGGTGGGCTGTGCCCCGGATCACGATAAACTCGCCCGCCGGCATGGTAATCAGATCGCTGGGTGACATCAGCGGCCGGCCGACAAGCGACTTTGTGCTGCTGGTCTTGCCCTGCTGTACGCTGCTGGATCCTGTCAGGATCGTTTCGTTGCCCAGGATCTTGCTGATGGTCTCGGCCGTAGAGAGGGCCGCCGGCGCTACGAAAGACGTAATGATTGTCTGGTTCGTACCTCGGATGATCTCACTTTTAGTTTTGCTGTAATGCTTTTGCAGCTGGGCAAAATCCTGAAGGGCAATCATCAGACGGCCGCCACGGCTGCGGATCGCGGCGCTGAGCGCATCATAGTCCGGGATGGGCGGCTGCTGTCCAAACTCGTCCAAATGCAGCAGCACCTTCCGCGGCAGCACCCCACCATACTCCGTTTCTGCGATTTCAATCAGATCATTCATCAAGTTTCGCACGATCAGGCTGCTGATAAAATGCCGGGTGGTGTTTTCATCAGGGCTGATGAGGAACAGGGCCGAGGGCTGCGCGATGAACGTTTTGGCGTCAAAGTCGCTGTCATGGGCAATCAAGACCTGCTCCAGCTCCGCGTCGATGAATTTGACCAGCTTGCCCAGGGCCGAGCTAAACACATTCATGCTGGTGCGCATATCGGCGCTTGTTGCCGGGCCAGTATAGTAGCGGATCCTGGGATCGTTTATTTTCTCCAGCAGTTCCTCCATCTTTGTCTTTTGCGGCTGGCCGAACCCACCAGAGCCTTGAATCTGTCCATTCATTTCCAGGATCAGATTGAAAACGCTGATAATGTGGCGCTGAGGCGCAGGAGCATATTCGCTGACCAGCAGTATGACACCGGTAATCAGGCCGCGGGCGGTCTCGTTGAAATAATCGCTGCTTTCCGATTTTACTTCTGCGCCGTCGCTGTCGATCAGCAGGCTTGCCGCCACCTTCGCATATCGCTCGGCGCGGCCATACGCACGGGCTTTTGACAGCTTATCGGTTGCCGCCCGGTACTCATCGATGGCGTTGTTCACATTGGCAATGAAGTTGTACCGGCTTGACTTACTGATGTTGCGCAGATCAAGAGTTGGCGTCCGATAACCCGCTGCTTGCAGTTGAGCTGCGTTCCGGCGATAAAGTTCACCCTTGCAGTCCAAGAGCACCATGCTGGCTCCACGGCCGCCTGTGTTCTTGTTGACGGCCTGATTGTATCGCACAGTCGGGATCATGATTCGGGTCGTTTTGCCGCTGCCAGGCGGTGCCACAAGCATCACGTTGTGCTCGCTTGTATCCACACACCAATGCCCGCCGGAGAAATCGATCACAAAGCCCGGCTCTGTTTCCGTTCCTGCTGGAACAGAAAGAAAAATGCTGCTTTTTTCTGTTGCGTTCATCCAACGGCTCTTACCGTGCTGGCCATGCCCGGCTGCAACATCCTTCACATTGACCGGCTTCTGATAGATCCAGGCCCAAATCAAAAGAGTTACGCCCGCAATCAGCAGGACCATCCCAAGCGCTGTGACACGGTGCTCCGCCGGCACAAAAACCACTGCTCCAGCTCCAACAACAGAAAAGATAATAAGCGGCCACCGTTTTTTCATGTGTCGTCACTCCCTTTCAGATTCTTAAATCGCCCCCTTACAGGTCTTTCAGAAAATTTGCCTGAACGAGTTGCGCCATGCCTGGCTGTTCCGGCTGCATTGATCTTTGCTGTTTCTCCACATATTGCTGTTGCTCGTCAATCCTTTTCATTGCGTGACAATACTGCTGCCCCATCCTTGCCAAGCTTTGTGCGATATCGAACTCTTTGAGCGCCGTTGCACGGCCCAGATATGTTACCAGATATTCCTGATCTTTCGCGGTAACAGTAAGGCCGTAATGCTGAAGCAGCATTACGGCCGTCCCTTGGGCTTCAAATTCTTTAACTTCTTTGGGTAGCGTTGCCGCTGATCCACAGTGCAGAAGCGCATGAGCATACTCGTGCAGAATCGTGGACGCCGCTTCCGTGTCCCGCGCCAGACTATTGATATGGATCGAATTGTCTGCTCTGCTGTAATAGCCTCCGATGGAGATAGATGTGAGCGATTCTTTGGTAACACTGATTCCCTCCAGTTTGGCCACTCTTTCCACCGCCTGATAGAGCAGAGCATGGTCCATCGATTCATAACCCTGATCGTAAATTTGCGGATACTGCTCTACCGGGCAAGTCGTTTGCGAGATATCCCACACCGGGTAGCGGACAAAATTTGTTTGTTGAATCACCTTCAAGGATCCATCTAAAATCCTTTGTCGCTCCTGCTCGGTAGCCTCTGCAACAGACACAAGCCGGCCCCGCCGCTCAAAGCACTCTCGTTCAACTGGACGATAGACGTAAATGCCTCGTCGCTCTTGCTCCGGCAGAACTTTATAGCCCTTTTCCGCCCATCCCCTCTTGCTGGCAACAAATGTCGCACCCTGATTTTGCATATAAATAAGCATCCTGTTGCGCTGGGAATATCCGTAAAACCGGGTCGAAAACTCGAGATACTCTTTAATACGGGCCGGATCCTCCTGAAAGCTGTTGTACAGATCCAGAATGCCCTGGTCGAAATCCGGCAGGTGCTCCACCGGCTCATCAGCAGCTATCATCGTAATTTGATGGTCTTTGCCGTATTCCTCTCTTTTCTGTTCAAGCTCCTTCATTTCGGTGTCTGAAAAATGGAGCGGCTGCTTGATCCACGGCCATGCAGCCGACATGGAAACCTCTGTGCCAAGATCCGCCGCCACCTGTTTGAGGCCACTTCTCTTCCGAAACGCAAACATTTCACTGCCTTGCACATTCTGACAAAGCGGAACGGCCTTGAGATTGTGCAGCTCATCCACATCAACTACGACGAAGCGACGTTCCAGATCCTGAATTTTCACAACGGAATAAATCGCATCTCCAATGGCTATATCCCTCATGGTTCGACTTCCCTTCTTCTTGATTTGACCAGCAAAAACCCCCGGGCCGGTTAACTTGTCTGCCAAGTGGGAGAACGGGATTCCCATTTTGGCCAACAGTGTTCGGGCTCGGGGGCGGTGGGCATAAACGATGTCTGTATCGTGCAGCCTTGCTATCACATCAGCAATTTTCTCCATCGAGTAGACCGAAAGCAGAAAGTTTGCCAGATGCTCTTTTCCGCCAATCACAGCATGACCCGCAGGGTTGATCACAGCCACGATCGGCACACCATTTATGTATTTGTCGATTAAAAAAACGTAAGCGCCACTGTGTCCGGCAAAAACAAGGATCGGATCGTCCAGATCCTCTGGAAGACCGGCCAGCACATCTACCGGCACGCCATGCCATGCCGGATAATTCGGATCAGGAGCATGGACGACATCATGCAGGTGTTTCACAGTGATGAAAAGCGGCAACTTTTCGAAGCCAAGTTGGATCATCAGCTCAGTTGGCGGGCAAAAATAAAAAGCATCTGCGTGCCGGACGGGCTGGTCCAATGCTGCGCGAATCCTGGTCAACAATTTCTCATCCATTTTTTTGCAGCTCCGTCAGACAGCGATCACAAAGCACAATGTTCTGATAGGATTTCAGGTTTTCCGTGGAGCCACAGGCCAAGCAACAGCGCTTTGCGACTTTGAGCACCACCGCACCACCTTTCATATCGATGTATGCCTTCAAGTCGGTCTGCCCCTGGATCCCCAAGGCTCTGCGAGCCTTGATTGGCACGACCATTCGGCCCACCGAATCGACAGCGACGTCACCGGCAAAATCCATCCCATTCATTTAGCACCCCTCCCATTCATCTTCAGGGTTGGCGAAGTAAATTCCTTCACCATCAACATTGCCCAACAGCAGCACTGCATTGATGGGCGTGGTGTAGGTGTTCCCCTTCAGTCGCGCCCAATCGTTCACGATCGCATCATCGAGGCACAGATATGCCTCCCACTCCAGCCGCACAAAGAAGCCGGGATTGCCCGCATACCCGGCGATCACATCGCCGTCGTAGGAATAGATGCACAGATTCTCACGTTCATCGTTCTCCTCGATCTCCCGCAGAAGCCGTACCTGTTTCCTTCCCTGGTCGTCCAATTCTTCAATGCCATGCACCTTGCTGCTGTATTCCACGTCCGAAAAGGGCACAAAGTTCTCCGGCTCTCCTTGCATCCAGGCAAAGTTCTCCGCCTCATCAGTCAGCACGATTGTGTTCGGCTGGACAAAGTATTTCATACGCCATTTTCCCATGTTTACCTCTCCTTTTTTTGCTTTGTTGGACGGTTTTCAGGGTGCGACCATCGGTCGTATCTGTCAGCGGTAGACCTCTTCATGTCGCTCCTCGATCGTTCTCTTGTGGATGCGCTTTCTCTTGAATTTTGCCGCGCCATTTTGATCGGGCATTCGCCCCTGTTCTCTCAGCACGTCATCACGCATTGTTGCTGCTATTAAGTATAGCAAGTTGCGGGCAAACGCGTCCAGCGTTTTTGGTTTGTAGCGTTCTGCATATTTCGGCTCGATGGGCTTGTCGGGGGTCTCCCGCCACTCTGCCAGCCGCTCCAAAACGATATTTTGCAGCCAACCTTTTTTCAGCTGGCCATCAAGCCAGCCCTTTTCCCCATATAAGGCTGCTGTTTCCTGCACGATTTTACTGAAGGCTGTATCCCCCATTGTTCGACTACAAATCCAGTCGTCCAAAATGTCTCGACCATCCTGGTTCAATTTCCAGTACGAGGGGTTTGCTTCCTCCTTCTCTGTCTTCTCTCCTTTCTGTTCTTCTTTATCTCCGAGGCATTGCTTCGCCAATGCAAGGCACCCCTCCCGCCTCCGCACATTGTTGAGCTCCTGGCATACACATTTATCAAATGCGCAGAGCAATTTATGGCGGGCCCGTCTTTTTTGAGGGATCGTCAGATCCACTGGCTGTTCAGCCGTCGCAGCACAGGCGTATTCAGTGACCCACTCACGCAACACAAACAGATCCGGCTCTGTGCAATTTTCCGCTTTGAGAAGTCGCCGGACCATCGACTGCTGCAGGAGCATCTGCACGACCTCATCCACCATTTTCTCAGCCACGGTGGGCAGACTTGCATAACGATATTCCTGTGTGCAGTTGAGTTTGGAGTGAATTTTCAGCATCTGCGCCCCGAGGGCAGCCTGCAAGGCGGTACTCTTTTTCAATCGTTGTTCCAGATCGGCCCGCACCCTGCACATCAACGCCTGCATTTCCGGCGACGGCGGAGACGCTGGTGGCCGTGCCAGTTCCCGCCTGTCTTCTGGCGGCAGATACTCCTGCAGGGCTTCCTGCACAACCGATTCAGCGATTTTGCGCGGCCAGGCATCGTCTCCCCGTTCTGTTTTCAATCGTTCCATCGCAGCGGCTACCGCCGTTTTTTTCATGCAAAGTTCTGCCAGTTCTTTCACCGTGTCTTTCAGCCTTGCTTTCGGCTGTGGGCGCAGTCCAGGCTTGGCATCCAGCAGCTGTATAAGTTCTGTGCGTACCGCTTGCATCACTTCAACCAGCGCGCCATTCTCCGCACGCAGGGCCCGAACTGCGCCAAAGTCGATTATGCCTCGCTCTCGATCGAAGCAGCGCGAGTACTGAAGCATTCGTCGGTGCAACCAGCCGGCTTTTTCCAAAAACTCGCTGCTGTCCACTCTTTCCTGCTCGGCCAGCTCGGCCATTTTTTCAGCCAATGCCGGAAACTCGTTCAGCACGGCCTTTTCCGCCGCCCGGATCTGTTCGCGTGTTTCATCTGCTTGCTGCTGCCACCCCCCCCTCCTGCGGCGCCGCCCCGTGAAATGCACTGACTACCGCCGGGTGAAGCGGGCCGCTCAGTTCTCGCTCCAATTCGTGTAAGATCTGCTGTTTTAGTTCGCTCTTTTTTCTGTTGCGTTCAGCATCCTCCCGCGATGGAGTCTGTCCCTCGGCCTTCTCAGGTGTCGGCGCTTCCGGAATAGGCTCATGCCTCAATCGCTCATCAGCGACAGGCAGGTCGGGAGGCTGAAGTGAACCTATGCCGCCGCTGTATGTCTCGGCAGCCTGGATGATCAGATTGTGCCGGCGTGTGTCCTCGCCCTTGGCCGGATGAAAAAACGCTTCCTCCCACTCTTTCATTTTCTTGGCCAGGGTCGCCTCTTTGCCCACATACTGATGCTTTACCAGTTCACTTTGATTTTTTCTATACAATTCAAACAGTTCGCGCAGAGACGGATCCGTGGCTACCAGTTCTCGTAGCATTGTGTCCACCTGAGTCTTGAGTTGCGGCGGCAGGTATCCATATTGGTGTTTGCCTGGCAGTTCTGCCAGTTCGCCCGCCAAGGCGACCAGGGTTTCGCGGATATCGGGACTGATACAGTGGCTGGTTTTCCCAATCTCAGGCAACAGTTTTTCCAACTGGGCATTGAGTTGTTGCCGATGGCGGCCTTTGTCTGCTTTTATGCCCTCGGTGTCACCACGGTAGATCTCCTGCGTGATTGCCCCCTTGACTGTCTCACGGCATCGCTTGAATGCTTCGCCAAGCTCCTGCCCTTTGCGCTGCACGATATAGCCATCTGAAGGAGTCTCTCCATGCAATACGACATGGATGTGCGGATGATGGGCTACATCGTGAAAACTGGCGCAGATGTGGAGGCGGTCGGGCGGGATGTTGTAGGCTTTCGCCCACACCAGGCGTTGGGCCTCCATCAGCTGCTGCCAGTAGTCCCGGTCGATTTGCAACCGCTGCCGGTCTTCTCCCGTCAAGCTGTAAACGAACCACCACTTGATTGCATCTGGGCATTGCTGCACAGTGCCTTGGGCGTCCGCTACGTTCACTTCGCGCCTCCCGTCAAAGAGCGGTCCCTGCTTGTCTAAGTACTCCAAGTGCCGCAATGCGTGGTCATTGCTCCTAAAAAATTTGGATTTGAAGAACACACGCAGCACATCAGATCACCTCTCGAAGTTCCAGCAGCCGGTTGTTGGCTTTGATGAACTCGGCCGCCTGGGCACGATATGTCTCCAACGCAGCAGGGGCAATATCCAGGCTGTCCGCCAGCACTCGATTGACAATAAACAGCTGCACAGCCATGCTGCTGAGCAACTGGTTCGCGCGGTTGTCCAGCCGGCGTTCCAGCAGGCTCACCGCGCTGTTCATCGCGTCGATGATCTCGGCCGGCAGCATAGTGGCCTTGTGCTCCAGATAGTAGCGATCAGCGTAGTACCGCAGCGCCTCGTTGACCACTTGGGTCATCGTGCGGCTTTCATCCTGCGCGATCGCCTCCAGGCTGGCGAAGGCATCCGCGTCTACATACCAGGTCTTTTTGACCGCCTTATTCTGTGTCATTTTGTTGCCTCCTTTTTACGAATTTTCCTCTGTGGGAAAAATTGCAGGATAAAGGGATATGGCAAAATTGCCATATCCATCACAGCGGACCCGCAGTGCGGGCCGCTTTGCCGCCTGTTCACTATATGGGTTTTGATATGGCTTTGGCTCCCTCGAAACTGCAAAAAGCTGGCTGTTTTTTATCGCAAATCCCGTAAATCCGCTTGCAGAGCCAATTTGCGGGCTTTTCGAAAATATGGCCTTTTGCTGGTTTTTTATATGGCCAAAAGCCTGCAAAACGCCTGTACAAAAGAAAAACCATGCCAGCTTTTTGTATGGCCGGCTCAAAATGTATTTTTGTTGCATCTCGCTATCCAAAATACGGCATTGGATCCACAGCGTGCCCATTCACATTTACCTGGAAATGCAGATGATTTCCTGTGGAATTGCCTGTGGAGCCAACGAAGCCGATCAGCTGCCCTGCCTCCACTTGGACCCCATCCGTTATCCCCTCGGCCCGGGCGAGCATGTGTCCATAAACATTGGTCGTTTGGCCATCCACAGACACTTTGACGCAGATGCCATAACTCCAATGTGCATTGGTAGACACAACGCCCGGTGCTGCTGCATAGATCGGGGTGCCCGCCGGAGCAGGGATATCGATGCCGGAGTGATTCTCCTGTTCCCCGTCCATTTCGCGTGACCCAAAGGGGGATGAGATCCGCGTATGGCCTGGGACCGGCCACATATAGGCTTCTCCATTCCAGACAATATCTCCTTCAATTTCAGACGCCATCCAGTCCTGCCACTCAGCGCCAGCGATCTCTTTCACCAGTTCAGTGGGAATGTCAAGATACTGTCTCCAAGGCTTCAGCACTCCGACAGGGTCGATCGGCTCGCCGCCCGCATCCAGAACTTCCAGATGCACATTCGTCTCGCTCTCACGGTATGGTGTGCACTCTCCACTCAGTCCAACCTTTCCCAGCGGCTGCCCCAGGATCACATCTTGGCCAGCACTTACCAGAACGCTTTCCAGATGCAGATAGCGGGTGATGTTCTTTGCGTCGACGTGCTCGATCTCCACTACATTTCCTTCATCATCATCGTGATAGACGCGCTTGACGATCCCGCCTGCACAGGCCACCACATAGCTCCCTTCACGCACCTCAAAATCAACGCCCCAATGGGGGCTTTCGATTTCTTCGCGCCGGATCTCCGTTTCTATGTAGGTTTCCATTATCACCTCACCATCCTCATCGAGCATCGGCTCCCCATCTTCATCCAGCACCGGCCTCATCTTTTCGACCTCCACCTCATACTCGTGGATGATTACGCGATCCGGATCATACGGCTCCGTGATCCTGATGCTGTTGATCAGAGGGTAGTATAAATCTGTATTCGCCGAAAGAGCGATAAGAGCAGCAAACAGTGCTCCGATTGCTGCGGTGATAACAAGCACCACACCAAGCAAGAACAGTAGTACACTTGCGATAATCTTTCGCCCTGTTTTCGTTGTCGCCAGCTTCGCAAGGATCTTTGCGACTGCTGCGGCCATTATTTCCCGCCTCCCGTGCCGAAAATTTCATCCTCATACGGCATTTTTTCGATATGCACATAGTATCTGTCTCGGCCGGCTTTCACCAGACAGTAACCCTGATGGGGCTGGGCAATGACTGCCGCCTCGCCAGGCGTGAGCGCCAATTTTTCCTGTACCAGTGCCATATCGATTTTGCCAGGGTGAAAAAGGAACTTGTAGGTACTGTTGTTGAACAGCGCCGTCGTATAGGCTGCGATGTCAGGACGCAGACAGTCAAGCAACTGCTGGGTGGCCACACCGATCATTGCATTGTATTTCCGGGCTCGCTTAACAAAAGAAGAGATGTATTTCACCATAATCATGTTCTCGAAGAACAGATACAGTTCGTCCAGGTTGAGGGCGATCGCCCGCTCCCGACGCATCACCTGGGTCCATATCCAGGTCGTCAGGTTGAACAGGACAGCCTGCGTGCGGTCCTTGCTGCCCTCCAGCAGCTCCATCGCCTCAAAACAAATCATATTCGCATTTTGGATATTGGTGTGTCCGTTGAACAACAGACTCAGCGGGCCATCGTAGCATTCCCTCAGACGCAGCAGCAGCCGGCCCACAGTGTCTTTGTCCAAAATTTTGCTGGCCGCCGTGTCGTACTGATCGATGTACTTGTACAAATCAGAGAAAGTCGGGTAGTTCGCTGCACTGAGCTTTGTGAAGTCGGTGTTTTTACCGATCCCGTGCGCGTTATACATTTCCTGCGTCAAAATCATCAGTGCCTGCACGTCCAGGTCACTGATACCGGGAAACAGCACTCTAAAAAAGTCCTTCAACCAAGAAATATGCTGGAAAAACATCGCCTGATTTTTCATTTCGCTTGCCAGGGCATCCTCTTCATCTTCTCCCTCATCGTCTCGGTAGAGACACCGCACCTCCAAAGGATTGATCAGAGCACGATTGTCCACACATTTATAAACCGTCCCCCCCAGGGCTCGAAAAAGCTGCCCATACTCATTCTCCGGGTCGAGCGTCAGGCAGCTGACGCCGAATACAGTGAGGTATTCGATGATTTTTTTCATCAGTGTCGACTTTCCCTGTCCGCTGTCTCCAATGATGGAAAAATTGGAATTGGTCAGAAATGCGTTTCTCTGGCGAAGATCCAGGAAGAACGGGCCGCCGGTTTTGGTCGCTCCCAACAGCATCCCCCGCTCGTCCAGCCGGCTGGAGTAGCTGAAGGGATACAGTGCAGCTGCAGACAGGCTGGGCAGATTATTCGCTTCGTTCCGGAAACGATCACTGCCCAAAGGATTGACCGAGAGGAATGCGTCTTTCTGTTCCCGCTGGAGCCGGTCGAGGGTCACGCCGGTAGGCAGTTTCTCCTGCAAATCGTCCAGCCGCAGCTTCATCTCCTGTTCGGAATCAGCGTAAAGTTCGATGTAGATAGACGTGTAAAACACCTGCCGGCGCTCGGTCGAGATTGCTTTGTAAAACTCCACCAGTGTCCGGCTTTCGTCGGTAGCCTCAATCTGCTCCGTAAATTTTCCCGAGCCGAATCCCACTTTTTTGTTGTTGAGCTGGGCGTCCACCATGCGCTTCACCTCACTGGACAGCATGGGGGTCAGCCGCATCATAAAAGAGCTGCCTCTCATGGTGGCAGCCCGCATCAGCGCACAGGGCGGGATCTCTGTGGGCAGATTGCGCACCATCACAGTCTTGCGGCACTGCTCGTTGACCACCGCACAATTTACATGGAAATCAATACGATGCGGCAAAAGCCGCCGTTCCAACTCTTTGGTCAAAATCTGCGGGTTCTTTTTGGCTTGTTTTGCTACCTTCTGGTTTTGCAGGATCAGTTGTTCAAGAGTGATAATGTCTGCCGAAATGAACTCCCGGACATAATAGTTGCGCAGCAAGGTGGCGATCTCCTCCCTGTCCGCCGCCTGCACCGTGTAGCCCTTGCCCACCAGCATATTATAGATCGTCTCATCCTGCTGCTTTGCAGCCGGTACGATGAAGTAAAACGCCCGGAGCACTGAGGTGCCGCGATCATCGCTGTCGTCGATCTGCGCGATCACCTCGGATGTGATTGCATCAAAGCGGGGATCCAGCGACGCATAGTAGCGGCGGATGTGCTTTAGATTCTCAACCTTGTCTGTGGCAAAAAGCGCAAAAGGGCATTCCATCAGGTCAAAAAGAGCCGCCAGATTTTCAATCTCTTCAGCAATTTCCTGCTCAGACATGATGTCCGTGTTGGGCGGGAAATACCGATAGAAGTAAAAGTTTTTGTTGCCACTCTCCACATACCCGTCATGCAGGGAGAAATCAATGAGGGCGGAAATGGGTAGTGCTTTCCTCATTTTTCCTGGTTCCTTTCCTTTTTTGTAAAATTGCGTGTTGAGTAAATTGCTGCGGCCAGAAATGATACCGCAGCACGATCAGCAAAATGTCTTTGATGCTTTTATCGTCAATGAACCGCGCCACAAACGCTGCAAAAGCCAGAGGGAAGAAAATCGCATACATGATCTGCCCCCAAAAAACTTGAATGAAAAAAAGCCCGAGCATTATGGCCAGCTCCGGCACAGTCAGGCCGACCAAAAGAAAGCGGCTTTGAAGTTTGGGCGGTGCAATATAGGAAACTGTATTTTTGGCCATGAGCAACCTCCAAAAATTTGCCGGGCGGCCATCCGGCCACCCGGCTCTCTGATTACATTACACTACGAACAACGGAAACAAAGCTTTCTCCGACTGATGCCGCGTGAGATACCATGCCGCCAAAGCCCGAGGATGCTCCAAATTTTTGCAGGAACTTCGCCACGCTGAACATCGTGATCCAGGCCACCGCCATCGTGATGATGTCGCCGCTCATAGCTGCTGCAAATCCCATCACAAAAAGAAGATGCCGGAAAAGGAAGGTGAGCAGAATTGCCACTGTCTGTCGGATCCACTCTCCCATTGCGGTGTCCTTTCCCCGCATAATGTCTGGCACATACAAAAAGGCCGTTGCCGCTTGTATGAAAATACCTCCTACCGCGAAAAGTGTATACACAAAAAAAGCGACAGCCGCTATAAGTATCACTATTGACAGCAGCGACGCAGTCTTCAGGTAACCTGAGGCTTCTGAACGAAAGGTATCGTAGTCGATTACCATTTGACCCGTAGCGGTGGCAGCCAGGCGCATAGCAATCACCGCCAGATCCGGGGCCATCAGCACAAAAGCAATGGCTTTGATGAAATTCGTAAAAATCGTCGTAACCTCTATGCCGCCTGATCCTGGTCTGTATCCTCCCAACTCTTCGCCTATATCCAAAAGTGTGATGATAAAAGCTGCGCCCAATATGAGCCAGGCAATGCCTTTTGTGAATGTGAGAGTCTGTGATACAAAAGCACTATCAAAAAAAGTTACGCTCAGCTTCTCCAACCAAGAAATTATTCCCATTGTTGCATTCAGTAATGCGGTTTGGTAGGCCGCTTCTAAATTCTTGAACAGTGTGTCAATGGCCAGACCCATCAATGCGCTCATGCGCCCGCCCCCACCAGAAAGCCCCACCACGCATTTTTAGTGAGTAGGACCGCGATGATAATGATACAGATGATGGCGGGGGTCAGCCGAGCCATCAGATCGTCGCCCTGACCACGGCGATGGTCGATCGCAGCCTGTGCGATCTTTACGATGGCGATGATCCCCAGAATCAAAATGGCCACAGGGATGATAAAAATGTCCAGGCCGGAATTGAGCCAAGTCGTAACCGGACTCTTAATCGCTCCAAAAAATTCTTCCGCATTAGTCATAAGTAAAACCTCTTTTCTTAGATTTGAATTTGCGGCTCATGCCGCAGTCCTTGTGGTTGTTCGATCTCTTGCTGACGCGCCTTGCGCATGGCTAACAAATCTTCATTGAAGTCCTTGCCGGTGGGCAGCTTGTCGATTACGCGGCCGGAAAAGCCATGCTGCGCAAGCATTTCTCTGCACCTTTGCCGGCTCAAAAGCCCTGCGGTATCGCTGTCCTGGCATAAAAAAATCACCTGCAACTGCGGGTGATGTTGCAGGTGATATTCCAGGGCGTTTGTCGCTGTGCCGCCCAGGGCAAGGTAAGCGTAGTCTTTGTAGTTCCGACCGCAAAGCTCCAGCATCGTCGCGGCACTCATGGCATCGATCGGCGCTTCAAAAACCATGAGCCTTGTGGGTTCTTCACCCACAAGGCCCATGGAAAATCCAATTGCTTTTTGACTGCCTCGTGCTTCGCCACGAAAGCTCACGTCTGACAGTGTGCCGCGATAAGTACAATATTTAGCTTCCCGGTCATAGTCATAGCCAACAAACACTGCATTTCCACGTTCATCCTGGTACAGCGTTTTGCTGCGGAGCTGCTGGGAGATGATCGCAGAGGATATGCCTCTTGTTTTGTTCAGGTACGCAAAGACCCTCGCCTGATTTCCCTTTGCCCGCTCCGGCAGCTCCATCTTCCCGGGAGCAGCCCGAGGCTGGTAATCCGCCTGGCGTTTTTCCCTCACCTCCTTCCAATACTCACCCGGGCGGCTGCCCAGCATCTGCCGAAGCTCTGCGATTGCTCCGGCTTGTGTTACACCTTTCAAGGCCATCGCAAAATCAATCACACTTCCCTTTGCGCCCTGGCTGTTCCAGAGGAACCTTTGCCGGCCAGGATACTTGGGATCCAGGTTGATATTTATACTGTCGTGCTCGTCCAGCGTCCAGCGACCCGCACTGACCTGTCTGACATGATACCCAAGTCTTTCAGCATACTCCGTAATGGAGATATTGTCCTTAATTGACTGGGTTATGTTGGGCATCTTCCTCGTCCTCCTTTCTTTTTCGCCTCAACAAAAGAAGAAATACAATCACACCGAGGGCCACCAGCAGCACGCCTACCGACGCTGCCGCCAGCACCACGATCATGGGAAGCGGAGCATAGTCCGCAACGATCAGCGCACCCGCCTCGGTCATGGCATAAATTGCTGTCGCGGCAAACAGCGGGATCTCCGTCTGTGCCCGATAGGTGCTCTCCCACCGGGCAGCGTACATCTCACCGTACAGCACTCCATACCGCACAGCGCGGCCATCCTCGTCCAGCACCCATCCGCTTGTCCACTCGGAACCAGTGAGCCGGTAATTATCGGCCGGCAGGTCCAGGTGCTCCAGCACCAAGGTATCCAGATCCTGCCACCGGGGCGCTGCAGTGTCGTATGCGATGTAGGCATCGTCCAACTGGAAGATTTCATAGCTCTCGTCGCCGTAGTAGCGGATCGGGAACTCCACTTGCCGCCAGGCAAACGGCTCCGTCTGTTCTGTGTCCACCAATTGCCCCCGCAAAGTCTGCGTGAGGCCGGTGTCGGGGTCGGTATAAGTGATGTCCTTTTCTTCAGGGGCCGTCGGTGCGCTAAGCAGATAGCCATGGTCCAGGGTTCCTTCAGCAGTGAGCGTGCCCGGGGCCGGTGAATAATCCACCGATACAAGGTGCATCTCAAATTTGTTCCCATCTCTGGACACCGTGATGCTCTCAGGCACCGTCTGCTCTGTCAGGTTATCATACCTCCTTTTTTCTGTTGTCGTTTCCGCGCTTTGATCCACCTCCTTTTTGGTCTTGCGCAGATAGAGCTGCCCGTCCTCCAGTACAAGAAGAGGGGCGGCATCTGCATCATCTGTGCTCCATGTTTTAGTCAGCATGTTGTCGCCGGTTTGGGGATACTCTTTGCTGACCCCGCCGACGCCAAAGCTGGCGTCATTGGACGGCCTGTCCACCTCGATCACGCCGATCAGGCGATTTTGGATCGTCAACAGGGCAGGCACCCAGGTAATCTCATAGTTGGGGCTTGTCAGCCCCCAGGGAGTGATGGGATATCGCCCGGGCTCGCTTTCCGCGTCTGCCGGACAGGTGAAATTCAGGTCCCCTGCCAGGTCTTCAGGCCCATCGTCAAGCTTGAACCCGGCAAAGGTTGCTGTGAAGTCAGGATTCTCCTCACCATAGGGACGCTCCTTGCTTTCAGCTGTAATGGTCAGAGGCTCCGGCGTGATTGTGAGATAGTCGGACACATAGGTGATTTTGTAGTTGGGGCTTGTCAGCCCCCAGGGAGTAATGCGGTATTTCCCTGCATCGCTCTCCGGTGTGGCCGGGCAGCTGATGCTCAACTCCCCGATCAGATCCTCCGGCCCATCGTCAAACTTGAACCCCGAATAAACCACAGTGAGTTCAGGATTCGTCTCTGCGTAAGGCCGCTCCTTCGGCTCCGCCCGAATGGTGAGCGGCGCGGGCACGATCACCAGGCAATTGGGCACATAGGTTATGTCGTAGTTTTCGCTTTGCAGAGTGCCCTGCAAAATGATGTAGCTGCCCACTTCTTCTCCGGGCACGCGCTCCAGTTCGCCCCAGATGTCGCCGGCGTTTACCAGCTCTTCCGGCAGTGTGTAGGTCAGTTCCGGGTCGGGGTCGCCATAAACTTTGCGCTGCGGGTCAGCGGCGACGCCGCCAGTCGAATCCACAGGCACAACAGCCTCGTTGCTGGGTACATCCTTGTCCGGGTCGATGGGCTTATCCGGGTCAATGCCGTTGTCAGGGTCAGCAGGATCAGGCGGATTGGTCCCGGGAATCGTGCCGATGACGACATTTCTCAGGTTGCGCCCGGCGTCGGCGTCCAGTACCAGGTAGCTGAAGGTCAGCGTTACGCTGCCCCCCACCGGCAGGCTGTCGATAATGCAGACGCCGTTTACCACGGTATATCCCGTGCCCGGCACGGCCTCCGGCTCGCCCGCAAAATTCTGCGGCTTATCCCGCACGGCCACGTTGGTCAAGTCTTCGGTGCCATCGTTGGCCACTACCACGGTATAGGTGATGGTGTCGCCCGGCTTTGCAAAGGCTGCATCCGGGGTCTTGGTCAACTTAATGCTGCGGCCATTTTGTTGCGGTGTTGGTTCCGGCTCCTTATCCGGGTCTACCGGCACCTCCACCGGCTCGCTGGGCACCTCCTTATCCGGGTCGATGGGTTTGTCCGGGTCGGTCCCCTTGTTCGGGTCGGTCGGGTCGGGCGGGTTTGTACCAGGCACCTTTGCCACGGCGATGTTGGTCAGGGTCTTGCCGGCGTCGGCATCCAGAGCAGTGTAGGTGTAGGTGATGGTCACGCTCTTGCCCGCGGGCAGGCGGCTGATGGTGAAAGTCCCGTTTCCATCGTAGGTGTAGCCCTGGCCGACGGCGGCGCTGATCTTTCCCGCTCCGTCATGACTGTCTTCAACGGGCAGGTCTGTCAGTTCCACGGTGCCGGTATTGGTCACAAGAATGGTGTAGGTCGCAGTGTCGCCCACTGCCAGCACATCCTTGTCCACCCCCTTTTCCACAGTGACACCGGCCACCGGGTCGACGTCGGCCGGCTCGTCGCCGGGATCAGGGGTGATGATGATAGGCCGCTTGGTGATCTCCAGCGTTCCGGGCCGATAGTAGATAGTGTAGTTAAAGGCACCATTGTCGTTCTCCGGGCTTGTCAGCCCGCTCACCGTGACCTCGTAGCTGCCCACCGGCGATTTTGCATCAGCGGCGCAGACAAAGACCGGCTCGCCCTGCAGGTCTGCAGGTGTGTCGCCGGCGGCCAGGCCATCGTAGACCGGTTCAAAGGCCGGCATGGGGTCTCCGTACACCTTGGTGTACTCACCGGCGCTGATGATAAGCGGACGGGGGCCGATGGTCAGGGTGCCCGGCTGATACCACAGGATGTAGTTGCTCAGCACAGGGTAGTTGGTCTCGGTCAGCCCCTCATAGCCCACCTCATAGACGCCGGCGTCGCTGCCGGCGTCCACCTTCGGCAGCACAAAGCGGCTCTTGGCCGGGTCGATGGCCAGAGTGTCGCCGGCCACCAGGGCCGAAATGCCCAGGTCAGACCCGTCGCCGCCCTCCGCTGCGGAGTAGACTTCCGCCGTCTTGGGGTCGAGCGCCGGCTCCTCGCCGTATACAGAAGAAAAATTGCCCACAAACGCGCTGATGGGCCGCCGGTAAATGGCCCCGCTGTATTCCTCCGCCGCGATGTAGTAGTTGCCCTCGGGGTCATTGATGAGCCGGATTTCTTCTGTACGGGTGATGGGATTCTCCGCCAGTTTGGCATAGCGGTCATCCTGCACCGTGCCGTCCGGGTTCAGGGTCTCGCCGGCGTTCGCGGTGGCATAGACGCCCCCGCAGCGGGTCTTGTCGATCGACACAGCGTCGCCGGCCACCACGTTGCTGATTTTGATGTTGCTGATGGTCGCCTCGGTGGTGCCGTCGTAGGTTTTGATGTTGGCCGGGTTGGCCGGGTCGTCCAGGTACTTGCTGCGCAGGGTCAGCGGCCTGGGATTGATTTTGATGGTAGCCGTCACATTGCCCTGTGCATCCACACCGGCCAGATCGTACTTTTCCAGCACCGCCGCGCTGAAGGACGCGGTGGCGGTGTAGGTGCCCTGGTCAACGCACTCCCCCACCGGTTTGCCGCCCTTGGAATAGGCCAGGACGCTGCCGGCAAGGATCTCCGCTTTCTGCACCTCGCTGCCCGCCGTCACGGTCAGCACCGCCTTGCTGGGCTGGCCGTCATACACCTTTGCCGGGTCCGGCGTGAGGGTCACGGCAGCGGCGATTTTTGCATTGTCTGAGTAAACCTCGCTGTATCGGATCGCAGATTTATTTGTGCGCTGGAAGTCATTTCCCACCAGGTATGCCTCATATACCACCGGCTGCGCTGTCTCTGTTGCGCCGATCAACTCGACATGGACCTCTTCTCCTCCCGGATTGGCCAGCGCATAGCTTGTAGGTGCGCTTGACGTCAGGCTGAGTGTAGCCTGGCCAGTCACCGTCGAAATGTCATACACCTGCAGGCCACCCGTTGTGGTTGGCGTGGTGGCGTCCTGCGGGGGCGAGATATTCACTGTTCCCGTACTTGTGGAGAGGACAATGGAGTTCGTTATCCCATTCGATGCCGGGCTGTTCACCGCCGCGTTCAGATAAAGCTTGGTGTATTGTGTGGCGTCAAAACTCTTGGCCAGCGTGACCGTCCAGCCCCGCACATGATAGTATGTGCGCCCGTTCCATTGGGGGGCTTTGTAGTCCGACGAGGATGTGATGGTCGCCGTGATTTTATCTGCGGACGCCGCCATTCCTTTGTACGATACTGTGTCGTTGTAGCTGTTTGCGCCACCGCCCCATGTGCTTGGTGATCCACCCTCCCCCCAGTTATCTTTCGGACCGTACTTTTCGCCAGCCCCGACCCAGCCGTTGGTGGTGCCGTCGAACAGCTTCAGACAAAACTGATCCGCCTGATCGTCCTCCGCGATGTACCAGCTCACGTCGTCCGGGGCTGCGTCTTTGGGATCATGGGTCGTGAAAGAGATGTACTGCCGGAAAAACGCCTGCCAGCTTTCCTGCGGGAGCAGGTTGCCGGACGCCGAGCGGAAGATCACATAGTCGTTTGCGTCGTAGGCCACTTCGATGCCGTAGGGGTTGCCGGCCCGCACCGCGATGTCGTTTGCCGTGTGATGCCCCGGAACAGCGAAGGTCAGCACTGCCGTGCGCAGGCCGTTGGGTGCGATGACCTCCAGCTCCGGGAACGTCCAGGTCGCCCGGCCGCTGCCATACACCGCTTTGCCGGTGTTGGGCAGAATGTCCAGCGTGTAACTCACCGAGAGGTCGGCATCCGGGCTGTTGGCCTTGCCGGTGTAGAGCGATTTGCCGCTGCCATAACTGTTTTGTGCCACGCAACGGAAGAAAAAGTGGGTGTTGCCCACATCCATGGCGGCAGCCGCGCCATCCACCAGCAGTGTGCTGGTGATCTTACGCCACTCGCCGTTCGGGTCAGGGGTGCCATCCCGGGTGCAGGGCACCGGCTCGCTGTTGGTCACACGGAACGTCAGCTGCGGATACTGCTGCCGCAGATCGTTGTAGTTGAGGGTCGTGTTCCATGCGCTGCCGCTGTGTTTGCTGGTCGCAAAGGCTTGCTCGACAGCGGTCGCATTGCCCGGCCTGTAATACCAGGTGAGGGTGGGGATGCTGCGCTCGTCCAGCTGCGGCAGATACAGGATGGTGCTGGTGTAGGCTGCCTGGTTGTTGCCGTTGTTTTTCTCTTGATACTCGGCTGGATACCCCTTGCCAAAGAGCGACGGCCACTGGCTTGCCGGCACCGTGTAGTCGATCGCCGCGCCGCCTGTCGAGCGGGGCGAGATGTAGACCGTCTGGCCGCCGGTCATGGTCAGCGACAGTTCCGGCCTGCGCACGGTGGCCGCCGCGCTGCCGGACGTCACTTCATTTGCCCGGTTGCCCTCGTAGCGGATGCGCACCTCTACGCCGTCCAGCGACAGGGGCAGGTTTTCCAGCGTGAGGCGGGTCTTGGTGCCGGTGGTCGTTGCATCGCCGGTGTCCACCTGGCCCAGATACTCCACGCTGTATTCGATGCCGCTGCCCTGCAGGTCTTTCCAGCCGCGGCCGTCGTTGTACTGCCAGACGATTTTATCTTCCGGGTAAGCCTCGCCGGTCAAGATGGTGGCGGTAAAATCGCCGCTCTGGCCCACCCAACGAGTGATCGGCTGCGGCGGCAGCGCGGTGTACTCCAGCGGATAGATGGCCGTGGTCTCCGCGCTCAGCCAAAAGTCCTGGCTGCGGCCCTCCGGCGTCACCAGGCCGGTGCCGTCCGGGATGGTGACGGCCAGGGTGCCCAGGTCGGTGCGCTCGCGGCCCGCCGCGTCGTACACATGAGCCTCCATCACGCCGGTAACAGGCAGGTTGCTGATAACGTATTTGCCGTCACGGTTGGTGGTGCAGCTGTAAGTCACTCCATCGGTGCCGTCGATCTCCACCCGGTAGCCCTGCCAGCTGTCGGCAGTGCCCAGCAGCGCCGACAGATAGCCCACCACACGGGCCACGCCGGTGGTCTTGGCCCCGCCGGCATACACCGCGTTGATGCCCTGGGTCTTGTCCTCGCCCAGTGCCCAGCCGTCGCCGGCGGCGGCAAACACCCGCCGGTTTTCCTCCGGCAGTTCGGCGGCAAAACGGATGCTGTGGCCGTCGGCGTCAAAGTGGCCGTCAAAGCCCTCGATGGGCTGCCAGTCCGCCGGCAGCGTGATGTCCTCCGTCAGCATATAGCAGCCGTCCAGCGGCCAGGTGAACCACAGGTCGGGGTTCGCCAGGTTGGCCAGCTCCTCGGCGCTGCGCACTTTGCGCACCAGCTGCACCTGTTCATTGCCGCCCTGCTGGCTCTGGCACACCTGGCACTGCTGGCGTTGGCTGATGTAGAAAAGGGTGTTTGCCAGGATGTAGCACTCATCGATTCGCGCAACGTCCTTGTTGCCTTTGGTGTGACCGATCTGGTTCATGGCCAGGTTGCCGTTGGTGGTCAGGTAGAAGTTATTGGTGCCCACCAGGCCGTCCGCCTTGGTATCCACGATCAGCCGGCCCGCGCCCATGCCGGTGAGGCCGTTGCTGGCGTAGTCGATCCAGATGGTGCCGTAGGCGATCTGCTGGTTCGTGTGGGTAGGCGTGCCATAAAACTGATTTCCCACTCCAAAAGGCACGCCATCGTAACGCTGTGCATAGGGGTAATTGGTAGGCGTCCGCGCCGCGAAGCTGGTCAGTGGGTCGCCCATGCCGCTCTTGCGTATCTCCAGCAGGCTCACGCCGCTGTTATCGCCATACAGCGTGGATTTGTCCCGGTAGTCGCCGCCGCACAAAATCATGCTGGCGGCGCTGTAAGGGTCGGCCACACTGTAATGCTCGTTGCGGCCCATCAGCCAGGCCATGTTGTAATGGCCGTTTTCCAGAGTGTTGAGCTTGTAGTAGGGGGTGACGGTGCTGTTCGGGTCGGGCACATAGTCCGGGTCGGCAGCCACGCCGCCGTAGCCGTAGATCATGTCGTGACCGATCATAAAGCCGTAGCCCTGGTCGATGTAGTCCGCCAGCACCCAGGCCGCCGCGCCGGACAGATCCGGCTCGTCGCTGGTGGCCGCGCCGATGATAACGGCATCGTAGATGTAGTCGCCCTCGGCGTTGGTCAGGTAGCTGCGGGGTTGTCGGTTAAAACTGTCGATGTTCGCACGGTCGATTGTGATGTGACCACCGTTCGGGGTGTTTCCATCAGGAATCATCGTGTTTAGATATGCAGTGTAAAAGCTACCCCCGGTATCTGCAATCCATGCGTTAAAGACTTTGATTGCGTTCTTGTACAGAAAAGATTGGCCGCTCTGGTAGCTGGGGTCGGTGTAGGCGGGGATCTCAATGGCCGTGCCCTGCCCGCTCTGGCCCTGATACCGCACATACACGGTGCGCCCATACCAGGCGGACAAGACCTCCATCTTCCCGTCTGTCAGTGTGGTTACAACATATTTACTGCCATCCGCCCGCGCACCGCCGCTGAGCTTCGTCCACCAGGCGCTGTTTGCCGCCTCGCCGCCCTGGGCGGCATAGGTCTCGGCGGTGATATACTCCATCTCGCTGGTGAGGCCGGTGAGCCACTGGCCGTCCTCGCTCAGCGCCACGGCGGGCGCGGCGGCGGGGGCCGTGGCCGCAAGAGCCATGGGCGGGGCCGCCTGTTCCTCGGCGGGGAGTTTGACATACATGCTGTCCGAAATCAGTTCGACCGTCTCCGGCTCCTGCTCGGTGGGCATTGCCTCTTGTGCCGCCGGTGCTTCTTCCTTCTGTTCCGGCGCAACAGCGGCAGCGGGTTCCTCCGTGGGCACAGCCTCCGGCTGTTCCGCCGTCACCACGCAGCGGTAACTGGCATATTCATCTTCTTCCGTGACCTCGTGAACATAGGTGTTGGCGGTCTCGCCGGCAATGGGTTCCCAAACGCCCACATCCGGCGCGGTTTCTTCCCCTTCCGGCTCCAACACATAGTTATGGGTTCCATTTTCAATATGGATTTCCGGCTGAGCGCCGCTTCGGCTCATGGTCGCCGGGGTCTTGGCAAGCATGTCGTAGTAGATTTCAATGCCGGGCCAGACCGCATCCGGGTTTTGAGCCAGGACCTCGGCTTCTGTCATTCCTTCGATGGGGAAATAGTAGTCGGTGCTCTCCCCCTCACCGTAAGGATACAGGGCCTCCGGCTCCTCCGCCGGCGGGGCGTAGAGGCGCTGCCACTGATAACTCACACCCTCCTCGCTGCTGGTCTGGACCGAAAAGGTCACGGTGTCGCCAACCCCGGCTTCCACCACGCCGGTCATCTCCACGATCTCGACGCTTGCCGGCTCCTCGGTGGGCGTTGGCGTCCCGGTGGGTTCCGGCTCCTCCGTGGGCACCGGCGTCTCGGTGGGTTCCGGTGTTTCGGTGGGTGCCGGCGTTTCCTCCGGCTCCGGGCTGGCGCTCGCCTCCGGCGCGGCGCTGGCCTCCGGGGTTTCGGTGGGCGCAGGGCTGGCGCTGGCCTCCGGCTCCGGGCTGGCGTTCGGCTCCTGGGTAGGTTCCGGCTCCTCGGTGGGTGCCGGCTCCTCGGTGGGTTCCGGCTCCTCAGTGGCCGCCGGCGTCTCGGTCGTCACGCTGGTGGTCGTCCCGCCGCCGGCCGCCAGGGCCGTGGGGGCCAGGGTCGTGGCCAGCAGCAGCGCCGCCAGCAGCCCTGCCAGCAGCCGCTTTGCTTGCTTCATGCTTTTGTTCCTCCTTTTTGTTTTTGGACATAAAAAGCCCGCTGAAAGCGGGCTGGAAAAGGGTATAAAAAACGAGGTACGACCGTCGGTCGCACCTCGTTTTTGGCTTGGTTATGCGGTTTTTCAGGTACGACCGTCGGTCGTACCTACTAACCTTCTGCGGTCAATCCAATGTAACATCCCCATGGCCACCATTGTTTCCATAATCCTCCGGATTAAACTCCACGGTGGGGCTGTCTCCGATTGGGTTGCCATCGGGGCCAACGCCCGGTTGGGGCTGCGGCTCTGGCGCAGGGGGTGCAGGGGGCGCAGGCTCCGGCGTAGGTGCCGGGGTCGGTGCCGGCGTGGGAGCCGGGGTGGGAGCCGGGGTGGGTGCCGGCGTGGGTGCCGGGGTAGCCTTTGCCGGGGCGGGCGTGGCCTTTGCCGGGGCGGGGGTCGCCTTTGCCGCCTCGCTGCCAGCGCTGCCGCTTGCGCCGGTGGTGCCGATCGTGCTGCTGGCGCTGCCGCTGTTCGCATCGCTTGCGGCGCTGGTGCCGCTGGTGCTGGCAGTGCTGCTGGCGCTGGCCGAAGTGCCGGCTCCGCTCTGGCTTTCCGGGGCGTCCTTGCCCCCGCACGATACCAGCGCCACCGCCGCCGCCACCGCCACGGCTGCCGCCACACAAAGAAAAATCAGCGTTTTCTTTTTCATAACTCTCTCCTCCTTGGTTCGCACTTCCATCATATCATACTGTCTGTACGATAGAAAGGCTTTTTATCAAAAAAGCAGCTGTCTCGCAGGCCCCGTCGGCTCCTCCGTGGTCTCCGGCGTCTCGGTCGTCACGCCGGTGGTCGTCCCGCCGCCGGCCGCCAGGGCCGTGGGGGCCAGGGTCGTGGCCAGCAGCAGCGCCGCCAGCAGCCCTGCCAGCAGCCGCTTTGCTCGCTTCATGCTTTTGTTCCTCCTTTTTGTTTTTGGACATAAAAAAGCCCGCCGAAAGCGGGCTGGAAAAGGGTATAAAAAAACGAGATACGACCGACGGTCGTACCTCGTTTTTGGCTTGGT
Source organism: Candidatus Allofournierella merdavium (assembly GCA_019118765.1). GTDB lineage: Bacteria > Bacillota > Clostridia > Oscillospirales > Ruminococcaceae > Allofournierella_A > Allofournierella_A merdavium. Next base: position 512 of record DWYI01000042.1, on the reverse strand, counting down.
TATGCGGTTTTTCAGGTACGACCGTCGGTCGCACCCAGATATATTCAAGTCAAATCTCCGGCGTCAAATCCCGCATCCGGGTCAAGATCCACGGTGGGGCTGTCATGCACATGGCCGCCAGACGGGTTCTCTGGCTGCGGCTCCGGTTGGGGCTGCGGCTCCGGCTGGGGCTGGGGCGCGGGCTCCGGCTGGGGCGCGGGCTCTTGCTGCACCGGCTGCGAGGGCTGCGCAGGCTGGGCGCCGGCGGGGGCCGCCGCCGTGCTGCCGGCGCTGCCGGCGGTGGCTGCGGGCACGCTGCTGCCAGTGCTGCCGGCAGCCGCCTTGCCGGTCAGCGTGACGCTGCCGGCCACCTCCCAGGCGGTCTCGGCGGTGATGGTCACCTCGCCGGTGCCCACCATCTTCACCGTGCCGCTCTCGTCCACGGTGGCAACGGTCTCGTCGCCGGAGGACCAGGTCAGGGCGGCGGCGTCCACCGCCGCGCCGGTCTCATCGGCGGCGGCAATGGTCACGGT
>DWYI01000041.1 GCA_019118765.1 Candidatus Allofournierella merdavium | reverse complement strand
ATGCTCACCTTCCGGTGGCTGGTGGGCTGCTCGCCGCCCTTCACCCGGTCGGGCACGATGAACACCACCTTCGCCCCCGGGAAGGCCAGTTCGCTCAGCGGCTTCATCCCGATGGGATGGTGCAGGCTCTCCAAATACGCCTCCTCCAGCTTGTCCTCCGGGATGCAGGGCGGGTCCGCCACCGTGGTGCCGGGGATGAACACGTCGGTGGTGTCCGGCAGTTCGGCGCTCATCAGGCCGTGGCCGTATTCAAAATCCAGTTTCATTCGCGTTTCCTCCTCAAAGGTCGTTTTTGAAGGTGACGAACGGGCGCAGCGGCTCGCCGATGAGCGGCCGGCACCACTCCACAAAGGCCTCCGTCACATCGTTTCCCCGCGCGTTGATGTATTCGTCGGGCATGGTGCGCTCGGTGAGCATGACCCGCTCGATGGGGATGAGAATGGGCCGCACGGCGTACTCCGCGCCGGGCAGGCGCTCAAAGCCGACCATCACGCCGGTTTTTCCGTTTACGGCCGCTTTCACCGCCTCGGCGCCGGCCAGCACCGCCTCCTCCCGGTCCACCGAGGACTGGAAGGCGATGGAGGCACGCCCGCAGATGCCGGGTTTTTCGCTGCGGGCCTTGACGCCCAGCTTCTTGATGACCAGATTCGCCAGATGGGCGCTCACGTCGCCGTAGTAGGTAGCGCGGCCCACCTGAAAGACGGGCTCCACAACGGGCTTGCCGTCGGGGCCGGTGAGGCCTTCGCTGGCCACCACCACAACGCCGCCCTTTTTCTCCACCAGGACCTTCACATCCGCCAAAAACTCCTCCTCGATAAAGGGGCGCTCGGGCAGGTAGATGAGGTCGGGGCCGTCCCCGTTGCCGGACCGGGCCAGGGCGCTGGCGGCGGCGATCCAGCCGGCGTTGCGGCCCATGGCCTCCACCACGCTCACGTGGATGGGCAGGGCCCGCACGTCCTGGCTCACCTCGCTGACGGTGGCCGCGATGTACCGCGCGGCGCTGCCGAAGCCGGGGGCGTGGTCGGTGACGGCGATGTCGTTGTCGATGGTCTTGGGGATGCCCACCACCTGCACCTCCACGCCCAGCTCCCGGCAGGCGTTGTACACCTTGCCGCAGGCATCCATGCTGCCGTTGCCGCCGTTGAAGAACACATATTTGATGCCATGCTTATGGACGACCCGGGCGATGGCCCGGTAGTCCTCGGGCTCCAGGTGGTCCCGGCTGGTGCCGATGGCGGAGGCGGGGGTGAAGGGCAGCAGCTCCAGCCGCTCTTCGTCCACGGTCTTCATGTCCAGGAACCGTTCCCGGATGACCGCGCCGCTGCCGCCGATGGCGGCATAGATCTTGTCGATGCAGGCGTGTTTTTTCGCTTCTTTCACCGCGCCGTAAAGCGACGCGTTGATCACCGCCGTGGGCGCGCCGCCGTGGACCACCAGCATATTCGCCATTTCCGTTTCCTCCTTGTATGTTTGCTCAGGCCCTGCCCTCCGAGCCGGACAGTCGGATGATCTTCTTCACATCTTCGCACAGGGCATTGCTTGCATACTGGGAGAGCTTCCAGGAATGGCCCTGATGATCCAGTTCCCGCAGGGCTTCTTCGTAGTGCTGCACATACTTGTAGCGGATCTCGGTGCCAAAGTTGATCTTCGCCACCCCCAGGCCGATGGCCTCCTTCACGATGCTCTCGTCCATGCCGGTGCAGCCATGGAGCACCAGGGGAATGTCGGTGAATTTGCGCACCTCGCGCAGCACTTCCAGCTTGATATCCGGCTTGCCCTTGTAGTAGCCGTGAGCGTTGCCGATACCGATGGCCAGAGTGTCCGGGCTGCACAGCTCCAAAAAGCGGCGCACCTGCTCCGGGTCGGCCACATTCTTGTTCTCCTGCACAACGCCGTTGTCCAGCCGCTGCAATTCCCCTATCTCCGCCTCCACAGGCACGCCAAAGCACCTGGCAACGTTCACCACGCTCTGCGTGAGCGCCGCGTTCTCCTCAATGGGTTTGGTGGAGCCGTCGATCATCACGGAGGTGAATCCAAGGCGCAGCGCCTCCATGCAGATGGGAAAGCCATCCCCGTGATCCAAATGGATGGACACCGGCACCGACACCTTGTTCGCGCACCATTTCGCCACGTTAACGAACCAGTCGTTGCCGGAGAACGCGCCCGTGGAGACATAATGCGCCAGAATGACCGGAGAGTGCAGCTCCTCGGCTGCCTTGCAGATCGCCCAGATGATGTCGTAGTTGCCGCCCTGGGTGTTGATCGCCGGAATGGCATACCCTTCCCGACTGGCCTTTTTCAATTGCTCCAGATTGTTTGTCAGCATTGTGATCACTCCTTCAAATTATGGTGTCCGGTCGGTGTTCTGTACACTCGTGTGTATCTTGAGTATACCGTTTTGCAACGCCTTCGTCAAGGACTTTTCAGCATTTTGTTTGTCCATGTTGACGAAGAATCGCAAAACGGTATAATAATTATGTGGAATACTATGAGGAAAGGACGATTTTGCCGTGAGCCAGACCAGGAACACTCCCACGCGGAAGGATGTGGCGGCACGGGCCGGAGTATCCGAAACCGTGGTCTCCTATGTGCTGAACAACAATCGCTATGTGGCGCAGGACAAGCGTGAGCGGGTGCTGGCAGCTGTGCGGGAACTGCATTATCACCCCAATGCCGTGGCCCGCACCCTGAAAGGGAAAAAAAGCAATCACATCCTGTTCATCGCAGACAACATCTCCAACGAGCACTTTGGCAAGATCGTGGAGGAGATGGATAAACTCGCCTACGACAAGGGCTATCTCATCTCTCTTCTGGCCGACCGGAACGACGACGAGTTCGTGGCGCAGGTCAACAGCCGCCTTGTGGATGGGATCGTTATCAGCGCAACGGGATTTGACGAAAAATACGTACAGAGGCTCATCGACTCCGGTGTGCCGGTGGTGCTTTTGATGAACAGGGAGTATCCGAACATCGGCGACGAGGCAGGGCGGATCTACACCGGGCTGCACAAAGGGATCCGGGAGTGCGTGAAGCTGCTGGAAAGCAAGGGGCGGCGGCATCTGCTGTACATCGACCGCATCAGCCGGCATGGCCGTTTCAGCAAGATGGACGACCTGCGTTTCAGCAGCTTTTGCGCGCAGATGGAGGAGAGCGGCCTGCCCTTCACCGCCGACCGCTTCGTCACCGGCTGCACCAGTGAGCACGAGCTGTTCGACGCCGTGTGCGCGCGGCTCAACAGCGGCCTGGAAGTGGACGGCATCGTGGGCCGAAACGACAACATGGCCTGTGTGGCGATGCAAGCGGTGCAGGCCTGCGGCCGGCGCGTGCCGGAAGATATTTCGGTGATCGGCTTTGACAACTCCCGCATGAGCAGCTATGTCACCCCCGCGCTGACCAGCATGGAGATCGACCGTCCCGCCATCGCCCGTGCGATCATCACCATGCTTGACGAGATGATCGCCGGAGGCAAGGCCTCCACAAAATATTTCGACACGAAGCTGATCGAGCGAAAGACCACCTGACGCACAGGGCCTATCCCGCCGCCGCGAACGTTCCTTCTTGACAGAAAAATGGAAATATCATATAATTTTTGCAGAAGGCATACACTCGTGTTTATATTCTGTTTCACACAATAATTTGGCCACGAGGAGGAATTTCCTATGAAAAAAGCACTGAACGTTGGCTTTGCCGTGACTGTTTCGGGGCGCTGGCCCCGGGAACTGCCCGAAAAGCGGCTGCGGGAGTACGGCGATTGGGCGGAGAGCGACCTGCCCGGGACCAAACTCTTCCGTTTTTCTCGTCTTGTGTGCTCCCACGAGGATCTGGACGACTGCATCGCATATTTCACTGAGAACAAGGTGGACCTGATCCTGCTGGTGTACGGCGCGTTTACCGGCGACGATATCGCCTGCGGTCTGGCGGACGCCTGCCGTCGCCCCATCATTTTGTGGGCGCCCCGGGAAGAGCGCTGGGAGCGGCAGGACCGGCTGTACGCCAACGCCCTGTGCTGCGCCGCGATGAACGGCGCCAGCCTCACCCGGCTGCACGCGCCCCATCATGTTGTCTTCGGCGACAAAGAGGAAGAGCGGGTCGTCACCGAACTGCACAACCTGACCGCTGCGTACGCGGTGATCAAAAACCTGCAGGGCTTCACCTTCGGTCTGTTCGGCTATCGCCCCACCGCCTTTTACAACTGCGCCTTTGACGAGGTCGTGATCCGCCGCACCTTCGGCATCAACTTTGAAGAGACTGACCTGAAGGTGGTGTTCGACACCATGGCCCAGCTGCCCTGGAGCGAAGTGGAGGCGGAGATGGCCCGCATCAGCGGTACATGGGATATCAGCGCCCTGCCCGACGGGCATCTGGAAAACCACGCGCGCCTTTATCTCGCCCTGAAACAGCTGGCGCCTGCCCGCGGGTATGATTATTCCGCCATCAAATGCTGGCCGGAAATGGGCAACCTTCACTCCGCCCCCTGCGCGGTGCTGGGCCGCCTGGCGGACGAGGGCATCGGCATCTCCTGCGAGGGCGATGTGGACGCAGGCCTGGCAGCCATTGTGCAGAATATGCTCAGCGGCAAGCCCACGTTTGTGACCGATCTCATCAACATCGACGAGAAAGAGAACACCGTCACATTCTGGCACTGCGGCAACGCCGCGCCCAGCCTGCACGATACCTCCGACGGCGTCACCATGTGCAATCACCCGCTGGTCAATCAGGGCACCTCCTTCTGGTGCGCTTTGAAGCCCGGGCCTGTGACAGCCGCCCGCTTCACCAACATCGACGGGCAGTATCGCCTGTTCCTGCTGCGGGGCGAAGCGATCCCCACGGTGCGCAACACCCGCGGCTCGATGGTGAACGTCAAGATCAAGACCCCCGTGCTGCAGCTGGTGCAGGAGATCGCCGACAGCGGTATGAGCCACCATTACAGTGTTGTGTGGCAGGATGTGGCCGACAAGATGATCGCCATCGCCAAGCTGTTGAACATTCCCGTAGTGGAACTTTGACCCGCCATTATTGCCAAAAAGGGAACTCCCGGAGCCCCAGGGCTCCGGGAGTTCCCTTTTTATGCCTGATGACCGGTGCGATACTGCCCGGGCGTGATCCCCTCCGCGTTTTTGAATTTGCGCATGAAGTTTGTCAGGTCGTTGTAGCCCGCAGCCGCTGCGATCTCTTTGATCGGCGTGTCCGTTGATTCCAGCTGTTTTTTGATATACTGGAAACGCAGTTGGGTGAGATACGATAAAAAGGTGTGCCCCGTCTCCTCCTTAAATACCTTGCTGACATAGGTATAGGAAAGGTTGAAGTGGGTCGCCAGGGTCTCCAGCGTCAGCGCGTTGTCCCGGAAATTCGTCTGTACATAGTCGATCAACGCAAATTTTGCGCTCTTCTGAGACTCGGCGTTCTCGCTTTTGGCCTGCTCCGCCAGCCGCCGGAGGATCCCCTCGAGCTGCTGGGTCAGCGCGTCCTTCGACTCCCAGCTGGAAAGCTGTGCGATCTCCGCGTTGGAGAGGGGATGCCGGCTGGTAGCCGCGACCTTGATGATCATATTGATCAGATCAAAGTGCAGGCACTTGCGGATCAGCGGCGACGCGCCGATCTTGTCGATGCGCTCCACCACGTGCCTGATCGCATCGACGGCCACACCCGAATTTCCATTGCGTATGCTCTGTTCGATCAGCGCATATTCCGCATACGGATACTGGTACGACTGCTCATCCAGCTTTTCCGCCGTGGAGAAGATATGCGCTCCGCAAGGCAGCAGCGGCATGGCCTCGCTGATGGCCACAAGCGCCTCCACATAGGAATCGTCGATCTGAAAGGGCGATCCGTACACAAGCCCCATCCCGGCGGCGTAGCCGGCGATCCCCTGCTCCTTCAAGGCCGCGCAGATCTCGGCGGCGATCGCGTTCTGATCCTGCTCCGCCTGCCTGAAATTCAGGATCACCGCGAGGCGGTCGTCCTCCGGGATCTGGGCGGGATACATCGCCACGCAATCGTTTCGCAGCCGGTTGAGCGCTCCGATCGCATTGGTGATCGCGTCTTCACTGAGCGTCAGATCCTTCCAGTCGCAGACAAAAACGGCAAAATAGGGGTGGGCAAAATCCAGCCCCGCGCACCGAAGATTGTATGCCAGCACGGCCTCATCGTCGTTTTCTATGGTCCCTTTCACGAGCCTTCGCAGCACCATTTCCCGGATCAGCTGATTGCGGGCCCCCAGTTCCTCCGATACCGAGTCGATCCTCTCGTTGGCACGGTATACGCTGATGTAGTGGGAGTATGCCAGAAACATCGCCGCCGCAATGCTGAAAAGAAGCATCACACACACCAGCAGGCTGAGCAATCCAAATTTCTGCTCCGTGTTTTGGAAGAAGATCTCTTCCGGGATCAGGACGCCGTAGTTGTAGTCCGAATTTGCGGATCTTTCTCTCAAAAAGATGAACGGCTTTTCCGAAACGGCAAGGCGCATCACACCGCTGCCGGGGTTCTTTTCCAGCAGTTCCACCGCCTGTTCCGCTGTGTAGAGGGACGCGGCGCCGTTGAAAACGAGCTGGTGCCCGTCCGTCACCACCGCGCAGGCCTCCATCCGCGGAAAATACTGCTCCACAACATCCTGAAAAAAGGCGTCGCGAAGCAGAAAGCACACCGTGGCTTCGGGCGCGTCGTCGATCTCGGGGATGGGACAGTACAGGGCCGTGCAGTACGCTTCCGACCCATCATAGGAGTCAAGCCCGATCAGCGTTTTTTCCTGAACGCTGTTCAGCATCAGGTAAAGATCGGCCCGTCCGAGCGCGGCCTCATAGTCGGAGCTCGCGATGAAATCGTTGTAGCTGAAAAACTTTTCGTTTGAGTAGATGTACTGTCCCCCGCGGAGATAGTACAGCATCGTCACGCCGCTCGGGAGATTGTTTTCGTAGGAGTGAAGGAGGCCAAAGATGCGGTTCGATGTGTACGTTGCGGGGTCAAATGAGGTGGTGTCCAGACTTGTGAGGCGATCGTTTCCGGACATATGAAGCGTCGTGGAATGGATCTTGGTCTCAAGATAATCTATGTTGGCCGCCATCTGCTGCAGCTGCCCGATGCCTCTGGACTGCGTTGCCGAGATCTGATTGCGGTAATCGAAAAAGAGAAGCAGCGTTGTGATGCACAGCACCGGCACACAAAACGCCGCCAGATAGCGAAGGAAATACCTTGTGCGCTTGGACGTATCCGCCACGTTCCATTCCCCCTATGCAGAATTTGTGCTCTATTTGCAGAATTCGCACCCGCGCGCAGCGGCGTAAAAAAGCCTTCTTTGAGAGCAGAAACCGCCTATTGCCCACAGGGAAGGCGGCGACGTGACCGTTGCCAGCAAGATCTTTGAGGAATACAACAGCACCCATCCGAATGTCCACATCGACTTCCAGCAGCAGGATTTCACCCAGTTCGCGACCAAGCTGAAAACCGGCATGATGAGCGGAGAGGGCCCCGATTTCGCCATTTCCTACATCGGCGGTTTCGTCACGGGACTGCAGGCGGACGGTATGCTGGTGCCCATCAGCAGCGAGGCCGAGCGCCTTGGCGTGGACATTGATTTTGGCGGCTACACCCCCGCAGCGATGCAGGCCGCCGAGGTGGATGGAGAGTACTACGCTGTTCCCTGCGACAATCTGATCCGGGTCCTGATGTACAACAAGCGCTTGCTGGCGGACACCGGCCTTCTGAACGAGGACGGTTCCCTGAAGCTGGAGCCCGGCTATGACAACTTCATGTCCATGCTCCAGACCGCCGCCGACAAGACCGGGATCGCCGATCCCCTGGCGCTGACCATGCGTCCTCCTCAGCTGGTGCTCGGCTGGCTGACCATGTACGAGCAGCTTGGCGGACACGATTTTGTAGACCTTGAGACCCGCACCGTCAACTTTGACGAGGCGCTGGCCGTTGAAGCGCTGACCAAGTATCAGAAGATCTACGCGGACTATGTTCTGGAGAACCTGACTCCCCCGGCCGATCTGGATATGTTCAAAGCCGGCCAGGTCCCGTTCTACATCGACGGCTCCTGGAACGTCTCTGCCGCCGCGGACGCGCTGGGCGACGATTTTGGCGTGACCACCTTCCCTCAGCTGGGGGTCAAGAACGCTCTTGTGACCACGAACCACGCTTTTATCATCCCCCAGAAAAACGACATGAGCGACGCCAAGACCAAAGCCATCCTGGAATTCATCAAATGGTGGGGCGACAACAACTACAAATGGGCCGAGGCCGGTCATCTGCCCGCCTATGTGCCCTCTACGCAGACCGAGGAATTTGCCAATATGCCCTGGCCCAAGTACTATGAATCCACGCTGGACGTGGCGGTCCCGATCTACACCATCCCCAACGCCAATCTGCACCAGATCGCCGAAGTCACCGATCCGATCCAGAAAGGGATGCTCGGCACCATCACTCCCGAGGAAGCCGTCGCACAGGTTCGCGATAATCTGAACCAGCTTCTGCCGAATCTCTGATCTGCAACTAAACAATCTTGGGCGGGAGCAACATCTCATCGTATGTTGCTCCCGCTTTTTGAAAGAGGGCGATATCATGCTTCACACCTCCCCCACCCGAACGCGCCGCTCCGCGCCGCGGGACACCTTCGCCGGCTATGCCTTTCTCCTTCCGTTTCTCGCGGTCTATGCGGTATTCAGTCTTTACCCGATGATCCAGGGGTTCATCATCAGTTTTTTCAAGTGGAACATCACCGGCGCAAAGGTTTTCATTGGATTTGACAACTACCTCCGCCTGTTTCGCGATCCCGTTTTCTGGAAAGCGCTCACCAACACCCTTCTGTATGTGCTGATCTCGACGCCGATCTTCATGTTGGGCGCGCTGGTCCTGGCCCTCATCGTGGACAGCAAGCTGCTGCTGGGCCGCACCTTTGTGCGTTCCACCTTTTTCCTGCCGAACATCCTGGCCGTCTCCATTACGGCTGTGATCTGGCTGAACCTTCTCCAGCCCTACACCGGCCTCCTGAACGCGGGCCTGCACGCGATCGGGATCAAGCAGGAGATTTTCTGGCTGACCAGCGAGGCCCTGGTCTGGCCCTCCATCGTGATGGTGACTTTCTGGTGGAACACCGGATACTATATGCTGATTTATCTGGCGGGTCTTCAGGAGATCCCCGCCGAGCAGTACGAAGCGGCGGCCATCGACGGCGCCACCGGTCTGCAGCGGATCATGCGGATCACCATCCCTTGCCTCAAGCGCACTCACCTGCTGGTGCTGTTTTTGCAGGCGATCGCATCCTTCAAGATCTTCGGCCAGGTCTTCCTGATCACGAGCGGCGGCCCGGCGGGCGCGAGCCGCACGCTGTTGCAGTATGTGTACGAGACCGGTTTCACGACCTTCCAAATCGGTCAGGCCTCCGCCGCGTCCTTTGTACTTTTGCTCGTCATTCTATCCGTATCCATCGTCCAGCTCAAGATCATGAATCGGCAGGAGGCGTAACAGGATGCAAAAAAAGACGGGGTTCCTCCCCAAATTGTTTGTCAACGCGGCAGCGTATGGTCTGTGCCTGCTGTGGCTTATCCCGATCGTGTGGATGGCGGTGGTGACTTTCAAGCCGGAAAGCGTCGACACGACAAAGATCCGCAATTGGTTTGTGCCCCCGTTCACGATGGAGAACATCGAAGCGGTGCTGCATCATCCGCAGGCGGACGTTTTCCGCTGGATCTTGAACAGCACGATCATTGCCACGATCACCACCGTCTGTGTGCTTTTGATCTGCACGCTCGCGGCCTTTGCCTTCTCACAGATCCGCTTTGCCGGAAAAACCGCTGTCTTTCTTCTGGTGATGATCGGCATGATGATCCCCCGTGAGGCGACGCTCATTCCGCTTTACACCCAGTTTCAGAGCATCGGGCTGCTGAACACCCGCTTCTCGCTGATCGTTCCCGCCATTGCCACCCCCTTTGCCGTCATCATTCTGAAAAACTTCTTCGACGGTCTGCCCTCCGCCCTCTTCGAGGCGGCGAAGATCGACGGGTGCGGCTGGCTGCGGATATGCTTCGGCATCGCGGCTCCTCTTTCCAAATCGGCGCTGTCCTCCCTGGCCATTCTGATCTTCATGCAAAGCTGGAACGACTTTTTGTGGCCGTTCATCTCCATCACCGAGCCGGATCTTGTGACGATCCCCGTTGGTCTGCCGGTATTCCGTTCCCAGTATCTCACCGGCATGGGCCTTACAATGGCCGCGGGCGCCCTGCTTGCCTTTCCCATCATCATCGTTTTCATCATCTTCCAAAAATACATTGTGAAGGGCGTGGCCTCCGCCGGCATCAAAGGATGAGCGCTTCCGCGCCCGTGTTCCGGGGGCCGGGCACCATCGACCCGACCGGAAGAGCTCTTTGCAGACCGGCGCCGCAAATTTTCAGAACACAAGGACCGCCGCCCCGGCCGGGGCGGCGGTCCTTGTGCGTCGTCGCGCACCGGGCGGCCATTCAATCGTCCGTAATGACGGGGCTCTTCCCTTCCGCCTCCCGGATCCACGTTAAAAGCTTCAGGCGCAGCTGCTGTTTCACCTCGGCATAGGCCGGATCGTCGATCAGGTTGTTCAGCTCGTAGGGATCCTGTTTCAGATCGTACAAAAAATCGTCCGCATAGACCGGCGAGTCCGCCGCTTCGCAGCCGTTCAGCCCCGGCGCGTAGACGGAATAGGCATAGTCCGGCGTGCGGATCGCCCGGCCCACACGGCTCTCCGAGATCTGCGCGAAGGCCTCGTTGCGCCGGTGGGGGCACTTACCCTGCACCACGTCCGCCAGGTCTTCGCCGATCATAGCGTCGCCCACCCGCACGCCCGCCAGACCCAGTATGGTCTTGGGCAGGCTGGCGGTGCTGACGATGTCTTTGAAGCAGCCTTTGCCCCTGAACGGCCCGCCGGCGATCACAAAGGGGACGCGCAGGCAGGCGTCGTGCATGGAGCGCTTGTAGTCGTCCGCACCGTTCAGATGCTTGTCCCGGTTGCGGGTCTTGAAGTGGCTGCCGTGGTCGGAAACAAAGAGGATGACGGTATTCTCATACAGTCCCTCCTTCTTGAGCCGCGCGATCATCCTGCCCAGATTTTCGTCCAGCGAAGCCACCTGCCCCAGGTAGTCCGGGTATTCCTCCCGGTAGTCGCCCCCAAGAGCTTCCAGGTCCTTCGACGGCTGGTAGTCTTTATATTTCTCTTTGGACCCGATCGGGCCTTCGTAATGCCCGCGGTCGTTCTGATGATGGGGCTCGATGTGAGAGACCGTCATGAAAAACGGCTTTTTGCCGTCGTACTGATCGAAGAACTCCAGGGCCATGTCGGTGATGCAATCCGCCCGGTAGCCCTTGAAATCGATGCGGCGGTCGTTCTCGTCAAAGACATAGCCGTCGTAGCCGTGGCTGGTGAATTCCAGCACGTCCGACACCCGCCAGAAGCCGGTGTAGCCGCCCCGCAGTTCTCTGGGAACGGCCGTGCGGGAATGGTCGATCACCGACGGCTTGCCGATCTCCCCCTCGCTGGCCAGGTGCCATTTGCCGATGTAGGCGGTCTCATATCCCGCCTCCTCCATGTATTCGCCCAATGGTTTCACCCGGGTGGGAAGCATGATCTTGTTGCGGAAACAACCGGTTTCGGTGGGCCATTTTCCGCTTTGAAACAGGGCACGGCAAGGCCCGCACACCGGCTGGGCCGTGAAGGCGTGCTCGAACATCGTCCCCTCCCGGGCCAGCCCGTCCAGGTGCGGCGTCAGCGGAAGGCTCTGCCCGTAACAGCCGCAGGTATCCGCTCGCTGCTGATCGGTGAAATACAGCAGGATGTTCTGCTTCATGGCGATCTCTCCTCTCATAAAAAGGCTGCCGCAGAATCTTGTTCTGCGGCAGCCGGCAGCACGGCGTTTATGCGCCGCCCAACTCAAAAACCAGTCGTGCGCTCACCCCTTGACAGCGCCGGAAACGAGGCCCTTGATCATGTATTTCTGGAAGAAGAAGAACACAAAGACCATGGGGATCGCGCCCAGCGTAGAGGCCGCGTTGATCAGCTGCCAGTCGCTGACTTCGCCCAGATAGGTCAGTTTCAGGCCCTGAGACAGCGTCCACAGGTCCGCCGAGCGGATCAGAGTGATCGCGTGGAGATAGTCGTCCCAGGTCTGCAGGAAGCTGTAAACGCCCACGGCCAGCAGTCCCGGTACCACCAGGGGCATGATGATGCTGAACAGTGTTCTGAACCGCCCGCAGCCATCCACCGAGGCGGACTCCTCCAGTTCTCGTGGTATGCCGTCAAAGAAGGATGCCATCAGTGACACCGCAAAGGGTATCTGCGTCGCGCTGATGGCCAGCACCAGGCCGATCCGGGTGTCGGTCAGGTTGATCTTGCGCAGAATGGTATACAGGGAGATCAGACGGCTGATCACGGGCATCATCTGAGTGAAGGAGAAGGTCGCGAACAGGAGGATATTCCACTTGAAGTGGAAGCGGCTCAGCGCGTATCCCGCAAAGAGCGACACAAAGCAGATGAAGACCGCCGACATCGCGGAGACAATGATGTTGTTCTTGTAGTAAGTCAGGAACTTGCCATCCTTGATGAGGGAAACGTAGCCGTCAAAGTTGACAGCCTCCGGCCAGAAAGTCGGGATCGCGCGGTAGGATTCCGCGTTTGTCTTCAACGACGTGACGAGCATCCAATAAACCGGGAACAGCAGGAAGAAAAAGATCGCGATGATCGCCAGGTATTTCAGTGCGCTGCCGCCAAACCGCAGTGTAGTGCGTTTCAATTTCGGATTCATTGCTCACATCCCCCTTCAATCGCCCTTTTTGTGGAAGACGGCGTTGAACAGGAACACAACAACAACCATCAGCAGCAGCCATACGGTAGTCACCGCCGCGCCGGAACCGTAGTTGTAGTTGACAAACGCCTCATCGTAGGAAAGCACTGCCAGCGTTGTTGTGGCGGACGCCGGGCCGCCGTTGGTCAGCGTGGCAAACAGGGGATACTGCTTGAAGTTGTCGATGATGGACAGGGAGACCGTCACCGCGATCACGCTGCGCATAAAAGGAAAAATGATTTTGAACAGGCATTGGAGGTAGTTGGCGCCGTCCAGTTTAGCCGCCTCCAGAATATCCTCCGGAACATTCTGCATCCCCGCCAGCAAAAGCAGGGTGATGAGCGGGATCTGCTTCCACAGCGCAACGATGATCACGCCCCAGATCGCGGTCTCCTGATTGTTCAGGATGCCGAACCCGGTCACTTGCCCGCCCGTAAGAACGCCGATCACATACTGAAGCAGGCCGTAGGGGTTTGCGTAGATCCAGGCCCACAGCAAACCGGAAATGACGGTGGGGATCACCCACGGGATCATCATGATACTGCGCAGCAAACGCGCGCCCCGGATCTTGCTGTTGAGCATCAGTGCCAGCGCCATACTGATTACAAAACTCAGCGCGACCGTTACAACCACAAACAGCAGCGTCACTTTAATGGAATCCTGCAGCTTCCCCGAAGATCACAGGCGGGTGTAGTTCGCGAAATTGTTCCACTCGCCCGGAATGTTTTGGGTAAGGTTCGCGATCTTGTAGGTGGTAAAACTCATTTTTACCGAATCGATGATGGGAAACAGGATAAAGACGACGCAGCAGATGATCGCGGGCGTCAGCAGCAGCAAAGAGAATGCGGCGTCCTTTTGCCGCCGGGTCTTAAGCAGCGAAAAAGACTTTTGCGCTCCCGTCACGACGTCATTTTTCACGGTTTGCATACAGTTTCCACTCCTTGTGTTCCAAAAAAGGGGTGGGTGACGTCACCCACCCCCCACGTATACGCGTGTCGGGCAAATTACTGGTTCATATAGTACTCTGCCTGCGTGATGAAATCGGCGATCGTGTCGTCCAGCGACATCCCGTTGACGGTGTAGTTCAGGGCGGCGGTGGCCATCTCGGTCTGGACGCTGGCCAGAGCGGCGGGCATGGGCTGGTACACCGTGTTGTTCACGCCCTTTGCAGCGCCTTCCAGAATGGGAGAGATCTTGCAGTCCGCCATATTCTCATGGGCGGGGAACGCAAGGCCGATGTTGTTCAGATATCCCTCCATCACTTCGTTGCTGGTGCAGTACTGGATGAACAGGTCGATGGCCTCCTTGTGGGAGTCCTCCAGGCCGGCGCCGAACAGGAAGGAGTGGGCGGAAACCAGCGACAGGCCCTTGCCGTTGGTGCCCAGCTGGGTGGGCAGCGGAGCGGTCACGGTGAAGTTGGCAGCGTTGGCGTCCACTTCGCCGATCTGGGCATAGCCCCAGGACTGGTCAACGTACATACACACATTGCCGGCGCCAAAGGAAGCGCGGTAATCTTTCAGCTTCAGGTTCTCCTGCGTGTAGCCGTTGCCGATGAGGTATTTGCAGAAATCCAGCATCTCGCTCATCGCGGTCTTGTTGGTGGCCTCGTTCAAGTCGGCCAGGGTGCCGTCGTCGTTGAACAGTGTGCCGCCGAAGGCGGTGTACATCCCGTTCAGCGCCATGCCGGTGGCGGCCACTTCCGCAGTGGTCATGCCGAAGATGGTGGACACGTCGGTGCCCTTATAATACTCCGCCAGCGTCTCGATCCAGGTCTTCAGGTCGGCTTCGGTGGTGGGGAACTGGTCCATGCTCAGGCCCGCCGCCTCGATCAGGTCCTTATTGACAAAGATCAGCCAGTTGGTCATGTAGTGGGGCACGCCGTAGATGCCGTCGTTGTACTGGAAGGCGGACAGCACATCCTGATTGTAGCCGGCATAAAATTCGGGGCTGAGCACATTTTCCGGCTTGTCGATGAACCCGGCGTCCGCAAGAGCGGGCACCCAGGTGATCTCGCCGTAGATCATGTCGGCGGTCAGGCCGGAGGCCAGGTCGTTGGTGAGGGTAGTCACCATGCTGTTGTAGTCCACAGAGATCGGCTCAACGGTGATCCAGTCGTATTCCGCCTCAAAGTTGGCGATGGTCTCCTCCCACCATTCCGCCTTCGCGGTCTCGGAAAGGGCGTAGTTGTAGAAGCGCAGGTTGACAGGCTCCTTGTTTTCCGTGCCCTCGGCGGAAGCCGCGGACGCCGGCTCGGAGGGAGCGGGCGTGCTGGCGGGCGTGCTGCCGCAGGCCGCCAAGGACAGCGACATGACAAATGCCATGGCCAAAGCAAGCATCTTTTTCATTTCTGTTTCCTCCTATTTGTATTCGGTCTGTTTCATGCAAACCCAAGGAGCTGCACGCGGGAAGACGTTCAAAATCAATTCATCCCTCGCCGCCGTCCCGCCGCATACACTCGTGTTTACACCCTTCCCTTTTAGCTTATTGTGAAACAGCCTGCTTGTCAAGACTTTTATTGATTTTTGTCTAATTCTACATTGCTTGGAGAAATAATTTATGCAATTTGACGCATTATTTTCTCCTTGTGCACGGAACTATCCCATCAGGGCTCATTTCTCGGGGAGGTATTTTTAATGATCCGGCCGCAGGCGAACGGTCTGAGACACGGCCCCGAACTCAGCCGTTCCGCCGCCCATGCACCTCCCGCAAAGCTGCGTCCTTCCAAGCGTTCTCTCCACGCTGGCCGTTCAGGCCGGCGCGGCATTCACACACAAAGCGGCCCCGGGCGCAGCAGCGCCCGGGGCCGTTCTTGCTGTCAGATGAAAGACGCGTCAAGCCGGCAGCATACCGGAGATGGCGGTGAACACGACGCCCACGACCACCACCACGATCATGAACTTCCAGCAGGTCTTCCACCACTGGGGGAAGCTGATCTTGCACACGGCAAGGCCGGCGACCGTCATGCCGGCGGTGGGGCTGATGGTGTTCATGGTCTGGTTGGCGATGCACAGCGCGGTGACCGACGCCTCGGTGTTCACGCCCATCAGGTCGGTGAGCGGCGCCATGACCGGCATGGTCAGGGCGGCCAGACCGGAGGAGGACGGCACCAGGATGCTCAGGAACGCCTGGGCGAAGTACATCATGGTGGTGAACACCGCGGTGGGCACACCGGCCAGCAAGTTGGCCAGGCTGTTCAGGATGGTGTCGATGATCAGGCCGCCTTCGGCCACCACCAGGATGCCGCGGGCGATGCCGATGATCACGGCAGCATAGACAAAGTCCGCCATGCCCTTGACGAATTCCTCGGCCATCTCCTTCTCGCCGAGGCCGCCCACGATGCCGGACAACAGGCCGATGGCCAGGAAGACCATGCTGATCTCGTCCATGTACCAGCCTCTTGTGACCAGGCCCCAAACGATGATGCCCATGCCCACGGCGAACACGATGAGCACCAGCTTCTGCCGCAGGGTGAAGGGCATATCCGCATTTATGCCTTCCACGGCAAACTCTTCACGCTTTGCGAAATCGTCCTTGTAGGTGATGGAGCCCTGGGGATTCTTCTTCACCTTGCGGGCGTACATCATGACCCAGACGATGCCGATGAGGGTGAACACCGCGTACTGGATGAAGCGGAACCACAGCTGGGGGTTGCCCTGGATGCCCGCAACGCCCTGGGCGATCAGCACGTTGAAGGGGTTCACGGTGGAGCCGATGTAGCCCATCTGAGGCCCGAGGAAGCACACCATGAAGGCCGTCATGGAATCGTAGCCCAGGCTCATGATGATGGGCAGGAAGATGGCGTAGAACGGAAGCGCTTCCTCCGACATGCCAAAGGAGGTGCCGCCGATGCTGAACAGGATCATCACCACAGGGATGAGCAGGATGTCCTTGCCCTTCAGCTTCTTGATCACGCGGCTCATGCCCGCGTTGATCGCGTTGGTCTTGGTGAGGATGGCAAAGGAGCCGCCGATCAGCAAAACGAACGCCACAACATCGCTGGCGCCCTGAATGCCGCGGGTGGGAGCCATCAGGATCTCAGCCAGGCCCTGCCGCAGATCGTTGCCCTCCGCGTCCACCTTGGGCACTTCCTGGTATGTACCTGCCACGGCCACCTCACGGGTGCCGGCCGCCGTTTCCATCTCGGTCCTCTCGAACTGGCCGGAAGGGACGATCCACGTCAGAATCGCGAACAGGATAATCAGCAGGAATGCGATCGTATAGACATGGGGCAGTTCAAATTTTTTCTTCTGTTTCTGCATACGATACCCTCCTAAAAAGTTTCCCCCCGCAGGGGCCATAATACAACGTTTTGAGTCGTATTATAACGTTATATATAGAATAAGACCTCCGGCCCGTCCCGTCAAGCCCATCGGCCGTTTTTCTGTATTTATTATAAATATTTTGTTCATTTTTGGGCGATTTGTAAAAAGGCATTTTGCCTTTTTACCGCGGCCCGGGCATACAGAGCGTCGCCCGCCGCGCAGACGGGGCTCTGCGCGGCGGGCGACCGGGGATTTACAGGTTCTGCAAGCTGGCGGGGCCGCCGTTATTTTGCCGGATGGGTGCGCTCGTATTCCCGGGGGGTCTGCACCTTCACGTTGCAGATGCGCTCGGCCAGCGCGTCGCGCAGGGCGTCCTCGGTCACGGCCTGGGCCATGGCATACTTCCAGACCCACCCGGGCACCGGCCCGCCCTTGCCCAGGCGAAGCGCCAGGTGGCCTGCCAGCACCAGCAGCAGGCGCGCCAGGCCATAGAGCGCGATCAGGGCGGCGAAACCGCCCGCCACGCTGAACAGGCCTTTGCTCGCCACCACGAACCAGCACAGCTGCAGCCCCGCGCCGAAGCCGATGCCGTAGTGGTTTTTGCGCATGGCGTCATGGATGCAATGTGCACAAACCGGCACCTGTTTCTTTTCGCCGTCGATGTATACGCCCGCCTCCCGCACGCCCTCGCGCTGGCGGCACAATCCGCACTGTTCCATTTTTATGCCTCCTGGTTTGCCGCCCTGTCACAGGCGTTTCATCAGATCCCGGTTGCGGGTGTACAGTTCATTGAACACCACCCGCTGCTTCTCATAGACCGCGTGGGCCTGCATGTCCGGACGGATCACCTTGTCGGGGGTGATCACGCCGGCCAGTTCGTCCCAGCTGGAATAAGCCCCGCCGGCCAGCGCCGCCATGATGGCATCGCCGAAGGCCGCGCTCACCGTCACCTTGGCGGTGCAGATCTCGCGGCCCGTCACATCCGCCACCGCCTGCAGCCACACGGGGTTTTTGGTGCCGCCGCCCACCGCCATGATGCGGCGCAGCGGCTCGCCGTGCTCCTTTTCCAAAAGGTCCAGATGGGCCGCGATGGTGTAGGCGATGCCCTCCAGCCCGGCCTTGACCATATGGGCCCGGGTGTGATTGACCGAGAGGCCAAAGAACACGCCCTTGGCAAAGGGATCGTTCAGCGGGGTGCGCTCGCCCGCGAAATAGGGCAGGCACACCAGCCCCTCGCTGCCGGCGGGGATGGACTGCGCCTCCTTCACCATCGCGGTGTAGGCGTTTTCGCCCCCCGCCGCCTCGGCGGCCACGGCGTCCCGGTAAAACTCGTTGCGCATCCACTTGGTGAGGGTGCCCGCGGTGTTGGTGCCCGCGCACACGGCGTACACCCCCGGGATGATGAAGGTGCCCGGCCACAGCCTGGGCTCCTTCAGCAGATGATCTGTCAGATAGACGAAGTAGCAGCTGGAGCCCATCTGCACCATGATGTCGCCCGGGCGGAACACGCCGGTGGAGATGGCCTCCGCCCCCGAGTCCCCCGTGCCCACCAGCACCGGCGTGCCCTCGGCCAGGCCGGTCTGGGCGGCCGCCTTCGCGGTGACCCGGCCGGCGATGTCGGTGGCGCTCATCACCCGGGCCAGCTGGTCGGGGCGGCAGTAGAGGGCGCAGTGCTCCTCGTCCACGGTGTCGTTTTTCAAATCGTACAGGGGCATAAAGTCCTCGGCCAGGTACCGGTCGATGGTGTACTCCCCCGTCAGCTTGGCGCAGAGGTAGGAGGAGCCGGTGAGGAACTTGGCCGTTTTGGCGTACACCTCCGGCAGGTTGTTCTTCACCCACAGGATCTTGGGCGCGATGTCGGAGGAACACAGTTCATGGCCATACAGCCGCTCGGCCTCCTCCCGGCCGTAGTAGTCGTAGAGCCATTCGATCTCCTTGTGGCTGCGGCTGTCCACCCCGTAAAGGATGGCGTTGCACAGCGCCGTGCCCTCGGCGTCCACGGGGACGCAGTCGCACCCCAGGGCGGAGAGGCCCACGCAGCCCACGTCGGCGGCAGCCACGCCGCTCTCCTCCAGCAGCCGGCGGGACAGCCGGCAGAAATCGCCCCACCAGGTTTTTTCCGCGTGGTGTTCGAAAAAGCCGGGCCGGGGATTCAGCAGATCGTGCCCGCAGCTGGCAAAGGCCACGATCTCGCACTTCTGGTCGATCAGCACCCCCTTGGTCTCGTTGGTGCCCACGTCAATGCCCATAAAATATTTCATCATGCATCCCCCCGCATCGCTTTCACCGTGTCCATAAACTCCCGCACCCGCGCTTCGTCCACACGGTTTTCAAACACGCCGTCCTTCTTGAAGGTGGTGCCCACAAAGGCGCCGTCGCAGTTTTGCAGGATCTGAGCCACCGTCTCCTTGCGGCAGCCGGTGCCGCACACCACCGGCACCTTGCCGGCGGCGGCGCGCACCTGCTCCAGCAGTTCGCCGCCGGGCCCCACGCCCGCCGCCGCGCCGCCCACCACCAGCGCGTCCGGCCGGCAGTTGAAGATCATGCTTTTGGCGATATCCGCCGTGGTGCGGTCGTTCAGGTACACCTCGCCCTCGCTGGTGACAAAGTAGAACAGCTTCAACTCGTCCAGCCGCAGGGCGGATTTGAGCCGCAGCGTTTTGGCCACGTCCCGGTCCACCAGGCCCAGGTCGCCCGCCCAGGCGCCGGTGAACAGGCAGCGGGTGAAGGCCGCCCCGGTGGCGGCGCAGATCTCCATGGTGGCGTCGCCGTCATAGATGGCCTCCACCCCGAAGGGCACGCGGAACTGCCCGCGCAGCGCGCCGATCACCAGGCCCATGGCCCCCAGCGTGACGCCGGACACCTTTTTCTCATAGGGCAGGCTCAATTCGTTGGTCACCAGCACACCGTCCACCCCGCCGTTTTGCAGGGCCTCCAGGTCCGCCCGGGCGCACTCGACCACATCGTCCAGGCTGCCGCCCGGCGCGTAGAACGGGTCCCCCGGCAGCGGCTTCAGGTGCAGAAGGCCGATGATGGGCTTTTCCGTTCCGAACATGGCTTTCAAAAATGACATAATCATCCCTCCATACCCAATCATATGACGTTATAGTATGTATTACAACATATCTATAACATAATTCACCAGATTTTTTCAAGTTCTCCGCGGTAATTTGTCGTTCTGAACAATTGCGCCTTGAAATATTCAGCAAAATACGTTAGAATAAAATACACAAACATCTCACTTCCCCGCCCGGGGCGCGGGGTGAAAGGCAGGAACCCGAACCATGGATTTTCAGTTGAACGAGGATTCGCTCATCCCGCTGTACCAGCAGTTGATGGAGGACATCAAGGCCTCGCTGGCGGAGGGCAAATATGCCCCGGACGAAAAGATCCCCTCCGAGTCGGAGTTGTCGGAGCTGTACCACGTCAGCCGCATTACGGTGCGCCGCGCCGTGGAGGAGCTGTGCAGCGAGGGGTATCTTGTGAAAAAGCAGGGCAAGGGCACCTATGTCAGCCAGCCCAAGGTGATGCGCAAGATCACCCAGGACAAGGACGTGATGGGGTTTTCCGAGGCATGCCGCGCCTGCGGCATGGAGCCGGGTTCCCAGGTGGTGAACATTCTGCGCTGCCCCGCCCGGTCGGATGAGGTGCGCTTTCTGGGGCTGCCCGCCCGGGCGGATGTGATCTATCTGCAGCGGGTGCGCACCGCCGACGGCGAGCCCATCATGCTGGAGAACAACTTTTTCCCCTATGAGCCCTTCAAGGATCTGCTCACCTCCTATGAGGATCTGACCAACGCCTCGCTGTTCGATTATCTGGAGCGCCATTATGGCCGGCGGCCCACATCCACCACCTCCTGCACGCTGGAGATCGTGCGCGCCTCCGCCGAGCAGGCGTCCTTTCTGGACATTATCACCGGCGACCCGATGTTTTACATGAACGCCTATTTCCTGGACGGCGAGGGCAGGCCGCTGGTGATCGGCCGCCAGTACATCGTGGGCAGCCGTTTCGTGTTCAACATCTGAGCATCCCGCCTTGAGAAAAAGCCTGTTCCGGCGCGAGCGCCGGAACAGGCTTTTTTGTCATTCAAACAGCGCCCGCACCGCCGCGGCGGCCCGGCGGGCCATCTCGGCGTGATCCTCCGGGGTGAAGTGGATGCCGTCCGCCCCCAGGGCCGCGAACTCGCCCGCGTCCAGGAAGGCGCAGCCGAAGCGGTCGGCCACGTCCCGGAAGATGGCGGCCAGCTGCCGGGATTTTTCCACGCTCGCGGCGGAAAGCTCGGGCCCCGGCCCGCAGCGCAGCGGCGCGGGGGCGACCAGCACCACCCCAGGCACGGAAGAGAAAGGATAGGCCGTGCGCAGGCGCAGCAGCAGTTCCTCCATGCCGAAGCCGATCTCCCGGGCGCTCACATGGTAGCGCTCCTTGGTGTCGTTGCCGCCCAGCATAATGACCAGCGCGTCCGGCGAATGGCTTTGCACCGCCGGCACGATCTGCTCGATGCCGGCGCGGTAGGGCTCGATGTAATCGGTGAACACCGTTGTGCGGCCCGGAAGGCCCTCCGCCACCACTTCATACTCCTCACCCAGCAGCTGCCCCATGCGAAAGGGCCAGCGCACCTGCCGGTCATAGCGCTCGCCCGTGCCGGGAACATAGCCGTAGGTGTTGGAATCTCCAAAGCACAGAATCGTTTTCATGCCGCGCTCCTCCTTTTCTGCATGTCCCGCCGCTCAGGCCAGGCCCAGGCGCTCCAGGGCGGTCGCCACGCCCTCTTCCTCCACGGCGCCGGTCACAAGGGCCGCCTCCCGGCGCACGGAAAGGGGCGCCGAGCCCATGACCACCCCCATGCCCGCGGCCCGCAGCATGGGCAGGTCGTTGGCGCTGTCGCCGAAGGCGAACACATCCGCCTTGTCCACGTCGAACCGCTGGCAGAGCCATCGGATCGCCGCCGCCTTGTCCTGCCCTTTGCGCACCATCTCAAAAAAACGGCCGTCGGGGCGGGCATAGATGTCGTACCAGGGGGCCAGCCAGGCGGCCAGCGGGGCGAACTCCGCCTCGCTGACGGTGTGGGCGGTGAACTTCTCCACGCTCATGGCGCGGGTGATCTCCCCCGCGCGGCGGATGCGCGGGAAATCCCAGGGCATCCGCTCGCCGCCCTCCCCCACATAATAAAATCCGTAGGTGCCTTCCAGAATGCAGGAGACGTGCCGCCGCAGGATCTGCGCGGCGGTGCGCCGCAGCAGGGTCAGGGGCAGCGGCTTTGCCCGCAGGCACACGCCCCCCATCTCGATGCGGGCCCCCGCACCGGAGATCACGCCGTCCACGTCAAAGCAGAGCAGCCCGGGGCCGATGTCGCAGCGGGTGCGCCCGGTGCACAGGAACACCTTGTGCCCCCGCGCCCGGGCCCGGGCCAGGGCGTCCAGCGTGCGCTTGGACGGGGCGGCGTTTTCCCCGAAGGGGACCAGCGTTCCGTCCACGTCGAAAAAGAGCCACTTCTCCCCCACCGTTTCCATCCTTTCGTCCGCGGGTGCCGCGGTCACTCCCCCATCACTTCCACATACACCTTGCGCAGCTGGGGCCCGTCGAACTCCGCCAGATAGATGTCCTGGGCGCCGCCGCACACGATCTCGCCGTCGATGACGGGGAACAGGCAGTGGTTGCCGGTGAGCACGCTTTTCAGGTGCCCCTGGGAGTTGTTGCTGGTGGCGCCGTAGGTGGGCAGGAAGTGGGCGTGGAGGTAGGGCGCTTCCAGCGGCACCGTCTTTTCCAGCATCTCGGAGATGTCCGCCTCCACGCAGGGCAGGGCCTCGTTCACCAGGATGCCGGTGGTGGTGTGGGCGGTGATCACGGCCACCAGGCCGTTCTTCACGCCGCTCTGGCGCACGATGTCGTGCACCTGCTGTGTGATATTGAAGTATTCCTCCACATCCCGGCTCAGATGCCGGATGGTTTTCAGCACGACCATGGCTCACACCTCCTCGCCGCTGAGAAAACGCAGCGCGTTTTTCCAATAGAGATTCTCCCGGGCAAACTCCCGCATGGGCACCTTGTCCAGCGCCCGCTTGAGCTTGAAGGCGCGGAAGCGCGGCCCGTTGGAGCCGAACATCACCTGCTTGGGGAAGCACCGCTCGAACCACATGGGGCCCATGTCCCTGGTGAACAGTTCCTTCATCTGCTCCTCGGGGGAGTCCACATAGAGCAGGGCGGTGTCGGTGTAGACGTTGGGATACTTGATCATCAGCATCACCATCTCCCGCACCCAGGGCCAGGCGAAGTGGGCCAGGCAGATGCGCAGGTCCGGGTGGCGGATGGCCACCTCCTCAAAGGCCAGGGGATGAGCGTAGCGGGCCGGGGCGTTTGGCTCCCAGGAGAGCCCTGCGTGGAAGATGATGGGCTTGTTCTCCCGCTCGCACAGCGCATAGATGGGCTCCATCCGCTCGTCCGACGGGTCGAACCGCTGCTTGGAGGGGTTCAGCTTGAGCCCCCGCAGCCCCTGGCGGCAAAAGGCCCGCTCCAACACCTCCAGCGCGTCCTCCCGGTGGGGGTCCACGCTGGCAAAGCCGTAAAACTTGTCCGGATGCAGCTTGCACAAGGCCTCCACCTGGTCGTTGTCCACCACCCAGCCGCCGGCCGTTGTGGTCACATCCAGCGGCAGCAGGGCCGCCTGGGTCAGCCCGCAGATATCCCACTCGGCGAACAGTTCGTCAAACTCCATGGGTCCCTGCTTCCACACCCCGAAGGTGTCGCCCCGGAAGGCCACTTCCTTTTCATCCCCGCAGATCGGCCCGTAGAAAATGGGATGGATATGCATATCGATCAGCACGGTCGTTTCCCCTCTTTCTTTTGCGGGCGGCGGGCTGCGCCGCCCTGTGTTGTGCTTTGCCGCGCCGCCCCCGCCGCTTCGGGCCGGGGCGGCGTTCGCTGTTCAGTACGGCTCGAACCGGGCCACCACCGCGCTGGAGACTTCCGCGCCCTTCTTCATGCACTCGGGCACGCTCCAGCCGTTCAGGACGCCGTAGGTGAAGCCGGCGATGTAGCTGTCGCCCGCGCCCACCGTGTTCACCACCGTGGTGGGCACGATGCCGTACTCGTACAGGGTGGTGCCGTCGTAGCAGATGCTGCCCAGTTCGCCCATGGTGGCGGTGACCAGCTTGGGGCCGTAGGAGTGGATCTTCTTCACCCACTCCTTGATGTGCTCGTCCTTTTTGCCGTCGTAGGAGAGGAACACATAGTCCACATAGGGGAACAGCTTTTCGCACTGGTACTCCGGGTCCTCGCTGAACACCGAAAAGTCCATCACCACCTGCACGCCCCGGGCCTTCCAGGCGGGCAGCTTGTCCAGCACCTTGCCGAACAGGTCGGTGTGCAGCATGGTGTGCTTCGCCACGAACTCGAACTCCTCGTCGGTGAGGGCGTAGTCCGCCATGACCCCTTCGATCTCCTCCAGGTGCACCCGGTCGGTGCCGTTTTTCAGGTCCATCATCATCTTGCAGGTGTCGCCGGGCTCGGTGCGCAGATGGGAGATGTCGATGCCCTCCGCCGCCAGCGCCTGCTTCATCTTCTCGCCGTAGCTGTCGGTGCCCACCACGCTCACCACGCTCACGGGCACCCCCATGCGGGCCAGGTGCACGCCCCAGTCCACACCGTTGCCGGTGGGGTAGAACTTGTTCAGCTTTTCATACACGTCCGCGCAGCAAAAGCCCACGGCCGCCAGGGTCTTTTCCATCCGGATCTTCCTCCTTTTGATCATATGGATCGCACAAAGCGGGAGCGGCAGCGCCGCTCCCGCTTTGCTGACAACAAGCCGGTGCTTTTTCAGTTATTCGTAGACCTTGCCGTGGCCCCAGCTGCCCGCCAGGCCGCAGGTGTTGGCGGCAAAGCCCGCCGCCAGGTCCAGGCTCTCCCGGATGGCCTCCGGGCCGCCCTTGCCCTCCTTCTGGCGGGCCAGGTAGTTCACCAGGAAGGCGGTGAGCAGGCTGTCGCCGGCGGCCATGGTGTCCACCATATTGGCCACGGGCTTGATGCCCTGCACATAGAATTCCTTGCCGTCGTAGGCGATGCAGCCCTCGTCCCCGCGGGAGGCGCAGACGAATTTGGGGCCCAGGGCCGCCACCTTCTTCAGCTTTTCATAGGTCTCCTCCTTGGAGATGTCGCTGCAGGACATGAAGGCGTAGTCCACCAGCGGGGCGATGCGCTCGTAGTACTCGTCGGTGGAATCGTCGGAGAAGTCGAAGCTGATGGGCACGCCCGCCGCCTTGATCTTGGGCAGTTCCCGCTCGGTGAAGCAGTAGTTGCCGGAGTGCACCAGGTCGAAGCCCTTCACATATTCCAGGGAGAAGCGGTCCAGCGCGTAGAGCATATCGCCGCGGATGCCGCCCTCGTTGGAGCCCAGGAAGATGCGGTCGCCGTTTTCAGGGTTCACCGTCACCCGGGCCGCGCCGTTCTCGCCGATGACCTGTTTGCACTTCACCAGCTCCACGCCCTCCTCCTGCAGGGAGGCGATGACGTGCTCGGCCTCTTTGTCCGACCCGAAGATGCCCATGTAGGCGCTGCGCTCCGCGCCCAGCTTTTTGGCAAACACGGCAAAGTTCACCGCGTTGCCGCCGGGGTACATGGTCTTGATGTGCTCGTATTTGTCCACGACGTTGTCGCCGAAGCCCAGCACTTTCACCTGATATGCCATCGTTTCTCGCTCCTTTTCAAATCAATACTGTTCGATGCCCATGTAGCGGCGGATCTCGGGGGAGTGGTCAAAGCGCTTGCCCCGGGCGGCCCGCAGTTCCACGTTCATGGCGTAGAACAGCGCCGGCTCCAGATAGGCGCGCACGCCCTCGTCCACTTCGCCCATGCCGTATTCCAGCGCGTCCAGCACCATCAGCTGATCGGTGTGGGTCTTGAGGAAGGCCAGCGCCCGCTCGTCCATCACCCGGGCGGAGGAGGAGCCCATCTGCAGGAAGTAGAACACGCCGGGCTCGGTGCACTCGAAGGGGCCGTGGAAGTACTCGCCGGAGTGGATGTAGCAGCAGTTCTGCCACTGCATCTCCATCAGGCTGCAGATGGCGAAACCGTAGGTCTGGCTGAAGTTGGCGCCGGAACCCAGGATGTAGAAGAACTTGTTCTTCTCGCACAGGTCGGCGAACTTTTCGCCCAGTTCCGCGTTCACCTTCACCTTGGCCTTGGCGATGATGTCGTCCATCTGGGCGATGCCCTTCACCAGCGCGTCGTACTTGTCAAAGCCCTCCTGGGCGCGCAGCAGCTCGGCCACCAGCATCGGGCAGATGCCCAGCGGCACCTCGGCGGTGGGCACACCGTCGCCCCAGGGGTACACCCAGGTGATGAAGCGGGGGTCGTCCGCCTTGGAGCCGGCGTTGTCGGTGAGGGTGACCACCGCCGCGCCCCGCTCGTGGGCCAGGATGGCGGAGTCCACCGCCTCCTTGGTGTTGCCGGAGTGGCTGCACATCACCACCAGGCTGTGCTTGCCCAGCTTCTTGGGGGTGGCCACCAGGAACTCCTTGGCGGTGTGCCAGCCGGAGGAGGTCTTGGCGCTCTCCACCGTCAGCATGAAGTGGGAGGGGTACAGGTCGATCAAACTGCCGCCGCAGGCCACCCAGTACACCTCGGTGATCTCACCGTGCTCGGCCAGAATTTTTTTGATAACTTCGCTTGCTTTCATGACTTTGTCTCCTTTTGCAGTGGGTATAATTTGAAAAACTCAATCTTCGATGTATCGCTCGAAGTTTTTCATGTTGCGCAGATCCGCCGCCGCGGGGTCCATGAAGTACCGGCCGTCGGTGATCTCCTGGCCCAGGTACCCCTCGTAGCCGTGCCGGTTGAGGGTCTCGATGAACCGGCCGAGATGGTGGTTGCCGTCGCCCCACACCAGATGGCCGTAGGGCGTGCCGTCGATGAAGTGCATGTGCCGGATGTCGGGGCCCAGCGCCGCGAACCAGTCCTCCAGGCTCTCGCCCGCCACGCCCATGGCGCAGGTGTCCACCATCGCCTTGAGGTTGGGGTGGTCCACCTCCCGCAGCATCCGCTGCGCCGCGGGCAGGTCGATCACCAGCTGGCTCTCCTCCGGCCGGATGGACTCCATCACCAGGGTGACGTTGTTCTCACGGGCCACTTCGGCCAGGCGGTGCAGCATCTCCGCGCTGCGCTTCCAGGCCTCTTGCTTGTCCTCGTTCCAGTAGCCCCAGCCGGAGTTCACCTCCATGTACTCGCAGCCCAGCTCGGCCGCCAGGCGGATGCCGTTGGAGAAGTAGCCAAAGGAGCGGCGGACGTGCTCCGGCTCCTTGGCCGCGAACTGGTAGGGATAGGTGCAGTTTTCCGGGGTGAGCACATGCACGGCCAGGCCGCGGCTCTCGATCTTGCGGCGGATCTCCTTCGCGTCGTAGTAGCGCATGTGGTCCAGCCACACATGGGGAGCCGCGCACCACAACTCGATGGTCTTGAAGCCGATGCGCTGCTGCGCGTCGAGAAAATAGTCCAGCGAATAGTTCACATAGTGGATGTTCATGCCCGCCACCTGTTCGCGGCGGAGTTTCGGCGTCGCCATCTCATCTCCCCCTTTCAGTTCTCAAAGAACGGCTCAAACGCCTGGAAGTTGCGCGCGTCGGCCGCCGCCGGGTCGTCAAAATAGCGCCCGTCGGTGATCTCCTGCCCCAGCAGGCCCTCATAGCCGAACTCGTTGAGCACGTTCAGGTACTTTTCCAGCGGATACAGCCCGTCGCCCCACACCAGGTGCGCATAGGGCCGGCCGTCGATGAAATGGGTGTGCACGATGTCCTTGCCCAGGGTCTCGAACCACTGGCGGGGCGTCTCGCCCGCCACGCCCATGGCCACCGTGTCCAGCCCGGCCTTCACCCAGGGGCTGTCCACGTCCTTCAGCAGCCGCACCAGTTCCGGCAGGGTGATGACCACCCGGCTCTCCTCCGGGCGCACCGTCTCCACCGCGATGGTCACGCCGTGGTCGGCGGCGGTTTTGGACAGCTCCCGCAGGCTGCGCACCGCCCGGTCGTAGGCCCGGTCGTACTCCTCGTCGAAGGGCGCGCCGATGCAGTTGGTCAGCAGTTTTTTGGCGCCCATCTTCTCCGCCGCCTCGATGCCCCGCTTGAAGTACTCCATGCTGCGGTCGTGGAAGCCGCCCTCCGGGGCGTTCATGGTGTAGTAGTAGACCGCGCACTCGGGGGTGAAGCAGCCGATGGTCATGCCCCGATCCTCCACCTTTTTGCGAACTTCCGCCGGGTCCTGATACCAGGTCTCGTCCATAAGGTAATGAGGCGCCATGCCCAGCAGCTCAATGGTCTTGTACCCGGCTTTGGCCTGGGAATCCAGCATGTAGTCCAGCGGGTAGTAGACATAGTGGATGCCGATGGCCGCGAGTTGCTCCCGTTTGATGTGTGCCATAAAGCCCTCCTTTTACCAGCGTTGAAGATGCGGTTTTATTGCAGCGCGTCGTACACGATGCGCCCGTCCGAAATGGTGAGCACCACCTTCACGTCCTTCACCTGTTCATTGGGCAGGGTGAACACGTCCGCGCCCAGCACGGCGATGTCCGCCAGCTTGCCGGCCTCCAGCGTACCCAGCCGGTCCTCGTTGAAGCAGTTGTACTGGCCGTTGCGGGTCCAGGCGGTGAGCATCTCGGGCACCGTGAGCATGTTCTGCTCGTTGTAGGTGCCGCCGTCGGCAAAATGGCCGCCCACACCGCAATAGATGGCCTCGGGGATGTTGGGGATGAGCAGGGGCAGGTCGGTGCCGCAGGAGACCACCAGGCCGGAATCCCACATCTTGCGGCGGTTCCAGTAGTTCCTGCCCCGGTCGCCGCCCAGCTGGGCCGCGATCATGTCCATCACGTCCTGCTTGTTGTCCAGCGACTGAATCTGGGCATACACCTCCACGATGCCGCCCAGCGCGCCGAACTTTTCCAGGTCGGCGGGATTGGAATACTCCAGGTCGGTGATGGCATGGCGGTGCTTGAGCTTGCCGTTTTCGTCCTTCTGGCAGGAATCAAACAGGGCCACCGTGTGCCGGATGGCGCCGTCGCCCTGGCAGTGCAGGGAGTAGCGGAAGCCGTTTTCGTCCGCCAGATGGGTCTCCCGCTCGATGAGGTCCCACTCCACCGGCACGGTGTTGGTCATGCCCGGATGGGACTTGTAGGGCTCGATGAGTTCCGCCATGGAGGACGGGATGGAGCGGTCGGTCATGCGGTTGTAGCCGGAGAAGGACACAAAGGGCCCGGTGAAGCGCCGGCACATGGCCTTGCCGTGCTCGATGTTGATGCCCTCGCCCACCGGCTGGCTCATCATCGAGACGCGCACGGTCAGCGCGTCCTCCCGCTCCAGCTCCTCCATCTTGTCGGCAAAGCCGTAGTAGGTGTCGAAGGTCATCTCCTTGATGGTGGTGACGCCCCGCGCGTTGAGCATCTGCATATATTCCTTATACTTTTCCTTCATGCCGGGCAGCTGGAGATATTCCCGGATCATCTTCCAGGTCATCTCGGCGTAGCACTTTTCCGGCCCGAAGCCGTAGCGCTCCCGGGCGGCCCGGTTCATCCAGCAGGTGCCCCGGTCGGCGGTGAACACCACCACCGGTTTGTCCGGCCAGGTCTTGTCCAAAAGGGCCTCGTCGGTCACCTCAAAGCCGTCCGGCTGCCAGCTGTGCCCGAACAGCGCCGTGCCCGCGGGGGCCGTCTTTTCATACTCCCGCAGCGCGGCCACGCCCTCCGCGTCGGTTTTCACACCGGAAAAATCCGCGCCCAGGCTCAGCAGCGCCCAGCCGGTGAAGAAGGTGTGCACGTCCACAAAGCCGGGCGTCACCACGCGGTCGCCCAGTTCCAGCACCTGCGTGGCTTTGTCCACCCATTCGCCGGCTTCGGCCCGGGGCCCCACCGCCACGATGCGGTTGCCCTCCACCGCCACAAAGCCGTCGAAGGGCGCCTCGCCGGTGGCCGTGAACACGTTCTTCGAGAGAAGCACAAGACATTTCTGACGTTCTTTCATGCCAATGACCCTCACCTTTCCCTTGTGGTAGATTTTCTGAGCCCATAATAACATAATATGACGTTATAATACAAGTTAAAAAATGTACAACTTTGGCTCCCGTTTTTTATCCGTTTTGCCAGTAATCAGCGGTGTCACCCGGTGTGGCAGGCCCTTTTGGCATATGTCCCCCTCCGTGACCCGCGGGAACACGCCCCAAAGCGCCGGCCGCGGCGGGGCGCTGATTTGACACGCCCCGCCGCCGATGCTATGCTGTAATCACCGAAAGAGAGGGCGGCCGCGGCCGCCCGGAGGGATATTGTGGGAAACGCGATTTGCCAAAAGGGGGCATTTGCATGCAGCAGGAAACGTTGAGCGAGATCGCCCGCCAGGCGCGGCAGGCGACGGAGGAGCTGCTGGACGCGGCCGGCCTGAAACCCGGCGACATCTTTGTGGTGGGCTGCTCCAGCAGCGAGATCGTGGGCGGCCACATCGGAAAAGACAGCAGCATGGAGGCGGCCCGGGCGGTGCTGGAGGGCGTGCTGCCCGCCGTGCGGGCGCGGGGGCTGTGGCTTGCCGCCCAGTGCTGCGAGCACTTGAACCGGGCCATCGTGCTGGAGCGGGCGGCGGCCGACCAATACGGCTACGAGGAGGTCAACGCCGTGCCCCAGCCCCATGCCGGCGGCAGCTGGGCCACCAACTGCTGGCAGGCCTTTTCCGACCCGGTGCTGGTGGAGGAGATCCGCGCCGGGGCGGGGCTGGACATCGGCGGCACCCTGATCGGGATGCATCTGCGGCGGGTGGCCGTGCCGGTGCGCCTGTCCTTTGACCACATCGGCAAGGCCCATTTTCTGTGCGCCCGCTGCCGGCCCAAATACATCGGCGGCGAGCGCGCGGTCTATCAAACGATGTGAATCGCCCTTTCGGGCAGTGGGAAAGAGGTTTTTTCAATGGCGACTCAAGCGACAAAGGAGCAGATGGCGCAGGCGGTGGCCAGCATCCGCGCCCGCATGGCGCAGGCCGCCCGCGCCGCCGGCCGCGACCCGGCCCAGGTGCTGCTGTGCGCCGCCTGCAAGACCCGCACGGTGGAAGAGGTGCGGGAGAGCGCCGGACTGGACATCGACCTGTTCGGCGAGAACCATGTGCAGGAACTGGTGGAGAAAAGCGACGCCGGGGCGTACCTGGGCAAGCCGGGGCACTTCATCGGCCATCTGCAGACCAACAAGGTGAACAAGGTGGTGGGCCGCGCCGCCATGATCGAGAGCGTGGACAGCGAACACCTGCTGCGCAAGGTGGACGCCGCCGCCGGCCGGCTGGGGCTGACCCAGGACATCCTGATCGAGGTCAACATCGGCGCGGAGGCCAGCAAGAGCGGCGTTTCGCCCGAGGGGCTGTGGGCGCTGGCGGAGGCCGCCGAGGCGGCGGCGCACCTGCGGCTGCGGGGCCTGATGGCCATTCCGCCCGCCGGGGCCGCCCCCGACGAGACCCGGGCGTTTTTTGCCGGGATGCGGCGGCTGCTGACCCGCCTGCAGGAACAGCACTACGCCACCGCCCTGCCGGACACCCTCTCCATGGGCATGAGCGGCGATTTTGAGGCCGCCATCCGGGAGGGCGCCACCATCGTGCGCATCGGCACCGCCATCTACGGCCCCCGGGACTACGGCCCGCGGGGGTAAGCGGCAGCCCCTTGCGCCAAAACAACTCCGGGCCGACGGCAAAACTGCCGCCGGCCCGGGTCTTTTTCGCCCGCCGTGCAGGGCCCGTCTTTTCCCGGTTCCCCGGCGCGGCGGGCGAAAACATCTTGACTCGGCGGCGATTGTGGCGTTTAATCTATAAATATAACCATGTCACAACGAGGTGGAGCCCATCCATGGAAAAAAATCTGACCACCGGCAGCGTATTCGGCAATCTGGCGCTGTTTGCCCTGCCCTACCTTCTCTCTTATTTTCTCCAGACCCTTTACGGCATGGCCGACCTGTTCATCATCGGCCAGTTCGGCAGCGTGGCGGACATCACCGCCGTATCTGTGGGTTCCCAGGTGATGCACATGCTCACGGTGATGATCGTGGGCCTGGCCATGGGCACCACCGTGAGCATCGGGCAGGCGGTGGGCGGCGGCGACCGGCGCCTGGCCGCCCGGGTCACGGGCAACACCGCCGTGCTGTTCATGGGGGTGTCGGTGGTCTGCATGGCGCTGCTGCAGGCCCTGGTGCGGCCCATCGTGGCGGTGATGTCCACCCCCGCCGAGGCGGTGGAAGGCACCGCCGCCTATCTGTCCATCTGTTTTGCGGGCGTTCCCTTCATCACCGCCTACAACATCATCAGTTCCGTCTTCCGCGGCATGGGCGACAGCCGCAGCCCCATGTACTTCATCGCCGTGGCCTGCGCGGCCAACATCGCCCTGGACTACCTGTTCATGGGGGTGCTGGACATTGGCCCTGCCGGCGCGGCGCTGGGCACCACCCTGTCCCAGGCGCTCAGCGTGGCCATCGCGCTGACGGTCATCCTCCGGCGCAGGAGCATCCCGCTGAAAAAGCAGGATTTCCGCCCCGCCCGGCCGGTGATGGGCCGCATCCTTTCCATCGGCGTGCCCATCGCCCTGCAGGACGGTCTCATCCAGATCGCCTTCATCCTCATCACCATCATCGCCAACCGGCGGGGCCTGACCGACGCGGCGGCGGTGGGCATTGTGGAGAAGATCATCAGCTTCCTCTTTCTGGTGCCCTCGTCCATGCTGTCCTCCGTCTCGGCGCTGGGGGCGCAGAACATCGGCGCCGGCAAGCCCGACCGGGCACTGCGGACCCTGGGCTACGCCATCGCCATCGCGGCGGGGTTCGGCCTGGCGGCCTCCTTCGTCATCCAGTTTTCGGCGGAACCCATCGTGGCGCTGTTCACCGACCGCGGCGCGGCGGACGGCGCGGAGGTGATCCGGATGGGCGGCCAATACCTGCGGGGCTACATCTGGGACTGTGTGTTCGCCGGCATCCACTTCAGCTTCGGCGGTTACTTCTGCGCCTGCGGCCGGTCGGAACTCTCCTTTCTGCACAACATCCTGGCCATCGCACTGATGCGGGTGCCCGGGGTATACCTCACCTCCACCCTGTTCCCCGACACCCTGTTCCCCATGGGCCTTGCCACAGCGGCGGGCTCGCTGGTGTCGGTGCTGATCTGCCTCGCGGCCTTCGCCGTCATCCGGCGGCGCGGCCGGCAAGCCGCTGTGTAAAAACAGCCCGCCGCCCCGGAGCGGGGCGCGGACTGTGCAACGCGCGTCGTCAGGACCCCCGGCTCGGCCGGGGGCATTTTTTTGCTGTGCCCCTTGTCAGCCGGTGAGGTTCTGACACCCCACTGTGAGAAACCGCCGGCGGCGCCCTGACGCCCTGGTTTTTGTTCCCGCAACTCTTGTGGGAACGCACAACTTTTTGCCAAGTTTTTGGGCATTTCAGACGATTATTTTTAATCAATCTGCTGCTTGCGATGAAAAAACGACCGTTTGTGAAATTTGCTCCTGCGATGGCCGGAGATGTTGTATACTGTCTTGCAGAACAAACTTTCCGCCATGTGCCTTGCGCGGAAAATCAACGGCCGGAAAAGGAAGGAAGGAATCATGAGTTTTTGGAACAATTTTGCCGCAAAACACCCGGCGGCCGCCAAATGGGTGCGTGAGGGCGGGCTGTTCGTCATCGTCAGCAACGTGATCACGGTGTTCAAGTATCTGATGCTGCAGTTTCTGCCCGCGGCCTTTGCGGGGCTGGGGGACGCGGCCTTCGGCTGGCCAGGCATCCCGCTGACCCTCTTCGGCGAGACTTTCCAGTGGAACATCCTGGGCTACGACCAGGCCCACGGCGGCCTTGCCTACTTCTGCGCCTACATGGTGGCCATGGTCATCGGCGAGGTGGTCAACTTCCCCATCCAGCGCAACTTTGTGTTCCGCTCCCACGGCAAGCTGGGCCCCCAGATCGCCTGGTACCTGGTGGCCTTCTGCATCATCACCTGCATCGTCAACTCCATCAACTGCATCTGGGTGGCGGTGGCAGGCCTGCTGGTGCCGGACTTCATCTACAACATCGGCACCACGGTGCTGAACGGCGGCATCTCGATGGTGGTGTTCTTCTTTGTGAACAAGATCATCTTCCCCTCCGCCGAAAACGCCGGCAGGAAGGCCTGAGCCGTTCCCGCTCACACTGACACAAATAGGCGGCCGCCCCGTAAACGGGGCGGCCGCCTATTTGTGTTTTCCCCTCCAGCGACCCTATAAAAACACGGGTCATCTGCCGTTTTTGAATTTGCCCATGGCCCGGTTGGTCGCCGGCCGGCTGCTGACCGCGGACAAACCGCCAGATCGTGCTGGACCGCAAAAAACCGGCTGAACGTGCCGACGGCTTTGAAACGGTACAGCACGA
Organism: Candidatus Allofournierella merdavium; assembly: GCA_019118765.1. Taxonomy (GTDB): domain Bacteria; phylum Bacillota; class Clostridia; order Oscillospirales; family Ruminococcaceae; genus Allofournierella_A; species Allofournierella_A merdavium. Next base: position 11,202 of record DWYI01000041.1, on the reverse strand, counting down.
AGTTCTTCCAAAAACGGCCGCAAAAGCAGCTTTGATGCAGGTCGGGCGCCGGGGTCCTGCCGGCGCCCGTTTTTTGCGGGGAGCACAGCTCCTCCTGTCACTTTCTTTTCAGTTAGTATCGAACGAGATCGTAAGTATCACACTTAAATGTGCGTACTTGTTTTTCTGCTCACTCGAATTATCATTGATAATAACATCCGGCGGCAAGCCCGCCGGGTACCCATCGAACAAAGGGAGGAAAGCAGAATGAGCAACGCAACGGTGAAAGATTACGAGGAGATCCTCCGGGTGGCCCAGCTGTATGTGGACGGCTGCGCCAGGGGGGGCGGCGAGGGGATGAAGCCCGCCTTCCACGCCAGTGCCACCATCAACGGCGCCCCCATCCAGACCCTCTTTGACGGCGCCACCCAGGCCGGCCCCACCGACTCCCGCGCCCGGGTGGACGTGCTGGACGTGGTGAACGACGTGGCGGTGATCCGCGTCACGCTGGAAAACTACTTTGGCGCCGACTATGTGGATTTTCATGTGCTGAAGAAGGACGAGTCCGGCTGGAAGATCCTGGCCAAGGTGTTCACCGGGGTGTGAACCGCCGGCCGCCGGAGCGCGCCGTCCTCTGGCGCTTTGGCCGGCGCGCCCGTTTTTTGCTGTGAACAGCGCCCCCCGGCGCGGCGATCGCCGCATCCGGGGGCGCTGTCTGCTTTTCTTGCGGCGGGCCGCCTCACTCCATGGTCACGGCCACCTTGATGACGCCGTCCCGCCTGTGCTCGAACAGGTCGTAGGCGGTGGCGATGTCCCTTAAAGGATAGGTGTGGGTGATGAGGGGGGTGGTGTCCAGCTTTCCCTGCCGGATGAGGGCCAGGGTGTCGGCGCAGTGGCAGCCGTCCACGCCGCCGGTCTTGAAGATGAGGTTCTTGCCGTACATCTCCGGCAGCGGCAGCACCTGGGGCGCGTCGTAGAGGGCCACCACCGTGACCACCGCGTTGGGCCGGGCGCACTGCCAGGCCAGGCGGAAGGTGTCCTGCCCGCCGGCCACCTCCAGCACCGCGTCGGCGCCGCCGTGGTCGCTGTGGGCCAGCACAAATTCCCGCAGATGGTCCGGCCGGGCGGTGAGCACCCCGGGCCAGTGGGCGCGCACGAAGGCAAGACGGCTGTCATCCAGGTCGCAGACGATCACCCGCCGGGGTGCGCGCAGCAGCACGCAGGCCAGGGTGCACAGGCCGGTGGGCCCCGCCCCCAGGATGAGCACCGTGTCCTCCGGGCCGATCTCGGCGATCTGCGCCGCCCAGTAACCGGTGGCCAGGATGTCCCCCACAAAGAGGGCCTGCCGGTCGCTCACCGTGTCGGGTATTTTATCCAGCCCCTGATCCGCGAAGGGAACCCGCACATACTCCGCCTGGCCGCCGTCGATGCGGCAGCCCAGGGCCCAGCCGCCGTTCGGGTCGGTGCAGTTGTTCACCCAGCCCCGGCGGCAGAAAAAGCACTCGCCGCAGAAGGTCTCCACGTTTACCGTCACCCGGTCGCCGGGCTTGACGGTGGCGACGGCGGAGCCCACCTGCTCCACCACGCCCACCATCTCGTGCCCCACCGTGATCCCCGGCACCGCCCGGGGCACGCTGCCGTGCTTGATGTGCAGGTCGCTGGAGCAGATGCTGGCCAGCGTCACCCGCACGATGGCGTCCCGCGCATCCTGCAAAACGGGTTTGGGCTTTTGCAGCAGTTCAAATCTGCCCCTTTCAACATAGGTGTATGCCAGCATGACGGTCTCCTCCTTTTTTGGCGCCGGCGGCACGGCCTTTTTTTCATTGTACCAGACTTTGCGCGCAAAATGAAGGGTCCGCGGGAAACGATGTCGGATGGAAAAAGCCGCGTTTTCCTGTTATACTGTAGCGGGGTATCCCCACTAAAATGGTTTGCTGCAAGGAGGAGATTGGCCGTGCCCGTCATTGTAGACCAGCATATGCGTGAGCGGATCGTCCATGAGACAGACGCTTTCCCGATCACCTTTTTTGAAGATGAACTCTCGGAACTGCCCGATCGGGAAGGCCCCTTGCACTGGCACCCCTATTTTGAGATCGCAAGGGCTGCCAGCGGCACGCTGGATTACCAGGTGGGGCGGGAGCACATCCTGCTGCATGCGGGAGACAGTGTGTTTGTAAACAGCAATCTGCTGCACGGCGTGCGCCAGGTCGCCGGCGACGCGCCGGACCCCATGCCCATCATGGTTTTTTCCGGCGCCCTGATCGCCCCGGAAACCAGCGCCATCCACCAAAAGTACATCGCGCCCATTGTGGAGTGCGGCTGCCTGCCCTTTGTGGTGTTCCGGCGGCAGGACGACCGGTGCGGCCAGGTCCACCGCCTTCTGGACGAAATTTTTCACTGCCTGCGGCAGCGGCCCGCCTGCTATGAACTGACGGTGCAGCGGGGGCTGAACCGGCTGTTTGAATATCTGTTTCATCACTTTGACGCATTGCCGAAGTTCCAGTCCACCCGGGTGCAGCTGCGCACCCAGGTGCGGGTGCAGAAAATGCTGGCCTACATCTACGCCCATTACCCGGAACCCGTCACCTTTGCCGACATCGCAGCGGCGGCCAGCGTGAGCCGCAGCGAGGCGGCCCGCTGCTTTGCCGAATACATGGATTGCTCGCCGGTGAACGCGCTGATCCGATATCGGCTTCAAACCGCGCACCGGATGCTGCACGACACCTCCCTGACCGTGCAGGAGATCGGTTTGGCCTGCGGGTTCCACTCCACCAGCTACTTCAGCCGCCAGTTTCGCCAGCTCTATGGCTGCACACCGGGCCAGATTCGCAATTTGGGAAAATAGTGCTGCTTTTTGGCGGGATTCTCCCTTATCGCCCCCTTCTTTTGCTGTTATAATGCAATACGGCGCCGCCTTGCCGGGCGTGCGCCGTATTCTGTACAGCCCATCGGGAGGGAGATTTCATGACCGTTCAGCCCAACTACAACAAGACCCTGCGGGCCTGCTGTCTCGGCTATGTGACCCAGGCCATCTGCGCCAACTTCGCGCCGCTTCTCTTTTTGACCTTTCAAAAGACCTACCGCATTTCCCTGGGGCAGATCGCTCTCATCCCCAGCGTGTTTTTCCTGACCCAGCTGCTGGTGGATCTGGCCGCCACGGGATTTGTGGACCGGGTCGGCTACCGCGCCTGTGTGGTGACGGCGCACATCCTGTCCGCCGCGGGGCTGGGGATGCTGACGATTTTGCCGGACATGCTGCCCGCCCCGTTTTGGGGCATCCTGCTGGCGGTGGTGGTCTACGCGGTGAGCAGCGGCCTGATCGAGGTGTTGGTCAGCCCCATCGTGGAGGCCTGTCCCTTTGAAAACAAAGCGAGCCGGATGAGCCTGCTGCACTCCTTTTACTGCTGGGGGATGGTGGCGGTGGTGCTGGGCTCCACGCTGTTTTTCGCCCTGTTCGGCCTGGAAAACTGGCGCATCCTCACTCTGTTGTGGGCGCTCATCCCCCTTTATAACACCTTCAACTTCCTCACCTGCCCCATCCGGCGGCTGGTGGAAAACGGGGCCGGCCTGGGGGTGCGAAGATTGCTTCGCCTGCCCCTGTTCTGGCTTTTGTGCCTGCTGATGGCCTGCTCCGGCGCCGCCGAAAACGCCATGACCCAATGGGCCTCTGCCTTCGCGGAAACCGCGGCGGGGGTGCCCAAGGCCATCGGCGACCTGGCGGGGCCCTGCCTTTTCGCCCTTCTCATGGGGCTGGCCCGGGTGCTCACCGCAAAGGCGGGCGGCAAGGCGGGTCTCCGGCCTCTGATGCTGGCCTGCGGCGCCCTGTGTGTGGCCTGCTATCTGCTGGCCTCCCTGTCCCCCCTGCCCGTGCTGAGCCTGGCGGGCTGCGGGTTGTGCGGGTTTTCCGTGGGCATCATGTGGCCGGGCACCATCAGCCTTTCCGCCCGGGCCTGCCCCGCCGGCGGCACCGCCATGTTCGCCTTTCTGGCCCTGGCCGGCGATCTGGGGGGCATCCTGGGGCCGCTGTCCGTGGGGTTTGCCGCCGACCGGGCGGGGGGCGATCTGAAGATGGGTTTTCTTTTGGCCGCGGCGTTCCCGGCCGCTTTGGTGCTGGGGCTGACCGCATTGAGAGAAAAGGACCGGCAGACCTCTCCCGAGTCCTGACCCCATCCGGATTGCATCCTGTGCCGCTGCCTTTTATAATGAAAGCGATGGGGCGCGCCGGCGCCCTCCCCTACCTATCTATAAGGAGGCAATGCCCATGGATCTCCGTCAATTGTTGCAGAACCCCGAAATCTTCCGTCAGAACCAGCTTGCCGCCCACTCCGACCACGAGAGCCTTTTCCCCGGCGAGGATTCGCCCCGGGCGCTGTGCCTTTCCGGGCAGTGGTGGGTGCGGGTGGCACCCCGGCTGGAAGAGCGGCTGGAGGGCTTTGAGGCCGGCCGGCCGGGGTCGGATTTTGTCCCCGTCCGGGTGCCCGGCCACCTGAACCTGCAGGGCTTCGGCGTCCCCCTCTACACCAACACCGCCTACCCCTGGGACGGCAGCGAGCAGCTGGCGCCCCCTGCCCTGCCCGGGGACATCCCGGTGGCGCAGTACCTCTGCACCTTCTCTCTGGCCGCGGGCTGGCAGGGTCCGGGCCTGGAAACGCGCCTGCGCTTTGACGGGGTGGAGCCGGCCTTCCGGGTGTGGTGCAACGGCCAGTACCTTGGTTACAGCGAGGACAGCTTCACTCCCGCGGAGTTCGACGCCACCGGCGCGGTGCGCCCGGGCGAAAACCTGTTGGCGGTGGAGGTGTACCGCTGGTGCTCCGGCTCCTGGCTGGAGGACCAGGACTTCTGGCGCTTCTGGGGCATCTTCCGGGATGTGTGGCTGTTGGGCCTGCCCGCCTGCCGCGCCGAGGACATCGCGGTGCGGGCGGACGCCTCCGGCGCTTTTTCGGCGCAGATCACCACCGCCGGCGATGCCGACGGGGTGCGGGCCGTTCTTCTGGACGAAGCGGGGGCCGAGGCCGCCCGCTGCCACGCGCCGGTGGAGGCGGGCACGGCCCGGCTGGCCATGACCGTGGCTTCTCCCGCCCTCTGGAGCGCCGAGGCGCCCCACCTCTACACCCTGGAACTGGAGGTGCTGCGCGCCGGCGCGCCCACCCAGCGGTGCCGGCTGGCGGTGGGCTTTCGCACCCTGACCATCGAGGGGGGCATCTTCAAACTCAACGGCCAGCGCCTGCTGCTTCACGGGGTGAACCGCCACGAGTGGAGCGCCGAACACGGCCGGGTGGTCACCTTTGAGGAGATGGAGCAGGACGTAGTGCTGATGAAGCGCAGCAACATCAACGCGGTGCGCACCAGCCACTACCCCAACCACAGCCAGTGGTACGCCCTGTGCGACCGCTACGGCCTTTACGTCATCGACGAGACGAATCTCGAGACCCACGGCACCTGGTGCGCCCGGCCGATGCTGGCCCAGCATCGCTACCCCAAACTGCCCGACGGCCAGCCCGCCTGGCGCCAGGCGGTGCTGGACCGGGCCCGCAGCATGTTCGGGCGGGACAAAAACCACCCCTGCGTGGTGGCCTGGAGCTGCGGCAACGAGTCCAGCGGGGGCAGCACCCTGTGGGAGATGTCCCGGTGTTTCCGCCGCTGGGACGCCACCCGCCCGGTGCACTACGAGGGCGTGACCCAGGACGGGCGCTACCCCGACACCACCGATTTTTACTCCACCATGTACTACCCGGCGGAAAAGCTGGAGGAACTGCTGCGGCAACAGCAGGACAAGCCCCGCATCCAGGCGGAGTACGCTCACGCCATGGGCAACAGCTGCGGCGGGCTGGAAGCCTACAAGCGGCTGGAGGAGTTGTATCCCCACTACCAGGGCGGCTTTGTGTGGGACTGGATCGACCAGCAGCTCACCGCCGATGGACGGCTGCACTACGGCGGCGATTTTGGCGATCTTCCCAACAGCGGCGATTTCTGCGCCAACGGCCTGCTCTTTGCCGACCGCGTCCCCAGTCCCAAGCTGGCGGCGGTGAAGGCGGTGTACACCCCCTTCCTGCTGGAGCTGGAGCCGGGCGCGGTGGTGCTGCGCAACGAGAGCCTGTTCACCGACGCGGGCGAACTGTGCCTGGAGGTGAGCGGCCTGCGGGAGGGGGAGGAATTTTTCCGCCAGACGCTGCCCTGCCCCTGCCCGCCGGGACAGACGGTGCGCCTCCCCTTCGACCTGCCGGACCTGCCGGCGGGCGGCGAGGTGGTGGCGCGGGCGGTGCTGCGCCTTGCCCGGAACACGCCCTGGGCGGCGGCGGGCCACGAGATCGCCAGCGCCCAGCAGGTAGTGCGCAGCCGCGCCGCCGCGGAAAGCGGCTGGCGGCTGATCGACAGCAGCGAGTACCTGGGCCTTGCCTGCGGCGGGCTGCTGGCCCGCTTCTCCCGGGAGGACGGACTGCTGCGCAGCCTGCGGCTGGACGGCCGGGAATGGCTGGCCGCCCCCCTCGTTCCCACCTTCTGGCGCGCGCCGGTGTCCAACGACACGGCCAGCCGCTGGCCCCAGGAGAAGGCGGCCTGGAAGACGGCCAGCCTCTACCGCACGCTGGAGTCCTTCACCCTGAACGAGGACGGCCCCTGCTACGAGGTGACCGCCGTCTTTAGCCTGCCCACCGCCCCGGCCAGCCGCTGCGTCATGCGCTGGCGCTTTGCGCCGGGCGGGCGCATCGACCTCTCGGTGGACGCCCAGGCAGCGCCGGGCCTGCCCGCCCCCTTCTGCTTCGGGCTGGAGGGCGCGGCGGTGGAAGCCGCGCGCCGGGTGCGCTACTACGGCCTCGGCCCTGAGGAGACCGCCGCCGACCGCACCGGCGGCGCGCTGCTGGGCCGGTGGGAACTGGACGCCTTCACCGCCCTGACCCCCTACATGAAGCCCCAGAGCTGCGGGCTGCGCACCGGAGTGCGCTGGCTGGCCTGCGGCGGGATGCGGGTGGAGGGGAACGCCCCCTTCTGCTTCTCCGCCCTGCCCTGCACCAGTCACGAACTGGAAAACGCGGCCCATCCCTGGCAGCTGCCCGCCGGCAACCGCACCGTGCTGCGGCTGCTGACCTGGGAGTGCGGCGTGGGCGGCGACGACACCTGGGGCGCCCGCCCGCTGCCGGAATACCGCATGGAAAACGCCCCTCTGCATCTCTCCCTCACCTTTGCCGCCGACCCCGAACAGACATAAAACCGGCAGAGCGCCACGCCCCTTTGCCGAAACCGCACAGCGCCCCCGGATGCGAAAACCGCATCCGGGGGCGCTGCCTCTTTTATGAAGGCGGACGTTTATTTCAGCCTGCCGTAGTACATATCCTGGAAGATGCCGGCCTCGGCGATGAGTTCCCCGTAGCCGCCGCACTGGACGATGCGCCCGCCATCCATCACCAGGATGCGATCGGCGTTCTGCAGGGTGGTGAGCCGGTGGGCAATGGAGATCACCGTCATCCCCCGCCCGCGCACCAACTCCTCGATGGCCGCCTGCACCGCCCGCTCGGCGGTGTTGTCCAGCGCGGAGGTGGCCTCGTCCAGGATCAGGATCTTCGGCCGGCGCAGAAAGACGCGGGCGATGGCCACCCGCTGCTTCTGCCCGCCGGAGAGGTTCGCCCCGCCCTCCGCCACGGGGGCGTTCAGCCCGCCGGGCAGGCTGTCCACAAATTCCAGCAGGCGGGCCTTGGCCAGCGCCTGACGCACCTCCTGGTCGGCGGGCTGCCGTTTCAGCCCGTAGCAGATGTTCTCCCGGAGGGTGCCCGCGATCAGGAAGGGGTTCTGGGGCACCAGGGCGATGGTCTCGGCCAGCTCGCTTCTGGAATAGGCGCGCAGGTCCTTTCCGTCGATGAAAATCTCCCCCTGGCAGGCTTCCAGCTTGCAGATCGCCTTGATGAGGGAGGATTTTCCGCAGCCGCTGGGCCCGGCGATGCCCACAAACTCCCCCTGCCCCACCGTGAAGGTGAGCCCCCGGAGGACGGGCTTGTCCGCCCCGTAGGAAAATTCCAGCCCCCGCGCCTCCAGGGCGCTGCCCGCCGCCCCGGCCGCTGCCGCCGGCAGCGCCGGAGGCAGATAAGAGAAGTCGCGGGAGATCTCCGCCATGCGGAAGAAGTCCTCCGCCAGCACCAGGCTCTCGGACAGTTCATCCAGGATGCGATGCAGCTCCTCCAGGGGCTTCAGCAGCTGGTTGAAGCAGAGGTAGGCGGTGAGCACGTCCCCCGCGCTGATGACCTGCCGGGCGGCAAGCCAGACGGAGATGTCGATCATCAGCACGGAGAACAGCGCCTGGTTGAGGAACTTGAGGCAGTCGTACTTCGCCATCTGCAGGTGGTGGCGCATCTCCTTTTTGCGCAAAAATTCCGACTTGCCCTCGAACCGCTTTCCCTCCAGCGCCGCGCTGTCCAGGATGCGGATGACCTCGATGCCGTTCAGCAGTTCCACAACGGAGCCGTCCATGGCGGCTTTGGTCTCCAGCAGTTCCACCCGGATGCCCCGCTGGGTGGCGATCTGCCGGGCCACGATGGCGATGCCGATGGGCACCACCAGCAGCATGGGCAGCGCCAGCCCCGCCGGCAGGGTGGCCAGGATGACCACCACCGCCGCCACGCTGTTGAACACCGCCGGCGCAAAGTCCATGAACAGCAGCTTTTCCAGCTTCACCGTGCCCTCCAGGCAGCGGTTGAGCCGGCCGTGGATGTTGCCGGTCATGTTCTCCTTGAAAAAAGCCAGGGGCGCCTGCAGCAGCGAGGCGATCACCAGCCCCCGGGCCTTTTTCTCGGTTTTGGTGGCCACATCCTTCACCATCACCCGCCGCCCGATCTTCAGCAGTTCATTCGCCACCGTCACCAGCAGGATGGCAAGCAGCACCGGCAGGATGCTGCCGAACGCAAGCCCGTCCTGCCGCAGTATATCGTCGGTGAGAAAGCCGATGGCTTTGGGGGTGAACTGGGTCAGCCCCGCCGACACCGCCATGATGCACAAGATCAGCACAAAGGCCTGTTTTTGCCTGCGCTCCAGCAGACGGTACACCCGCTTCGCGATGGGCATGAATCGTTTTTTCGGTCACAGGGCGCTTTCCTCCCGCACACAAAAGATTTCTTTTTCCATTATACACCGGCAGCAAAGCCCCCGCAAAAAAAAGTATGCCCCGGGGAGGATTGACAGGGGGTGCGGCCCCTTATATGATTACCAATGGTAACTATTTTGGAGGAGACTGCCATGGAGACGAGCACCATCAAGGCGCTGTTTGACGCCTGCTATCTGGCAAAGCGCAGCCGGGACCTTTTGCCCCCGCTGCCCCCGGGGGTCACGCCCTCGCACATTCATCTGCTGGACGCCATCGACGATCTGGAGCGCCGGGGCCAGCGGGCGACGGCGTCGGACGTCAGCGACGCGCTGCGCCTGCCCCGCCCCGGGGTGACCCGCACGGTGAAGGAGATGGAGGGCAAAGGTTACCTCTGCAAGCAGCCCAGCGCCCGGGACGGCCGGGTGGCCTACATCACCGCCACCCCGGCGGGGCAGGAATTGTTGCAGCGGTACACCCGGCAGTATTTCACGCGGCTGGCGCCGCTGCTTGCGGATATTTCCGAGGAGGACGCCGCCTGCACCATCCGCACGCTGGGGCGGCTTTATCAGGTCATGGCACAGAGGAGGATCACCATTGAGTAAGGAAAGAGCGGATTTTACCCAGGGCAGCATTTTAAAAAAGCTGTTCTGGTTTATGGTGCCCATTCTGGGGGCGCTGATCTTACAGGCAGCCTACGGCGCGGTGGACCTGCTGGTGGTGGGCCGGTTCGGCTCCACCTCCGGCCTGTCCGCCGTGTCCACCGGCAGCCAGCTTTTGAATCTGGTCACCTTTGTGGTGACCCAGCTTGCCATGGGCATCACTGTGCTCATCGCCCGGTACCTGGGAGAAAAGTGCCCGGAAAAGATCGGCGGGGTGCTGGGCGGCGCGGCACTGGTGTTCGCCCTCATCTCGGTGGGGCTGTGCGTGCTGCTGGTGGGCTTTGCCCGGCCCATCTCGGTGCTGATGCAGGCGCCCCGGGAATCGCTGGACCTCACCGTGAGTTATGTGCGCATCTGCGGCGGCGGCATCTTCTTCATCGTGGCTTACAACCTGCTCTCCGCCATCTTCCGGGGCCTGGGCGACAGCAGGTCGCCCCTTTTGTTCGTGCTGGTGGCCTGCGTGGTGAACATCTTCGGCGACCTGCTGCTGGTGGCCGGCTTTCACATGGACGCGGCGGGCGCGGCCCTTGCCACCGTGCTGGCCCAGGCGGTGAGCGTGGTGTGCGCGGTGGTCATCCTGCTGAAAAAGCAGCTGCCCTTCACCCTCCGCCGGCAGGACTTCCGCTTCAACCTGCAATGCCGCAAATTTCTTGCCATCGGCCTGCCGCTGGCGCTGCAGGAGTTTTTGACCCAGCTTTCCTTTCTGGCTCTCTGCGCCTTTGTCAACCGGCTGGGGCTGGAGGCATCCTCCGGCTACGGGGTGGCCAGCAAGATCGTGAACTTCGCCATGCTGGTGCCCAGCGCGCTGATGCAGTCCATGGCGTCCTTCGTCTCTCAGAATGTGGGGGCGGGCGACCTGCGGCGGGCCAAGCGCTCCATGTTCACCGGCATCGGCGTGGGGCTGGGGTTCGGCGTGGTGGTGTTCGCCCTGGTCATGACCAGGGGCGACGTGCTGGCGGGCGTCTTTTCCACCGACCCGGCGGTCATCCAAAACGGCTTTGCCTACCTCAAGGGCTTTGCCCCCGAAACCATCGCCACAGCGGTGCTGTTCAGCATGGTGGGATACTTCAACGGCAACCAGCGCACCCTGTGGGTGATGCTGCAGGGTCTGGTGCAGACGCTGCTGGTGCGCCTGCCGCTGGCCTATGTGATGAGCATCCAGCCGAACGCCAGCCTGACAAAGATCGGCCTGGCCGCGCCGGCGTCCACCGCGGTGGGCGTTCTGCTGAACATCGGTTTCTACCTCTATCTGAACCACTGCCGGCACGGCAGCGGCCAGAACGCCCCCGCCCGCCGCTCGTAACCCTGTCCTTGCCAGGGGCAGGCGCATTTTTTGATTTATCGCTCGTCGAACCGCTCAAAGCGCTTGGCCATGGCCCGGTAGCGGAAGCGGGCCATGCGGTTTTTCTGCTGCACGTCCGCCTCGCTGCCGGTGTAGCAGCAGCGCAGGCAGTAGTATTCCTTTTTGTCCCCGTCGTAGAACATGTCGATGTCCAG
>DWYI01000040.1 GCA_019118765.1 Candidatus Allofournierella merdavium | reverse complement strand
GGAGCGGGAGTTCAATGCCGGCCACCTCAAGGGCGCGGTGAACATCCCCCTGTCCCGCTTCCGGGAGCGGATGAACGAGGTGCCCAAAGACGTGCCGGTCTACCTCCACTGCCGCACCAGCCAGCGCAGCTACTACGCCCTGTGCGAGCTGCTGGGAAACGGCTACACCAACGTTTACAACATCAGCGGCTCCTTCCTGGGCATCTGCCTCTACGAGTATTTCAACGACCGCACCCTGGGCCGGGAGCCCATCGTCACGGCCTACAATTTCAATTGAAACGAGGGAAAACACAATGAAAATTCTCTGCAAAGACCAGCTGGAAGAAGTGCGCCCCAAGATGGCAGGGGGCGAAGGGGAGTGCACCGTGCACCACATCCTGCCCGCCGACTGCGCCTACGGCTCCGGGCGGCTGTTCGCCGTGAACACCCTTCAGCCCGGCAGCTCCATCGGCTACCACAAGCACCAGGGCGAGTATGAAGTCTACTACATCCTGGAGGGCGTGGGCCATGTGGTGGAGGACGGCGAAGAGTACGACCTGGCCGCCGGCGACATGATGCAGTGCCGGGACGGCTCCTCCCATTCCATCGAGAACCGCTCGGACAAGCCCCTGCGCTTTCTGGCGCTCATCATCAACGTGCGCGACCCGGCCTGAATCATTCGATGACCGCCCGCCGCCCTTTTCAGGGCGGCGGGTTTTGTGCATTTTCACACAGCTTTGCCACAAAAACTTTACAGACTGTACACCCATTTCCTCTGGCGTTTTTTGTGCAATATTGCTATAATAATAGTATCAAAGCGGCGGCGCCTGCACAAAGGGGCAACGGCCCCTGCGGCAAACACCGCCAAAAGGAGGCATAGGTTTTATGAAGGTCACTTGCAGCGGTCGCAGAGTTTCCCTGAAGCCCTCGTTCGTGGAGAAGGCGGAGAAGCGTCTGGCAAAACTGGACAAATTCTTCCCGGAGGAGACCCAGGCACAGGTCACGGTCACGGTGGAAAAGAGCCATCAGACGGTGGAGATCACCGTTTTTGACAACGGTCTCACCGTGCGCGCCGAAAAGACTGCCGACCAGATGGAAGCCGCACTGGACGAGGCGGCGGATCTTCTGACCCGACGCCTGGTGAAAAACCGCAAGCGGTTGAGCACCCAGCTCACCCGGGCCGCGGCGGCGGAGTGGGCCGCCGAGCCGGAACCGGAGGAGACCTTCGAGGTCATCCGGGAAAAGCGCTTTGCCGTCAAGCCCTGCACCACCGACGAGGCCATCCTGCAGATGAACCTGCTGGGGCACAGCTTCTTTTTGTACCGCAGCGTGGAGAACGACCAGATCCAGGTGGTCTACCGCCGCGCCGACGGCGGCTACGGCGTGCTGATCCCCCTCAACTGAATTTCCAAAGCGGGCCGCCCCGGCAAACGCCGGGGCGGCCCGCTGCGTGTGGGGGCGCCGCGAAGAAACCGCCGTCCGCCGGCGGAAAAATGCCCGCGGGCCCTTGCGCGCCGGGGCGGGGGATGCTATGATAGTATCCCGGCCGAACGCACCGAACCACCGGCCTGCCGACAGGGCCGGGCGTCGCGGGGGAGAGAGACCCCCCGGGCCCGGCGGAAGGGGCAGGCTGCATACAAAGGAGTTGCCTTTATGAAATTTGAACTGATCGCGCCCTGCTATTTCGGCACCGAGAGCACCGCCGCCTTTGAGGTGCGGCGGCTGGGTGCGGAGGACGTGCAGGTCACCGACGGGCGCATCGCCTTTTCGGGGGACGAGAACATGATCGCGGCGGCGAACCTGAACCTGCGCTGCGCCGAGCGGGTGCTGATCCTGCTGAAGCGCTTTCCCGCCCGCACCTTCGACGAACTGTTCGACGGGGTCTACGCCGTTCCCTGGGAGGAACTGCTGCCCGCCGACGCCGCCTTCCCGGTGAAGGGGTCCAGCCTGTCCAGCACCCTGTCCAGCGTGCCCGCCTGCCAGAGCATCGTGAAGAAAGCGGTGGTGGAGCGGCTGAAAAAAGGCCACAAGACCCTCTTTTTACCCGAGACCGGCGTGCAGTACAAGATCCGGGTTTCCATCCGCAAGGACCAGGCGGAACTGATGCTGGACACCAGCGGCGACGGCCTGCACAAGCGGGGCTACCGGCGCAACGCCACCGGCGCGCCCATCAAGGAGACGCTGGCCGCCGCCATCGCCGACCTGGGCCGCGTGCGGCGGGACAGCCAGGTGGCCGACCCCTTCTGCGGCAGCGGCACCCTGGTGATCGAGGCCGCCCAGAAGGCGATGAACATCGCCCCCGGTCTGCGCCGGCGCTTCGCCGCCGAGCAGTACAGCTTCTGCCCGCCCGCTGTCTGGGCCGCCCAGCGGGAGAAGGCCCTGGCGGAGATCCGCAAGGACGCGGCCTTCGAGGGCTGTGGCTTTGACATTGACCCCGCCGCCGTGGAGCTGGCGGCCCACAACGCGAAGCTGGCCGGGGTGGGCGAGCGCTGCCGGTTTGCCGTGGCGGACGTGGCCGATTTTGCCCCCCTGCCGGAGCAGACGGTGCTCACCAATCCCCCCTACGGCGAGCGGCTGGGGGACCTGGCCGAGGCCGCCCGGCTGGCGGGGGTGCTGGGGGCGCGCCTTTCGCAGCACCCGGTGAAGGGGGCCTATGTCATCACCGCCGACGCCGACTTTGAAAAGCACTTCGGCAAAAAGGCGGCCCGCCGCCGCAAACTCTACAACGGCATGATCCCCTGCCAGGTGTACATGTATTATTGAGCCCGTCAGCCCGCGAAATCGCGCAAAAGGGCCGCCGCCCCAAACGGGGCGGCGGCCCTTTTCTTCATTCATACAGCTGCCGGCCGCTGAACACACACAGCGCGCTTTTGGATTTTCCCTGCTCCAGCAGCAGGCGGGCGGCATAGAGCGCCGCCCCCGCGCTGGGCGCGGCGGGGATGGCGTCGGTGCGCAGCACGTCCCGGGCGGCCCGCTGGGCCTCGCCGCTGGCCACCGCCATCACCCGGTCCACGATGTAGGGGTTGTAGTTCTGGGGCACAAAACCGGCCCCCAGCCCCGGGATGCCGTGCCGCCCGATGAACCCGCCCCCGATGGCCTGGCTCTCGTAGGGCTCCACCGCCACCATCCGGATGTGGTTGGTCCAGGCCTTCACATGCTCGCCCACGCCGGTCACCGTGCCGCCGCTGCCCACCCCCGCCACGATGGCGTCGATGTCGTCGCCGCCGTGGGTGGCCTTCAGGATGGCCGGCCCGGTGATGCGCCGGTGGTATTCGGGGTTGTCGTCGTTGTTGAAGTAGTCCAGATAGTAGCCGCCCTTCTCCTCGGCGGTCTTTTGCGCCATCTCCCAGGCGGCCTTCCGGCGGGACATCCCCTCGGCGCAGAACACCAGCTGCGCCCCCAGCCGCTGCAGCAGCTTCTGCCGGTCGCCCGCCAGGGTGGGGGACACCACCAGATACACCGGGTGGCCGCTGCGCTTTGCCGCGATGCACAGCGCCGCCGCGAAGGTGCCGCCGCTGGCCTCCACCACAGGCTGCCCCTTTTTCAGATCCCCCCGCTGGGCCGCCAGCGCCAGCATCCCCTCGGCCAGCCCGTCCTTGGCGCTGCCGGTGGGGCCGGCAAAGTCCAGATAGGCAAACAGCCGCCCCGGCAGTTCGAAGCGGGCGGCGTAGCCGGCCAGCTCCACCACCGGGCAGGCGTAGAGGTACTGGTAATAGTTCTTGTACACCGCCAAAGCCCCGCCGCCCCCTTTTGCCGTAAATTACTTTTATTATATCAAATGCGACCCGCCCGTCAATCCGCCGACCGGCTTCGCGGGCCGCCTTTCTGCACTTTTTCACAAAATCCGGCCCCGCTTTTTGGGCAACCCCTCTTGACATCCGGCCTCTGTTTTGCTATAATGTGCAATGTAAAGCAAATCGCTTTACAAACCTCGCGAAAGGATGGGCTGCCCCGTGGCGAAAAACCTGGAGATCTCGTTTCTGCTGGATTTTTACGGCGATGTGCTCACCGAGCGCCAGCGCGAGGTGATGGAACAGTACTACAACGACGATCTGTCGCTGGCGGAGATCGCCGACAACTTCGGCATCACCCGCCAGGGCGTGCGGGATTCCATCAAGCGGGGCGAGGGCATCATCCTCGACCTGGAGCAGAAGGTGGGCTTCGCGGCCCGCTACCGGGCGGTGCAGCAGGGCGTGGCCCAGCTGGAGAGCTTGGCCCGCTCCATCCGATTTGCCAATTCCAACTCCTACTCGCCCAGCGCGGAGATCGAGCGGGATGTGGACGCGATGCTGGAGGAGATCCGGCGCATCATCGACTGAGAAGGGGGTCTTGAAGCACAATGGCGTTTGAATCCCTTTCTCAGCGCCTGGGCAGCGTGTTCAAACGGCTGCGGGGCAAGGGCAAACTCACCGAGGCGGACATCAAGGCCGCCATGCGCGAGGTGCGCATGGCCCTTCTGGAGGCCGACGTCAACTACACGGTGGCCAAGCAGTTCATCGCCCAGGTCACCGAGCGGGCCATGGGACAGGAGGTCATGGAGAGCCTGACCCCCGCCCAGCAGGTCATCAAGATCGTGAGCGACGAACTCACCGCCCTCATGGGCGGCGAAGAGGCCGCCCGCATCCACATCAAGTCAAAGCCCCCCACGGTCATCATGCTCTGTGGCTTGCAGGGCAACGGCAAGACCACCCACGCCGCCAAGCTGGGCAAGTGGTTTTTGAAGGCGGGGCACCGGCCGCTGCTGGTGGCCTGTGACGTCTACCGCCCGGCGGCCATCGAGCAGCTGCAGGTGGTGGGCAAGCAGGCCGGGGTGCCGGTGTTCACGATGGGTACCGAAAAGCCGGAGGTCATCGCCAAAGCGGCGGTGGCCCACGCCAAGGACCACGGCAACGACATCGTCATCCTGGACACCGCCGGCCGCCTGCATGTGGACGAAGCCCTGATGGCGGAACTTGGCCGCATCCGCGAGGCGGTGACGGTGGACGACGTGCTGCTGGTGGTGGACGCCATGGCCGGCCAGGACGCGGTGAACGTGGCCAAGGCCTTCAACGAGGCGGTGGCGGTGGACGGCATCATCCTCACCAAGACCGACGGCGACACCCGCGGCGGCGCGGCCCTCAGCGTGAAGGCGGTCACCGGCAAGCCCATCATGTTCCAGGGCACCGGCGAAAAGCTGGACGATCTGGAGGTCTTCCACCCCGCCCGCATGGCCAGCCGCATCCTGGGCATGGGCGATGTGCTCACCCTCATCGAGAAGGCCCAGGAGACCCAGGACCAGAAAAAGGCCGCCGAGACCGCAAAGCGGATGATGGAGAACAAGTTCGACATGAACGACATGCTGGACCAGCTGTCCCAGATGAAGAAGATGGGCGGCGTGTCGGCGATGCTCTCCATGCTGCCGGGCGGCGCCAAGGTGAACCCCGACGAGGTGGACGAAAAGGCCTTTGTGCGGGTGGAGGCCATCATCCTCAGCATGACCCCCGCCGAGCGGGCCAAGCCCGCCATCATCAACCCCAAGCGCAAGCGGCGCATCGCCGCCGGCAGCGGCACCTCCGTGGAGGAGGTCAACCGCCTTCTGCGCCAGTTCGAGACCATGCAGAAGCTGATGAAGCAGGTCAAAAAGAACCCCAAGGCCTTCGGCCGGCGCATGAGCATGGGCTTTTGAAAAAGCCCCTTTCCATCTTGATAAAACCTCTGGGGCCCAGCGGGCTTTGGCTCGGGGCCGGGGTTTTATAGAATAAACGCCCAGCCAATGGGCCCCAATTTTAACAGGAGGTGACAGGAATGGCTGTCAAAATCAGACTGCGCCGCATGGGCGCCAAGAAGGCTCCGTTCTATCGTGTTGTGGTGGCGGATAGCCGCTTCCCCCGCGATGGCCGCTTTATCGAGGAGATCGGTTACTACGATCCCACCAA
>DWYI01000039.1 GCA_019118765.1 Candidatus Allofournierella merdavium | reverse complement strand
CAGTTCCAAGGGAGAGCGGGCGAAGCGCCCGAAAGCCCGAAGGACGGAAAAAATGTTCACCGTTCGTTCACACGGACGTGAAAATGGTTTTGTATACTACATGCAGACCGCAAGAAAGGTGGCATCAACATGAGAAAGCATAATGTTTTGAAGAAGGTCAGCCTCTTCCTGGCGCTGGCGCTGTGCGTGGGCTTTGCCGGCGGCGCGCTTTTGACCAGAAAGACCGAGGCCATGGCTGAAACGGCGGACGCCACGGTCGGCTACGACGCCGTGTATTCCTCCGACAACCCCGTGCCCGAGATCGCCGCCAACGTGCGCCCCTCGGTGGTGCAGGTGATCACCAGCGCCGCCACGTGGGACCAGCGCACCCGTGAAGTCTCCACCGAGGAGATCGGCTACGGCTCCGGCACCTACTTCCGCGCGCTGGACGGCGGCGAGGGCGGCTACATCCTCACCAACAACCACGTGGTGGACGAGGGCGAGACCTACCAGATCGAATGGCTGGACGGCACCATCATGGACGCGACGCTGGTCGGCGCGGATGAAGGCACCGACATCGCCGTTTTGCAGTTCAACGAGCCCGCGCCCGAAGGCGCCACGCCCGTGCCGCTGGGCGATTCCGACGCATTGCAGATCGGCGAACTGGCCATCGTCATCGGCAACCCCGGCGACAGCGAAGAAGTGCTGTTTGGCACCGTGACCGCCGGCATCATCTCCGGCCTGGAGCGCGAGGGCGTGTCCGCGCAGGGCAGCTTCAACCGCCCCGTTTCCACCATTCAGGTGGACGCGGCCATCAACACCGGCAACTCCGGCGGCGCGCTTCTGAACGCGCAGGGCGAACTGGTGGGCATCCCGACTTTGAAAATGACCGCCAGTTACACCACCATCTATGAAGGCCTGGGCTTCTGCATCCCGATCAACACCGCCAAGGACATCATCGAGCAGCTGATCGAGAACGGCGAGGTCGTGCGGCCGAGGCTGGGCGTCACCGTGGTGGCGCAGGACGGCCCGGATGAGCCGATGCGCAACTTCGCGCCTGCCGGCGTGCGCGTTGAGAACGTCGAGGAAGGCACGCCCGCGGACGAGGCCGGCTTGCAGCGCTACGACATCATCACCGAAATCAATGGCATCCGCGTATACACCAACGAAGACCTCATCGGCGAGATCGACCGCCACAGCGCGGGCGATACGGTGGAGCTGACCGTGTGCCGCTACTACAGCGAGAACGGCACGCCGCTGGCGCAGTACGAGGAGTTCACCACCGAGGTCGAACTGAAGATCATCGACTAAGCGGACTTCACGATCCCTTCTCCTTTCTCCCCATGGGCGCCCGGGATATACCGGGCGCCCGCTTTTTGCGCGGTGGATTTTGGCGGCGGGATGTGGTATACTTTTTTCGATCAAGAGGAAAGCGCAGTTCAACATCCAGACCATGGAGATGATGCAGGGCAGCCTGCCGCCATTGGCATAGGAGGTGCTTCCATGATACGACGCATCCAGACCGTGCGGCCTTTGCCGGACTTTCTGCTCTCCGTTTCCTTTGACGATGGAAAGCGCGTGGTCTACGACGTCAAGGAAGACATGGGGCTGCCCGGTTATATTGCGCTGCGGGATGTGCGGGGACTGTTTGAACAGGTGCAGCTCGACCCAAGCCGAACCTGCGTCTATTGGAACAGCGAAATAGACTTGCCCAGCGACGCCATCTACGAATACGGCCGTCCGCAATGAGCGGCGCTTGCACATTTTACGTGGCTGTGGTATGCTCGTTTCCAGTTTGGCAAAAGGAGGCGCGCATATGTCTGTGGAGCGCGTGCGGGAATATCTGAAACAATATGGACTGGAGGGGCGTGTAAAGGAGTTTTCCGTTTCCAGCGCCACGGTGGAGCTGGCGGCGCAGGCCGTGGGCGTGGAGGCGGCGCGCATCGCCAAGACGCTCTCGTTCCATCTGGGCGACGGCTGCGTGCTGGTGGTGGCCGCCGGCGACGCCC
This sequence comes from Candidatus Allofournierella merdavium, assembly GCA_019118765.1. Taxonomy (GTDB): domain Bacteria; phylum Bacillota; class Clostridia; order Oscillospirales; family Ruminococcaceae; genus Allofournierella_A; species Allofournierella_A merdavium. The sequence continues at coordinate 10,808 of DWYI01000039.1, read as the reverse complement.
GCATCGACAACCGCAAGTTCAAGGAGACCTTTCACACCAAGGCGAAAATGCTCACCGCCGACGAGGCGCTTGCCATGACCGGGCATGCCGTGGGCGGCGTCTGCCCCTTCGCCCTGCCCGGGGGCGTGCGCGTGTGTCTGGACGCATCGCTCAGGCGCTTTGGCACCATCTACCCCGCCGCGGGCAGCGCCAGCAGCGCCGTGGAGCTTTCCTGTGAGGAATTGCAGAAAAGCACCGGCGGCGAGTGGGTGGACGTGTGTAAACTGCCGGAGGCGTGCATGGAAAGCGGCCCCGCGTCGTGACGGCGCGGGTGCGGAGCGCTGACAGGGCCCTTAAACGCAAGGATCGCCCCAACAAAAGCGGCGGCGATCTTTTTTGCGCTCTTTCTCAACGCGATGACCGCTTGACCTCTTTGCCGATGCCCCAAGGCCCCGCGTCGTGACGGCGCGGGGCCTTTTGCGCGGTTCAGCGGTGGAGGAAGGAAAAGAGGCCCTTTTTTTGCGCGTATGGCTCGCGGATGATGGAGGTTACTTCGTAACCCGTGTCGCGGATGACCTTTTTCAGCGCCTCGTCGGCGATGTCCTGCTCGGCGAGGATGACCGTCTGCCCCCTTGCGTGGGAGGAGGTGACCTTTTGGACGGGGAACGCGCGGCGCACGACCTCGTTGACGTGCGCTTCGCACATGCCGCAGCGCATGCCCTCGACCTGCGCGGTGATCTTGACCATGGTATCGCATCCTTTCTTCATTTGGCTATTTCCGGCCCCAGAGCAGGCCCATGTTTCCCAGCGCCATGCGGGTGTTGAGATAGGGCGGGGCATAGTCCGGCTTGCGAACGTCGGTGAAGTGCAATTCGCGCACATGCGGGCGCAGCGCCGCCATCAGCGCCTGCATATCGCCGTAGACGCGGCGGTCGAAGAAGGTATCCTGAAAGGCGAACGCCCCGCCCGGACGCAGCGTGCGCAGCGCTTCGAGGATGAGCGTCCGCTTGTCCGGCTGCGCGCGCACTTCGTGGAAGACGAAGTTGCTGACAGCGGCGTCGAACGCGCCGTCGGTGAAGGGCAGGCGCGCCGCGTCGCCCCGCCGGAAACCGACGCGGGCGGCGACGCCCTCCAGACGGGCGTTGTCCTCGCAGAGCCGCTGGCTGTATCCCCAGCGCTTTTCCCAAAGGTCCACGCCGGTGACCAGCGCGTGGGGGTGGGCCTTGGCCAGTTTCACCGCCAGCGCGCCGCTGCCGCAGCCGATGTCCAGCACCCTGCCGTGGCCGTCCCAGCCGGCCTTTGTGAGCTGGCGCGCGAGCGCGTCCAGCGCCTTGCCCTGCACGCCGCCGCCCGCAAAGTCCAGCGCCGTGCGCACGCGCAGCAGATAGAGGCCGAAAAAGAGCGCCGCGAAGGAGAGCAGCATCAGCGCCATGCCGGCGATGGCGCTCTTTTCCACCAGCAGGCGCGCGATCAGCAGCAGCGCCAGCGCCCCGGCGAGGACGGTCGCCACCAGCCAGAGCGGCATCCAGTTTTTGTAGCGCGGTTTCTCCATGTCATTCACCTCGGTGTCCGTAAGTTAGTCATCGCTAACTTATCGTTCAAGGAAACGCCCTCGCGAAAAGGGCCGGGGAAGTCCTCCCCCGACCCCTATGATACCACCGCGCGGGCGCGATGTCAACAGCCGCCTTCGAGAAGTTCGCCGTTTGTGGCGATGACGCGGACGGCGAGCGGTATCTGTTTGCCGCTCATTGCAAGGGCGCGGCGCACAGCGCTTTCCAGTCCGCCGCAGCAGGGCACCTCCATGCGCGCCACGGTGATGGAGCGTATGTCGTTGGCGGCGAAGATCTGCGAAAGTTTTTCCGCGTAATCCACGGCGTCGAGCTTGGGGCAGCCCACCAGCGTGACGCGGCCGCGGATGAAGTCGGCGTGGAAGTTGCCGTAGGCAAAGGCGGTGCAGTCGGCGGCGATGAGCAGGCCCGCGCCGCTGAACCACGGGGCGTTGACGGGCGCGAGCTTGATCTGCACCGGCCACTGGGAGAGCTGGCTGGGCACATTGTCCGCGCCTGCGGGGCGCGCCGCGCGCGCGAAGGTAGCAGGGCGGGAGCCGGGGCAGGCGTGGGGCGCGGCGGCTTTGGCGGCCCTGACGGCGGCCTCGTCGTAAGCGGCGGCTTCGCGCACCTCAAAGGAGATGGCATTCGTGGGGCAGGCGGGCAGGCAGTCGCCCAGGCCGTCGCAGTAGTCGTCCCGCAGCAGGCGGGCCTTGCCGTCCACCATGCCGATGGCGCCCTCGTGGCAGGCCGCCGCGCAGGCGCCGCAGCCGTTGCATTTTTCCTGGTCTATCTGAATGATTTTGCGGATCATCGTTCATCCTCCTTGTGTTTGTGTCTTGAGTATAGTACAATTCCAAGCAAAAGTATGTTGTTTTGACCACGAAATGAGGAATTTTTATGGAGTTTTCTTCCCTGCCGCTGTTCCGCGGCATCGCGGACGGCGAATACGGGGACATGCTGGCCGGCGGGTGCCTGCGCACCGCGGACTATGAGAAGGGGGCGGTACTCTTCCGCGCCGGAGACCTGACCGGCGAGTTCGGCATCCTGCTCTCCGGCGAAGTGCATGTGGAAAACCTTGACCTGTGGGGCAACCGGGTCATCCTGCACAGCATCCCCGCGGGGCATGTGTTCGCCGAGACCTACGCCCTGTGCGGCGTGCCCATGATGGTGGACGTCACCGCCGTGCAGCCCAGCCGGGTGCTTTTTCTGCGGCTGAGCACGCTGCTGGGCGAGGCCAACCGGCAAAAGTCCTGGTATCCCAAGCTGCTTTGCAACCTGACGCTGCTTTTTGCCCAAAAAAACCTTGCCTGGTCCGACCGGGTGTTCTGCCTCTCCACCAAAGGGGTGCGGGGCAGGGTGATGACCTACCTGTCCACGGAGGCAGTGCGGCGGGGCTCCACCGAATTTTCCATTCCCTTTGACCGGCAGCAGCTGGCGGACTATCTGAACGTGGAGCGCAGCGCCCTGTCCAAAGAGCTGGGCCGGATGCAGCGGGAGGGCATTTTGACCTTTCGCAAGAACCGCTTTTGCCTGCACCGGGCGCAGAGTCCGGAGGGGTGAGGCGCGCCTGAGGGAGCGGTGCTGTTCCGGAGCGGCTGCGGCGGTATGCCGGGCCGCAATGGCAAAATTTGCGTTTCTGTGCTATTATAAAAAACTGAAGGTCAAAAAACACAGGTCTCGACGCCTTTCGCGCACAAAGACGCCGGCCCCGGAACATCAGGTGTTTACTATGCAGTCAAAGGCAACCTCTTCCCGGGAGGACATCTTCCAGAATCTTCCCATCCCTTCCGCGCTGACAAAAATGGTCCTTCCCGCGGTGGCCAGCCAGTTGATCGTGCTGATCTACAACATGGCGGACACCTTCTTTGTGGGGCAGACCAACAACTCCTATATGGTGGCGGGCACCTCGCTGATCCTGCCGGTGTTCAACATCACCCTGTGCCTGGCCGGCCTTGCGGGCATCGGCGGCGGCTCGCTGATCTCCCGGCTGCTGGGCCAGGCCGAGACGGAGGAAGCCCGCCGGGTGAGCGCCTTCTCGCTGTACCTGGGCCTTGCCATCGCGGCGCTGTTCGCGGTGGGGGTCGCCGTCTTTATGGAGCCCGTTCTGAGTCTGCTGGGCGCGGGGGAAAACACCTACGCCTACGCCCGCCAGTACGCCCTGTGCGTCATTGTGGCGGGAGGCATCCCCACTGTGCTCTCCAACGTGCTGTCCAACCTGATCCGCAGCATCGGCCTGTCCCACCAGGCCAGCGCCGGCATCATTCTGGGAGGCGTGCTGAACATCGCCCTGGATCCGCTGTTCATGTTCGTGCTGCTGCCCAACGGCCAGCAGGTGCTGGGCGCGGGCCTGGCCACCTGCCTTTCCAACTGTGTGGCCTTTCTCTACTTTGCGGGCGTGCTCCTTCGGATGGGCCGGGGCGCCGTCATCACCTTCTCCCCTGCCGTCGGCTTCCCGCGCTGGCAAAGCATCGTCTCGGTCTTCGGCGTGGGCGTGCCCTCGGCCATCACCTCCTTCCTGTTCGATCTGGACTATGTGTTCATCGACAAGCTGATGGTGGGGTACAGCGACCTGGCGCTGGCCGCCGTGGGCATCGTGCTCAAGGTGGAGCGGTTCCCGCTGAACGTGGGCATCGGGATCTGCCAGGGCATGATGCCGCTGGTGGCCTACAACTACACCGCCCGCAACCGGCAGCGCATGGAAGACACCGTTCGCCTTGCCCGCCGCACCGGGCTGCTGGTGGCGGCTGTCAGCATCCTTTTGTACGAATTGTTTGCCGTGCAGTTCGCCCATCTTTTCATTGCCGACGCCCAAACCGTTGAGCTTGCTTCCCAGTTTTTGCGCATCCGGGTGCTGGCCACCCCGCTCATGTTCACGAGTTTCTTCACCGTGTACCTGTTCCAGGCATTCGGCCAGGGACGGATCGCCCTGTTTTTGGGCGTGACCCGGTGGCTGGTGCTGAACATTCCCATGCTGTTCCTGCTGAACGCCCTGGTGGGGATGTTCGGCCTGGTCTGGGCCCAGGCGGTCGCGGACAGCCTCACGGTCCTGCTGTCGCTCTATGTGTACCGGCGGTTCCGCCGCTCCGCCCGGTACGTCCGACAGCTTGCATAAAACGACGCCCCCGCGCTGAGACCCGTGTCCCGGCGCGGGGGCTCTTGCATTGCCGCGTCGGTACCCGCCTGGCGCATCCGGCGGTAAAGGGCCCCATCCGCGCTGCGGCGCCCGCTGCCGCCTTCTTTTGCGTCCTCTGTTTGCGTCCGCCCCCGCAACAAACCGCGATATGCCGCGCCCCCACCCGGCCAATACGTTTTGGTAACGTGTTCGCTCAGAAACCTACCATCCGGGCGCGGGCGTTCCCGTGAAAAAGGCCACCGCTTTCTCCCTTTTTTCTTTCCGCAAACGCTCCGCCCGGGCCGGTCTGTCCGGCGAAAATATGTATATTATTTAACAGACAACTCCCGCATTTGGTTTGTACTGGTGCCCGCCGTTCGTCTTTATTCATCATATTCTGCATTTTATGCACTTTCTTTTGGTAAAGTATAATAATTTTTTCTTTCATCGGCTATAAAAGTTGGCAAAATCGTACAATCTGTGTTATTATAAAAGTCCAATCCCACCCTGCCAAAAGCGCTATTATAAAGGTGCTTCATGGATCTGTTCCACTCACGCGCGCGGGTGACATCCAAAAACAAAAATTTTATGTACAATTTATAGGAGGCGTCATGAAAGGTATTTGTGTACGCAGCGAGATCAACCCTCTGAAAAAGGTTCTTCTTCATCGTCCTGGCAAGGAATTGCTGCATCTGACCCCCGATCGTCTTCCCGAACTGCTGTTCGACGATATCCCCTTCCTGAAGGTGGCCCAGCAGGAGCACGACGCGTTCGCCCAGATCCTGCGTGACAACGGCACCGAAGTGGTCTATCTGGAAGACCTGATGACCGACGTGCTCAACCTGCACCCCGAACTGGTGGAGCCCTTTCTGTACCAGTGGCTGTACGAGGGCAACATCAAGACGAAGCGCTGGCAGGATAAACTGTATGACTACCTGGTCACCAACTTCAAGGGCAAGGCCCTGGTGGAAAAGACCATGGAAGGCATCACCCTGAAGGAGATGGGCGGCGCTTCCGCTTACTCCCTGCAGGACCTGATCGCCCCCGCCGACGAGCTGATCGTCGATCCCATGCCCAACCTCTACTTCACCCGCGATCCCTTCGCCTCCGTGGGCACCGGCGTGACGCTGCACAAGATGCGCTTCCCCACCCGCTGCCGCGAGACCATCTATGCCGATTACATCTTCAAATATCATCCTGATTTTGAGGGTCTGATCACCCGCTACTACGACCGCGACTTCCACGCCAACATCGAGGGCGGCGACGTGCTGAACCTGACCGAGGACACCCTGGCCATCGGCATTTCCCAGCGCACCAGCCCCGACGCCATCGAGATCGTGGCCCGCAACCTGTTCACCGATCCCAATGCCAAGATCCGCACCGTTCTGGCCTTCGACATTCCGGCCTGCCGTGCGTTCATGCATCTGGATACCGTGTTCACCCAGATCGACGTGGATAAGTACACCGTGCATCCCGCCATCCTGGGCCCCCTGACCGTCTACGAGATCACCCCGGGCGCCGACGATCCCTCCGATCTGCAGATCAAACGGGTGGATTCCGACCTGGAGACCATTCTCGAGAAGTACACTCATGTGGGCAAAGCCCACCTGATCTACTGCGGCGGCGACGACCTGATCGCTGCGGCCCGCGAGCAGTGGAACGACGGTTCCAACACCCTGTGCATCGCCCCGGGCAAGATCGTGGTCTACCAGCGCAACGATGTGACCAACGCCATCCTGCGTGAAAACGGCATCAATGTGCTGGAGATGCCTTCCGCCGAGCTGTCCCGCGGACGCGGCGGCCCCCGTTGTATGTCCATGCCTCTGATCCGCGCGGAATAAGCGCCGGTCAGTTGCACAACATAAAACCATATTCAAGAAGTTCAAGGAGGATTTATCAATGGGCGTAAATATTAGAGGTCGGAGTTTTCTGACTTTGCTTGATTTCACCCCCGAAGAGATCAACTATCTGCTGGACCTGTCCGCTGAGTTCAAGCGGATGAAGAACAACGGTGTGGAGCACAAATGGCTGACCGGCAAGCAGGTCGTTCTGCTCTTCGAGAAGACTTCCACCCGCACCCGCTGCGCCTTCGAAGTGGGCGCCCGCGATCTGGGCATGGGTGTCACCTTCCTGGATCCCGGCTCTTCCCAGATGGGCAAGAAGGAGTCCCTGGCGGACACCGCCAAGGTGCTGGGCCGTATGTACGACGGCATCGAGTACCGCGGCTTCAAGCAGTCCGTGGTGGAGGATCTGGCCCGTTACTCCGGCGTGCCCGTGTGGAACGGCCTGACCGATATGTTCCATCCCACCCAGATGCTGGCCGACATCATGACCGCCCGCGAGGAGTTCGGCGATCTGCGCGGCCGCAAGCTCACCTTCTTCGGTGACGCCCGCAACAACGTGGCCAACTCCCTGATGGTGGTCAGCGCCAAGCTGGGCATGCACTTCTGCGCCTGCGGTCCGAAGGACCTGATGCCCTCTCCCGAACTGGTCGCCAAGTGCCAAGCCGTTGCCGCCGAGACCGGCGCCGTGCTGGAGTTCACCGACGACGTGAAGAAGGGCGCCGAGAACTGCGACATCCTCTACACCGACATCTGGGTCTCCATGGGCGAGCCCGACGACATCTGGGCCGAGCGCATCAAGCTGCTGCGTCCCTATCAGGTGAACAAGGAAGTCATGGCCATGGCCAAGCCCACCGCCATCTTCCTGCACTGCCTGCCCTCCTTCCACGACCGCGAGACCACCATCGGCGAGGACATCTATCAGAAGTTCGGTCTGCCCGCCATGGAGGTCACCGACGATGTGTTCCTGGGCAAGCAGGCCCGCCAGTTCGACGAGGCAGAGAACCGTATGCACACCATCAAGGCTGTGATGTACGCGACTCTGAAGTAAGCCCATGGGAAAGAGAATCGTCGTGGCGCTGGGGGGCAACGCCCTGGGAAACACCCCCGAAGAGCAGCTCAAACTGGTAAAAGAGACTGCCAAACCCATTGTCGACCTGGTGGAAAAGGGCTATGATGTGATCATCGGTCATGGCAACGGCCCCCAGGTGGGCATGATCAACCTGGCCATGGAGTTCTCCGCGAACAAAGGAGGCAATACCCCGTATATGCCCTTCCCCGAGTGCGGAGCCATGACCCAGGGGTACATCGGCTATCACCTGCAGCAGGCCATCCAGGCCGAGCTGAAGGCGCGCGGCATCCGCAAAGCCTGCGCCACCGTGGTGACGCAGGTGGTGGTGGACAAAGCCGACCCCGGCTTTGCCAAGCCCACCAAGCCCGTTGGCAGCTTCTACTCCAAAGAGGAAGCGGACGCCATCACCGCGGAAAAGGGATTCATCTTCGTGGAGGACGCCGGGCGGGGTTACCGCCGGGTGGTCCCCTCCCCCATCCCCCAGCGCATCGTTGAGCTGGACATCGTGGAGCAGCTCGTCTCGGCCGGCGTGATCGTCATCACCGTCGGCGGCGGCGGCATCCCCGTGGTGGAGACCGACGAGGGCCTGGAGGGCGTGGCGGCAGTCATCGACAAGGACCGTGCCAGCGCGCTGCTGGCGCGGGACGTGAAGGCCGACGAGCTGATCATCCTCACCGCTGTGGACCGCGTGTGCATCAATTTCAACAAGCCCGATCAAAAAGAACTTCCCTCCATGACGCTGGCCGAGGCCGAAGAGTACATTGGGCAGGGTCAGTTTGCTCCCGGCAGCATGCTGCCTAAAGTGCAGTCCTGCATGGATTTTGTCAAGGGGAATACCAACGGAGGCGTCGCCCTCATCACTTCCCTCACCCGGGCCGCGGAGGCTCTGGAAGGAAAGACCGGTACCGTCATCCAACCGTAATCGCTCCGACACCAAAATCGCTTGATGAAAAGAGGAGAAATAGAGTATGGGCAACAAGAAAAAACGCCGTTCGCTCAGCACGTTTGCGATTCTGATCGCAGTGCTGCTGCTGGTGTCGATCGCCACCTGGGTCACCAGTGGTCAGACCTACACCGACGCAGAGACCGGTGAGCTGGCCGCCGTTACCGGCGCTACCCTCAACGATATCCTGATGGCCCCCATCAACGGCTGGCACAACGCCGGCGACGTGATCGGGTTCGTGTTCTGCCTTGGCGCATTCCTGTCCATTCTGAACGCCACCGGCGCCCTGGAGACCGGCATTCATGTGCTGGTGAAGAAACTCCACGGCAAAGAGTTGGCGCTGGTCTGGATCCTGATGTTCCTGTTCTCTGTCGGCGGTACTACATACGGCATGGGTGAGGAGACCGTTGGTTTCTACATCCTGCTGGCCGCAACGATGATGGCCGCCGGTTTCGACCCGCTGGTCGGTGCCGCCACGGTCCTGCTGGGCGCCGGCTCCGGTGTTCTGGGCTCCACCATCAACCCCTTCGCCACCGGCGCTGCTGTTGCCGCTGCTAGCGACGCAATGAAAGCCATGAACACAGAAGTGAACATGGGCATCGTCTATGTGGAAGCCCTTATCCTCTGGCTGGTTACTTACCTTGTTTCTGTTATCTTTGTTACCCGTTATGCCAAGATGGTGAAGGAGGGCAAAGGCTCCATCCTCACCGCCGATCAGCTGGACGAGTGCAAAAAAGCTTATGGCGGTTCCACCGAGATCAGCGACAGCGTGAAGCTGACCGGCCGCCAGAAGATCGTGCTGGTGCTCTTCGGCCTGTCGTTTGTGATCATGATCCTGGGCTTCATCCCCTGGGGCTCTCTGAACGAAGGCATCTACAACGCGCTGGGCTTCTCCCGCGTGCTGACCGGCAACTCCTTTGGTGACTGGTGGTTCGACGACGCCGCCACCTGGTTCCTGCTCATGGGCATTATCATCGGCCTGGTGGGCCTGGACGACAAGAGCAAGCTGATGCCCTGCGTCGTGGCCGGCTTCGCGGACATGATCTCGGTCAACCTGGTCATCGCCCTTGCCCGTGCCACCACCGTTATCATGAACAGCACCGGCCTGGGCACCTGGCTGGTGGAGGCCTCCGTTACCGCGCTGTCCGCCTCCGGCCTGCCCGCCCCCATCTTCGGTCTGCTGGATTACCTGCTCCACATCGGCCTGAGCTTCCTGGTTCCTTCCTCCTCCGGCCTGGCGAGCCTGTCCGCCCCCATCGTTTCTCCCATCGTGGCGGGTCTGGGCTGGTCCGTGGAGACTTCCATCATGATCAACGTTGCCGCCAACGGCTTTGTCAACCTGTTCACCCCCACCTGCGGGTTCATCATGGGCGGTCTGGCCCTGGCCCGCATCCCCTACGAGACCTGGGTGAAATGGGCTGCGAAACTGCTCGCTGTCATCGCCGTCATCGCGGGCGTTGTCCTCACCGTGGCTATGCTCATCCTGAGCTGACCATGCGCTGAACAAAGAAACAGCATTTTTCTTCCATAGGAAAACCGGTCGTATCACAGGATACGACCGGTCTTTCCTGTCCTTCCAGGAAAATTGAAAAAGGTCAGGTGATGCACTTTGAACAGACTGATAACCCTGCAGGAGTCCCTCTCGGACGCTTACGATCCCGTGACGATCTGCTCCTTCGACTACGAGGCCATTCAGGAAGCCACCAAGCCCCTGATCCATCAGGCGGCGCGCTTTTTGTACATCAAAAAGGGTCAGGGCGTCATCGAGATCGGCGGCGTGCGGTACGATATCAAGCCCAACATGCTCATTGCCATCACCCCCTGGAGCATCACCGAGATCACCGAGGTGTCCGTCCCGATCCAGCTGATCCGGATCGTCTACGATTACCAGTATGTCAATTCCATGCTGAAAGGCGTGCCGGGCATGGAGGAGGACAGTTCGGAACTGCTCCAGTTCCTTGCCATGGACCCGGTGGTCTATCTGGATTCGGTGCAGGCGGACTACATCGACCTTCTGGCCGAACAGCTGCGGGCGGAACTGGGAGTGGAGTCCTCCCACATCACCCCGCCCAACCGTCCTCTTTCCCAGTTGTATGTCACCAACAAGCTGGTGGAACTGATGATCCTTTACCGGCGCTATGTGATGGCGGTGCGCGGCGAAAAGGACTATGAAAAGGATATTTCCCTGGAAAATTCCATTCTCGGCTACATCTACGCCCACGCCACCGACAAACTCTCGCTCAGCAGCGTGGCCGGCGCGTTCTTCATTTCGGAATCCACCCTCTCCAAAAAGATCACCGAGATCACCGGC
>DWYI01000038.1 GCA_019118765.1 Candidatus Allofournierella merdavium | reverse complement strand
CCGCCGCCGGGGTGCTGGCGGCGCTGGTGCTGAGCTTCTGGGTGAACGGCGTCGACCTTATCTGGCACGGCTTCAAGGAGCCGGTGTGGTTCCCCTACCGGTACAGCTTTTTGTTCAGTCTGTTTTTGCTGCTGCTGGCCGCGCGGGCGCTGCTGGCCGCCCCGCCCCGCCTGTGGGCGCTGGGGGTCGCCGCCGCCCTGGGGGCGGTGTGGCTGGCGGGCTACCGGTTCACCGCCGGCGAGACCTTCTCGGTGCTCAAGCTGGCCATGTGCGCCGGGCTGTGGTTCGGCACGCTGGCCTGCCTGTGGCTGCTGGGCACCAAAAAGACCGGCGCGCTGCTGGGCGCGGCGGGCCTGTGCGCCCTCGCCTGCGGGGACATGGCCGGCAACAGCGCCCTGGCCCTGCGCAAGTTCGAGGCCTATACCAAAAGCGGCTATGAAAGTTTTTACGATGAGAACACCGCCGTGGTAAACGCCGTGCGCGCGCTGGACGACGGGGAGTACCGCATCGAGAAGAACTTCATGCGCACCCTCAACGACCCCATGCTGCTGGGCTACTGGGGCATCAGCCACTACTCCTCCACCAAGGCCAGCACCGCCAAACCCATGCTGGAGCAGATGGGCTATGTGAACTACACCGTCTACGGCTGGGGCTCCACCGCCGTGGCGGACAGCCTTTTGGGCATCAAGTACCTCTACACCGACGGCAGCCGCCCGCTGCCCGCCGGCTACGAGCCGCTGGAGACGGGCACCGCCCTGGCGGTGCAAAAGAATCCCTGGGCCCTGCCGCTGGCCTACGCCGGCAGCGACGCCGCCCTGGGGGTGGACGTGGAGGCCAGTTCCAACACCTTCACGCTGCAGAACGAAATGCTCTCGGCGCTGGTGCCCGGCACGCCGGACGCGCTGCTGGCGGCGGAGGACGTGGAATTTGACGACGAGGCCAGCGGCATCGGCCTGTGGTTCACCGTGCCGGTGAGCGGGCCCTGCTACCTGGCCGTGCCGGACACCGGCAACTTCATGCCCGGCGACGTGAAGGTGGACGGCGAACTGCTGGGCGAGTATTTCCAGGGGGATTCCCTGGGCGGGGTGTTCCCCCTGGGCAGCTTTGAGGCGGGCCAGCGGGTGTACTTTGAACTGGGCGTGGAGGATAAGCCCGAGTACCGGGAAAAAATTCAGATCTACAGCCTGGATGCCGGCGTGCTCACCGCGGCCGCCGATGCCCTGAAAGCCGGCGCGCCCGCCGAACTCTCCATCCGGGAGGGCGGCGCCATCGACGTCACCGTGGAGGGCGGCGAGGGCCGGGAACTGCTGGTGCTGCCCTTCGCCTACGAGGACGGCGGCCGCTGGACCGCCGAGCGCGGCGGCGAACAAGTGCCGGTGGAGCCGGTCTTTGAGGGCATGATGGGCGTGCGGCTGGAAGAGGGCGAAAACCGTGTGCGGCTGCGCTACCACCACCCCGGCGCGGGTGTGGGCGCGGCGGTGAGCGCGGCGTCGGCGGTGGCCGCGGCGGCGTGGCTGGCCGTGGAAAAGCGGCGCGGCAAGGGAGGAAAAACGGCATGAATGAATCCCAGAGGGTGCTGGAACTGGTCACCGAGGCCGGGGAACTGATGCTCAAAAACGGCGCGGAGGTCAGCCGCACCCAGCAGACCATGGAGATCATGGCCAAAAGCCTGGGCGTGGCGGATTTCCACGGCTATGTGCTCACCAACGGCATCTTCACCAGCATCGGCCCCGAAAACGCCATGCCCGCCCAGGTGCGCAGCGTGCCCGCCAGCACGGTGCATCTGGGCCGGGTGGAGGCGATCAACCAGCTGTCCCGGCGCATCGCCGCCGGCGCGGTGGGGCTGGACGAGGCCTATGCCGAACTGGAGCGCATCCGCCAAATGCCCTGTGCCCCGGCCGTTCGTCAGGTGCTGGCCTGCGGCTTTGGCAGCGCCTGCTTCGCCATCCTGTTCGGGGGCGTGTGGCAGGACGGAGCGGTGGCGCTGGCGGTGGGCCTGGGCCTGCAGCTGGCGCTGCTGGGGATGGACCGCTGGGGCGTGGGCAAGCTGTTCACCCGCTTTCTGGGGGCGGCCTTTGTGGCCCTTGCCACCCTGCTCATCTTTTCCACCGGTTTTGGCGTCAACAGCGACAAGGCCATCATCGGCGCGCTGATGCCGCTGGTGCCGGGCATGGCGCTGACGCTGGGCATCCGCGACCTGATCGACTCGGACTTTCTCTCCGGCGTCATCCGCATGCTGGACGCCCTGCTCACCGCCGCCTGCATCGCGCTGGGGGCGGGCCTGGTGCTGGCGCTGGCAAATCTCATCGAGGGGGTGGCGCTGTGACCGGGCCGCTGTTGATCCAACTGGCCACCGCCTTTTGCGGCACCGTCTGCTTTGCGGTGTTGTTCCATGTGCCGCCGCGCCATCTGTGGTGCTGCGGCATCTGCGGCATGGCCGGCTGGCTGGTCTACTGGGTGAGCCTGCAGTATCAGCCGGACACCGTGGTGGCCAGTTTTCTGGCGGTCATCCCCATGGCCGTTTGTGCCCGGGCCTGCGCCATCCTGCGCAAAGCCCCGGTCACTTTGTTCCTCATTCCGGGCATCTTTCCACTGGTGCCTGGCGCGGGCATCTACTACACCGCCTACAGCTTCATCCTGGGCGACTCGGCGGCGGCCGCCGCCAAGGGCGCCGAGACGCTGAAGATCGCCGTGGCCCTGGCCTTGGGCGTGGCGGTGGTGGTGGCCATCCCCCTGCGCTGGGGCGCGGGGGCCCGCAGCCGCCAAAGATAAAATGCAAAAGCCCGCCGGGAAGCGCTATGCGCCCCGGCGGGCTTTTTTGGGTGCCGAAAGATTTGCAACTCCGATACGCTTTGCTGTATACTCCTTGCCCCGCCCGGTGGGATACTCAACCTGTGGCAGGCGTATGCCACAACACAGGATAAAGGAGAGTAGAACACCATGAAGATGAGACTTGCCGCTCTGGCGGCGCTGTTTGCCCTGACAGCGGCGCTGACCGCCTGCTCGGGCAGCGACGGATCCGCCCTGCCCCAGAGCACCCCGCCCCAGCCTGAAAGCGGGGCGGAAAGCGCCGCCCCCGCCAGCGAGGTCCCGCCCACGCCGGAGCCGGCCGCCGGGGAGGAGCCCGAGACCAAAGGCGTGGGCGAGAGCATTTCAGGCTATAAAAGCTTCACCATCCATTACGAGGACGGCACCGAAAGCGCCATCCAGCGGGGCGTGGAGGGGCTGACCTACACGCTGCAAGGGGCGAAGGTGTACGATTCCATCGCAAGCGCCGGGGTGGATCTGTACGGCTGCACGGTGGACAGCGAAGATATTCTTGCACGGCCCTTTGTGCTGGTGGAACTGAAGGCGGAGTACGCCGCCCCCGCCGGGGCGCCGGAGGAGGTCATCGCGGACGCCAACGACCTGACGCCTTTGCTGCTGACGGACAAGCTGGAGGAGGGCAGCCAGCCCAACTTCCCCGTGCTGGGGTATTTCAGCCTGCGCCCCAAGGAGGGCGACGCCAAACTGGACAGCCAGCACCAGGCTTATTGCTACATCATCAGGGACGGCGAGAGCCTCACGCTGCAGCTGGGCATCTTTTGCGATCAGACGCTTATCGACGCAAAGAATCTTTACCTTGAGGTGAACGCGGTGCCCGCACCCCCCGACGACGGCACCGTCACCGGAGACACCGCCCGCAGGATGTTCGACCTGCTGGGAGAATCGTAAAAAAAGAGGCTGCTGCTCAACAGGTTTGAGCAGCAGCCTCTTTTGAGGGAAACATTCTTACGCGGTCTCGGCTTTGGCGCGCACGGTCAGCTCATGCTGGCTGGCGTTGTAGACCTCCGTGTTGAGCAGATTCTCCGACTTGGCCACATACAGGCAGGTGCAGGAGTCGCCCACCACATTCAGCGCGGTGCAGAGCATCTCGATGGGGCGGTTGATGGCCAGGATCAGGCTGTAGGCCATCAGGGCGCTGTCGTTGGTCATGCCCACGCCGGACAGGATGGTGAACAGGATGATGGCGCCCGCGCCGGGGGCGGCAGGGGTGCCCGCCGAAGCGATGAGCGCCAGCACCATGATGACCAGCAGCGAGAGCGGGGTGATGTCATATCCGCCGCAGCCCGCCACAAACAGCGTGGCGACGACCTGCATGATGGCGGTGCCGTTCATGTTCACGGTCATGCCCAGGGGCAGCACAAAGGAGGCGACCGACTCGTCCACGCCCAGTTCCTGCGAGGTGACTTCCATGTTCAGCGGCAGGGCCGCGGCGCTGGAGGAGGTGGAGAAGCCGAACAGCGCCACCTTGAAGATCTTCTTGACGAAGGGGATGGGGTTCAGCCTGGTGCCGAAGCGGACGATCAGCGCATAGCCGAACACCAGGTACACCAGCAGCACCACCACGGTGGTCAGCATATAGAAAGCCGCCGGGCGCAGGTAGTCGATGCCGTAGGTGGCGAAGGTGCGGGTCAGCAGCACGAAGATGGCCAGCGGGCCCACCTTGGAGACCACAAAGTTCAGGAACACCACGCAGAGGTTGTTGACCTCGTTGAACAGCTTGGTCAGCGTCAGGCAGCGGTCCTCGCCCACGGCGGTGATGCACAGGCCCACCGCCGCGGCGATGAACACGATGGCCAGCACGGAGGTGTTGCTGCTGAACGCGGTGGCGATGTTGGAGGGCACAATGTTCAGGATCACGTTCAGGGGGTTCGAGCCGGAGGCCCCGGTGCTCGCCTGCAGCGAGCCGATGGAGGTGGTGAACAGCCCGGCCTCAAACAGCCAGAGCCCGACGATGGCGGCCAGCACCAGCGCGAAGAAGGAGCAAAGCAGGAACCAGCACAGGGTCTTGACGGAGATGCGCCCCAGGGTGCGGGTGTCCGAGATGGTGCCGATGGCCAGCGCGATGGAGGTGAACACCATCGGGACGATGACCAGCTGCAGCGCGCGGATGAACATCTGGCCGATGATGTAGAACAGGCCGATGGCGTTGGTGGCCCCTTCCGCGGTGATGTCCTGGAACAGGATGTTGTTGATCGTGCCCCAGAGCGCCGCGTTGCCGGAAGCGTTCAGCGTTTCACGCAGCCACATAAAAAAAAGGCCTGCAACGCATCCAAACAGAAGCGCCAGACCCATTCTTGCTGCCAGGGAACGAGAAGTTTTTGCTTTTTTCATGTCAATACCCCCACCACATCAAATTGCGCAGGGCTGCCCGCGCGCAGGCCGTCAGGGGGCGGGTGCAGGGGACGGACAGCTGACTGCTGAAACCAAATGGAACGGCGCGGCGGGGCCGCGTGACCGCGTCCCGGCACACCTTAAATATCATACTCAAAGATTCGACAGGTTTCAACTGTCAATTCCGTAGAAAAATGGCGGGTAATTCCAAGCAAAATGGTCGAAAGTGCAAGAAACCCGCCGGCGGGAGAGGGGTATTCGGACAAAATGCCGAAGAAGTCGTACTAATTCCGTCGTCCGCCCTGGGGCGCATCGGCAGAAAATTCTGCAAAACAGCCGCAACGAAAAAACGGGCTTCCCCTCCCGGAAAAGCCCGGCTGTGCCGTGCCCCGGTCCGCGTCACCCCCGGTGTTTGTCGCCCCAGTCGCACATGCTGTCCAGAATGGGGATCAGCGACCGGCCCCGCTCGGTGAGGCTGTACTCCACCTTGGGCGGGATCTGGGGGTATTCCTCCCGGTGCACCAGGCCGTCCGCCTCCAATTCCTTCAGGGTGGCGCTCAGCGTTTTGTAGGAGATGGTGCGGATGTATTTTTTCAGTTCGTTGAACCGCACCACCTTGTACTCCATCAGGGCATACAAAATGAACATCTTGTACTTGCCCTGGATCAGCGACATGGTGTAGTTGAAACCGGTCTGCTGCAGATCCGCGTCCTTTATGCAGGCAAAACTCATAATACACTCTCCTGAAGGTTAGTACATTACCACAATGTGCGTACTTGTTTTCATGCGTGTGCTTGCTAAAATTATATTGTAAGAGGCGGCGGAAGTCAAATCCGCCGGCAGCGAAAGGAGCGCGCGGAACAATGATGAAGGATTTTGGCGTAGAACCCTATCTTTATCCCATGCCGACCTACATGATCGGCACCTACAACGAGGACGGCACGGTGGACGTGATGATGATGGCCTGGGGCGGCATCTGCGCCGAGGACATGGTGGCGCTGAACCTGGAGGCCGAGCACAAGACGGTGGCAAACCTTAAGGCGCGCAAGGCGTTCACCCTGGCGGTGCCGGGCATCGACACCCTGCCCCAGTCGGATTTTCTGGGCATCGCCAGCGCGGGCAAGGTGGCGGACAAGTTCGCCCGCACCGGGCTGCACGCCGTCAAGAGCGGGCGGGTGGACGCGCCGGTGATCACCGAGTATCCGCTGACGCTGGAGTGCGAGGTGGTGGAGATGCAGAACCAGCCCTACGGCCTGCGGGTGCTGGGGCGGATCGTCAACGTGATGGCGGACGAGAAGGTGCTGGACGAGGCGGGCAAAATCGACGCCGGAAAGCTGCGGGCCTTCGCCTTTGACCAGATGCGCAACGGCTACTATGCTGTGAGCGAAAAGGTGGGCCAGGCCTGGCACAGCGGCGCCGGCCTGATGAAGGGCTGACCCGTGCGCCGCGGCAAAACGGAATGATGGCGAAAGCGGCAGGTTTTGAAGCGGCCTGCCGCTTTTTTTGACGCTGTGGGTATCGGATCGGCGAATGGCGGAATATACTGATGCAGAGAAGCAAGGGCGCTTCCCGGACGGGGGGCGCCCTGTATTTTTTGCAGCGAGGTGTATGTTATGTGCGGGATCGCGGGGTTTTGTGACTTCAAAGGGGAATTTCTCCAGGACGCCGGGCGCTGGACGCAGGTGCTGGTGAGGATGCGGCAGGCCATCGCCCACCGGGGCAGTGACCAGACGGGGGAGTACCTGCAAAACTGTGTGGGGCTGGCCCACACCCGCCTGTCCATCCGGGACCTGGCCGGCGGCGCGCAGCCCATGGTGCGCCGGCAGGGCGGGCGGGAGTGCGCCATCGTCTACAACGGCGAGGTGTACAACGCCGAAGAGATCAAACAGGACCTGCTGGCCAGGGGCTGGCGTTTTGAGACCACCTGCGACACCGAGGTCATCTTGCTGGGCTACATGGAATACGGCATGGCGGTGGCCGAAAAGCTCAACGGCATCTACGCCTTCGCCATCTGGGACGGCCGGCGGCAGGCGCTGTTCCTCTGCCGGGACCGGCTGGGCGTCAAGCCGCTCTTCTACACGACGGAAGGGGGCCGGCTGGTGTTCGGTTCGGAGCCGAAGGCCCTGTTCGCCCATCCCCGGGTGCGCCCCGCGGCGGACGCGGACAGCTTCCGGGAGATCTTCGGGCTGGGGCCGGCCCGCACCCCGGGCTGCGGGGTGTTCCGCGGCCTGCGGGAGGTGAAGCCGGGCTGCATCCTGGAGTATTCCCGGCAGCGGGTGGAGGAACGGCCCTACTGGTCGCTGGAGGCCCGGCCCCACACCGACAGCTACGCCGGGACGGTGGAGAAGGTGTCCTTCCTTTTGCGGGACGCGGTGGAGCGGCAGATGGTGTCCGACGTGCCGGTGTGCAGTTTTCTGTCCGGCGGCATCGATTCCACCGTGGTCACCGCCCTGGCCAGCCGGCGGCTGGCGAAGGAGGGAAAGGCCCTCAACACCTTCTCCTTCGACTTCGCCCGCAACGACGACTGCTTTCAGGCCAACGCCTTTCAGCCCAGCCGCGACCGGCCCTATGTGGATCAGGTGCTGGGGCTCTACCCGCTGCACCACACCTATCTGGAGTGCGACGAGGCCACCCTGGCCGACCTGCTGGGGGACGCGGTGCGGATGAAAGACCTGCCGGGCATGGCCGACGTGGACGCCTCGCTGCTGTATTTCTGCGGGAAGGTCAGCCGGTACAACAAGGTGGCGCTCACCGGCGAGTGCGCCGACGAGATCTTCGGCGGCTATCCCTGGTTCTACCGGGAGGAGCTGCTGCACGCCGACGGGTTCCCCTGGTCGGCCGACCTGTCGGCCCGCACCGCCCTGCTGAGCGAGGAGACGCTCCGGGAACTGGATCTGGAGGAGTATGTGGGGCAGCGATACCGGGACACCCTGGCCGGCACGCCGGTGCTGCCGGGGGAACAGGGCGCGGACCGGCGCAGGCGGGAGATGAGCTGGCTGAACCTGCGCTGGTTCATGCAGACGCTGCTGGACCGGATGGACCGCACCAGCATGGCCTGGGGCCTGGAGGCCCGGGTGCCCTTCGCCGACCACCGCATCGTGGAATATGTGTACAACGTGCCCTGGGAAATGAAATACCGGCAGGGCATGGAAAAGCGCCTGCTGCGGGACGCCTGCAGCGACCTGCTGCCCCCCTCGCTGCTGTACCGCAAAAAAAGCCCCTATCCCAAGACCTACTCGCCGGTGTACGAGGCGCTGCTGGCCAGGCGGTTCCGGCAGGTGCTGGAGGACCCCGTCGCGCCGGTGAGCGGTGCGTACACCCAGCAGCGCGCTGGTCTCGGGCGTGACCAGGGGAAAGAACAGAATGTCCAGCCCCACAAGCAGCATGCCGCCGCCGGCCAGGGGGGCCCGCCCGTAAAGCGCGCCGGCGAACAGCGTCAGTACGCCTGCGGCCAGCAGGGGGAAAAACCATTTGATACAGCGCTGGTCACGCAGAGCAGTGCGCTCATAACGTTCCTTGCAGGCGTCGCAGCAAAAGCGCTGCCCGCGCGGCAGCTTTTTGCCGCACCAGCCGCAGCGGTCCATGACGGTCTCTCCTTCCGGGCAGGCGGCTTACAGCTTCGCCAGCTCCACGGCCACCTTGGCGGCCAGGCGGGCGTTGTTGTAGGCCAGCTGGATGTTGGTGGCCAGGCTCTTGCCGCCGGTGTACTCCACGATGTGCGCCAGCAGGTAGGGGGTGATGTTCTTGCCGTGGACATGGTCCTTTTCGGCGGCGGCCAGGGCCTTGTCGATGACGGCGCTCATCTCGTCAAAGTCCAGGGCGTACTCCTCGGGCACCGGGTTGCCGATCAGCATGCCGCCGGCAAGGCCCAGATCCCACTTGGTGCGGGCGATCTTGGCGATCTCGGCGGGGCTGGTGGCGGTGTAGTCCACCCCGAAGCCGCTCTTGCGGCAGTAGAAAGCGGGGAACTGGTCGGTGTTGTAGCCCAGCACCGGCACGCCCATGGTCTCCAGATACTCCAGCGTCAGGCCGATGTCCAGGATCATCTTGGCGCCCGCGCACACCACCGCCACCGGGGTGTGGGCCAGTTCCTGCAGGTCGGCGCTGATGTCCATGGTGGTGGTGGCGCCCCGGTGCACGCCGCCGATGCCGCCGGTGGCGAACACCGGGATACCCGCCAGGCTGGCCAGGATCATGGTGGAGGCCACGGTGGTGGCGCCGGTGCCGCCGGTGGCCAGGATGATGGGCAGGTCGCGGCGGCTCACCTTGGCCACATTCTCGCCCTTGCACATCAGCTCCAGCTCCCCGGCGGACAGGCCCACCTTCATCCGGCCGTCGATGATGGCCATGGTGGCGGGCACCGCGCCCTCGGCGCGGATGATGCGCTCCACCTCGGCGGCGAAGGTCAGGTTCTCGGGGTAGGGCATGCCGTGGGAGAGGATGGTGCTCTCCAGCGCCACCACAGGCTTGCCCGCCTCCACGGCGGATTTTACTTCGGGTGCGATGTCCAGATAGTTCTTCAGATTCATACCACATACTCCTTTATCATAGTGTGAACGGCTTGCTCGCTCATCGCTTCGTTGATGGTGTCCGGCGCGGCGATGGCCACCAGGCCCGCCCCCAGCGCGAAGTTCAGCACCTCGCTCTCGCTTTTGCCCGCCAGCGTGGCGTGGATGATGCCCGCCATGGTGGCGTCCCCCGCGCCGGTGGCGTTCACCAGCTTGTCAAAGGCGCGGCCGCGCCGGTGGACGCTGCCCTCGGGACCTTTATAATAGATACCGTCCGCCCCCAGGCTCACGAACACCCGCCGTACCCCCGCGGCCAGCACCCGGGTGCAGGCTTCCTCCAGGTCGGCGTCGGTGGCGATGGACATGCCCGCCAGCACCTCCATCTCCAGCCGGTTGGGCTTGATGGTGTCAAAGCGGCCCAGCACCGGCAGCAGTTTTTTGGCCCAGGTGGTGCTCACCGGGTCGACGTAGAGGGGGGCGGTGCAGTGCTGCGCCAGATACTCCAGCGCGGGGGCGGGCAGGTTGCCGTCGCACACCACCACCGGCGCGGCGTTTAGGAACTCCAGCCGATGGGCCACAAAGGCCGCGTCCATGGCCGAGAGCACCCGCATGTCGCTCATGGCCACCAGCATATCGCCCGCGGAGTCCATGATGGAGATGTAGCTGGAGGAGGGGTGGTTTTCGCGCACCGTCAGCTGCGACGTGCCGATGGACAGCGCCGCGCAGGAATCCAGTAGCATCCGGCCGTAGACGTCGTCGCCCACGGCGCTCACCAGTTCGCACCGCTCGCCCAGCCGGGTGAGATTGTCCAGAATGTTGCGGGTGACGCCACCCACCGACACATGCAGCCGGCCGGGGTTGGAGTCCCGCATGATGAGGGGGGCGAGGCTCTGGCCGTGGATGTCCACATTGGCCCCGCCGATGCCCGCCACATAGCTTTGATCCAAGAAAACACCTCCCGAAAAAAGCCTTGTTCGGAAAATATCATTTTACTACATCTGTCTTCAAATAACAAGGGGGTGGCCAAAAAACGCCGCGGGTGAATAAAACCCACCGGCGCGCTGCAAACTAAGGGCAAAGCGATGACCCGCCGCCCCGGCCGCTTTCGGCCCGCGCGGCCGGCAGCAGAAAAAAGCAAGGAGCGATAGCATGAACAGGATCATCTCGTTTTTTAAAGGCAAGGGCTTTTATCTGGCCCTGGCCCTGTGCATCCTGGCGGCGGCGGCCAGCAGCTTTTGGGCCATCCGCAACGTGATGCAGCGGTTTGGGCCGAACGCCACCAGTGGGATCGAACAGGAGGGAACACAGGAATGGGATTTGCCGGACGTACAGGTGGAGCAAAAGGTGAACGATGTGCCCGTGCAGTCGGACAAGCAGTCACAGCCGTCGTCCTCGGCGTCTGGCTCTGGCGCGCCCTCCGAAGCGGCTGGCGACTCTGGCGAGGCTGCCGCTGTGCCCGAACCCTCCTTTGTGCAGCCGGTCGAGGGGCAGATCTCGCAGGTCTACTCCGGTGACGAACTGGTCTACAACGAGACGCTGAAGGACTGGCGCACCCACAACGGCGTGGACATCGCCTGTGCCGAAAACGCCACGGTGAAGAGCGCGGTGGCGGGCACCGTCTGCAACATCTATGAGGACGGCATGTGGGGCCAGATCGTGGAGGTGGAGGCCGGCGAACTGACCTGGCGCTACGCCGGCCTGGACGGCTCCAGCCTGCAGGTGGCGGTGGGCGACGCGGTGAGCGTGGGCCAGACCCTCGGCAGCGTGGGCGAGGTGATGGCCGAGACCGCCGCCGGCCCTCACCTGCACCTGGAGGTGCTCAAGGGCGGCAACCGGGTGGACCCGGAACACTATTTCGGATAACAAAAGGAAGGACCCCCGCCGGGCGGCGGAGGTCCTTTTGAGCGTTTTGGGGCTCAGACCGTCTGGCCCAGGGCGGCGGCCCGGCGGCCCGCCGCGGCCTCGGCGGCAAGATCGCCGGCAAGGCGGCCCCGGCTGCGGGCGGTGAGCAGTTCGTTCGCGAAGAGCAGAAGATCCGAGCGCAGCAGCACCGTCTCGCCGGCCTCGCCCTCGCCCTTCGCCGGGCGGATGGACGCGAGGCCCGCCTGGCAGAGCAGGGCGCACAGCCGCTCGTAGGCGGCAAGCTCCGCCCGGGGCGCGGCCAGGCTGTACCCCTCGGCCAAGGTGGCGGGGCTGGCGGCAAAGCGGCTCAAAAACAGTTCCAGCTCGTCCAGCGGGTCCCGCCCGGCGGGCAGGCAGGCACAGATCTGCGAAGCCAGCGCGTCGCCGTTCTCCGCCAGCAGGCGGCGGGGGCTGCGGCTCTTCAGCAGGGTGGGCCTGCGGCGGCAGGCGATGCTGAACACCAGCGTGAGGCCGTCCATCAGCGCCGCCAGAAACAGGCAGAAGAGGGCCATGCCCCGCTGGGCGGGCGCGGCCAGGGCCAGCAGCGGCTTCAGGTGCAGGTCGGTGATCTGCAAAGCCGGGTCGTCGGCGCTCCGCACCTCCTCGCCCGCCACCTCGTTCACCCGCAGCACCGCGTTCAGGATCTCCGAGGTGAGCAGCGTTTTCATCTCCTGGGCGTTGGCCCGGGTGACCGCCCCGCCGGGCAGCCGGGCGGCCAGCTGGTCAAAGGAGGCCATCAGCCCCTCGCCGGTGCCGGACAGGGCCGCGTCCACCGGGCGCAGCAGATCGTCGGTGGAGAGGGTGCTGCCGGTCTGGGCGGCGGCCAGCTGCGCCAGCCGGCCCGCCGCGGCGCGGGCCTCGGCGGAAAGGGCGCCCTCCGCCTCGGCGGCGGTGAGGGCGTCCAGCAAAGCGGCACGGACGCTCTCCAGCTTCGCCGCCACCGTTTCGCCCTCGGCGGAAAGTTCGCCGGCCGCCGCCGCAAAGGCGGAGAGGTCCGACGCATTCTGCGCCGCGGCCTCGGCCAGGGCGCTTTCACTGTCGAAGCCGTAGCGGGTCAGGATGGCCTGGCGGACCGCCGCCTGCTCGGCGGGGGCGCTTTGGGTGATGCTGGCCAGGTAGGCGTTGTAGGCCGCCACATAGTCCTCGTAGTTCGCGTAACTGCTCCGGCTGGGGGCGCGCAGGCCGCCGGAATATTCGGCGCTCACCTCTTCCAGCTCTTTGGAGCAGGCAGCCAGGCGGGCGCTCTCCTGCTCCAGCAGGCTGTACCGCTGGGCCAGATCGCTCACCAGGCCGTTGACCTGGTCCTGGGCGGTGCGGAAGGCCTGGGCGCGGCGGGCGGCATAGTCGCCGTCCAGTTCGCTGCGCACCTGGGCGTACTCCGCCGCCAGGTACATGGCGGGCGGGTTCACCGTGTTGTAGATGCCCACATAGGAATAGTAGGTGGAGCAGCACAGCGCCAGCCCCAGCGCCACGCAGCGCAGCGGGGTGACGCGCACCCGCAGGCTGCCCGCCAGGAACCAGGCGGTGGCCTGCACCGCCAGCGCGAAGAAGAGGGGCGCCAGCACAAAGATGCCCCCCAGGAACACGGTGGCCCCCTGCAGGGTGGTGATGAAGCTGATGGCCTGCAGGAGCAGCGTCACGAAGGTGACAAGGCGCAGCAGGTTCTCCTCGCCGAAGAAGCCCCGGCGGCGGCCCAGCAGCATCAGTTCGGCCCCCTCGGGGGCCCGGGCCGGCGCGGCGGGGGCGAAAAGTTGAGAAAAACTGGACATAGAAAAGGACCTCGTATCTGAAAAGTTCGGCGCGGCGGGTCACAGGGCCCCGGCGGCGCATTCCTCGGACGGTTCGGCTCCATCCCCGGCATCTTCAGGGGCGGGCTTTTCGGTGAGGGGCAGCGCCACCTGCACACAGAACAGGTCGGCGTCCACCCGCACCTCCAGCGTGCCGCCGCAGGCCTCGGTGAAACTCTTGGCGATGGACAGGCCCAGCCCGCTGCCCTCGCCGGTGCGGGAGGGGTCCCCCCGCACAAAGCGCTCGGTGATCTCGGCGGGGTCAAATTCCATCTCATAGCCCGCCACGTTCTTCACCCGGGCCACGGCCTGTCCGTTTTCGGCGGTCAGTTCCACATACACCCGGCTGCCCGCCAGCGAGTAGCGCAGGGCGTTGGAGAACAGGTTCTGGAACACCCGATACATCCGCTCGCCGTCCGCCAGCACCCAGGCCTCGGGGGCGAGGGAGGTGCGGAAGGTGAGGGGACTGGCGGCGATGGCCTCGTCCATGTCCGCCAGGGTCTGCCGGATGAGTTTCGCAAGGTCGATGGGCGCGGGGGCCAGAGGCAGGCTGCCGCTGGCCGCCTTGGACAAATCGAACACGTCCTGCACCATGTGCTTGAGCCTGTCCGCCTTGCGCTGGATGACTTTGGCGTAGTCCGCCGCCGCGCCCTCCAGGGGCTCGGCGCAGAGCAGGTCGGCATAGTTGATGATGCTGGTCAGCGGCGTTTTCAGGTCGTGGGAGACGTTGGTGAGCAGTTCCATCTTCATCCGGTCCGCCCGGCGCTGCTGCTCCACCGCCGCGTCGATGCCCTCCCGCAGGGCGTTCAGGTCCTCCGCCGCGTCGTGCAGCGGGGCGGACGCCTTGAAGTGCAGGGGCCGGGCCGCGCCCTCGCTGCGCAGGGTGTGCAGCGCGCCGGTGAGGCGGCCGGCGTCCCGGCAAAAGCGCAGCTGAACAACGAGGCCCGCCAGCGCCACCGCCAGCGCGGCCAGATGGCCCAGCACAAGGGCGAACAGCACAAGGCCCGGGGCCGCCCAATAGCAGGAAAAGAACATCAGCCACAGCAGCGGCACCATCGCCGCCGGCACCAGCCAGCACAGCACCGCCGGCCACGCCACCCGGGCCTGCCAGGGCTGCCCCAGCCAGGCGGCGCGCACCAGCCCCCCCAGCCGGGCCAGAAGGCTGCGGCGGAACACGCCCGCACCGCCCTGGCGCAGGTCCACGGCGGTCAACCACACCAGCGGCCAGCCCAGAACGGGCAGTACGGTCCAGAGGGGATCGGGGAAGTAGATCACGCGCCAGCACCAGAAGCAGAAGAGGGCCGCCAGCCAGATAAGCAGCTTTGCCTCCAGCCACACCCGGCCGGTGAGGGACGCGGCCCAGGCCCGGGCGGGCTTTGCCCGCCGGTGCCACACAAGACACACCACACCGCACACAAGGGCCGCGGCGCTGCCGGTGAGGATGAGCAGCAGGAAGGGCCGCAGGTCGGCCGCCTGCACCCGCCCCTCGCTGACGAATCCCGGCTGCCACAGATCGCCGCTGTTGCGCACCGCCAGCACCACCACGGCGCTTTCCAGCCCCTCGGCGCTGGGGTGCACCGTCTGGCCCGCCAGCAGCTTGTCGTAGGCCGCCAGCAGCGCCCGGTTGCCCCAGGAACTGCCGTCACTGTAAGCCAGCGCCACCGAATAGCCCAGGGGCGCGGCCACCCGGCCGTCCTCCCAGAGGGCAAAATCACTGTTGGTGAAGGCGGCGCCGGTCTCCGTGTCGGGCAGCACGGCAAAGAGCACCTCCCCGCTGGCCAGCGCCCCGTCGTCACTGCCGATCGCCTGCCGCGCCTGGGTGCGCAGCTGGGTGTTCTGGCTCTCGGTCAGGGTCTGGCCGGTGGGGCTCGCGCCCCCGGCGGCCATCAGCGAGCAGTTGTAGAACAGGTCGGCCATGCGCTGCTGGTAATACACCGAGCCGCTCACCTGGCCGGCCAGCAGATCGCCCATGCCGGCGGCGCTGCCGCCCAGCACGGCGGGCCCGCACGCCAGCAGGCTGAACAACGCCGCCAGCAGGCCCATCATCCCCAGCCAGCCGCACAAAACGCGGGCGGCCGGCTTACTTTTTTTCCAGTCGGTACCCAAGACCCCACACCACCTTCAAGTATTCCGGTTCCTTCGGATTCAGTTCGATCTTTTCGCGGATGCGCCGGATGTGCACCATCACCGTGTTTTCCGGCGCGAAGGCCGCCGCCTCGTTCCACACCCGGGCGTAGATCTCTTCGGCGGAAAAGATGCGCCCGGGGTTTTTCATGAACAGTTCCATGATGCGCGTCTCGGTGGGGGTGAGCTTCACCGGCGCGCCGTCCGCCGCGAGGGTGTGGGCGTCAAAATCGTATTCCAGCCGCCCCACCCGGCGCACCGAGCCCCCGGCCCCCGCGCCGCCCAGTTCCAGATACCGGCGCAGGTGGCTTTTTACCCGCGCCACCAGCTCGATGGCGCTGAAGGGCTTGGTGATGTAGTCGTCCGCCCCGATGGAAAGCCCCAGCACCTTGTCCGAGTCCTCGGTCTTGGCGCTCATCACCAGAATGGGCAGGTTGCGCTTTTGCCGGATGCGCATGATGGCGGAAAAGCCGTCCAGCCGGGGCATCATCACGTCCATCAGGATGAGATGCACCGTCTGCCGTTCCAGAATGTCCAGCGCCTCCAGCCCGTTGGCCGCCCCGTGCACCGTGAAGCCCTCCTTTTCCAGATACAGCCGCACGGCGTTCACGATGTCCGCGTCGTCGTCGGCCACCAGGATACAAAGCGGTTCCATCCGTCTGCGCCTCCTTTCCGTCTTTGCCTTTATTGTACGCGATGGCAAAGACCTTGCCAACCGTCTGCCAGTATATCCTGTAAATCTTACGACACGGCCGCCCTTTTTCTTACAAATTTCTTAAAGGGCGCGTCGCGGGCAGATCCGGCATGCGATGCGCGGAAAGAGGGCACCCGAATGCCGGAGAAAGAAGGGCCCCGCCGCCGGGCGTGGTCGGGGGCCGTTCCGCCCCGCTTGTTTGTCAGGGGTTCGCCGCCCCGGCAGGCGGCCGCCCCAACGGAGGACCCGCCTTTTCCGCTCCCTGTGCCCGGCGGCCGGTCCCGCGCGGGAGCCTCTCCCGGTTTTGCCCGGAGAAAAAGAAAGGAGCGGCTGTTTTCCCGGTCGAAAACAACTGCTCCTGGCTATGCTCTTGCCGTGGCTTTGGCCGCTGCCGGCCGCCCATTCAACGTTTTCACAGGCTGACCGCCGCATCCGCGCGCCTGGCTCACGCCTCCCCGGCGGGGAAGTCGGCCTCTGAAATGATCTCGCCCCACGCGGCGGGGAAAGGAAACCACTCCCCCAGCGGGGATGTCCGATAGCAGGCCGTCTTTTGCTCCGGAGAATAGTAACACTCGATTTCGTACTGGAGAAAAGGATACTCCTTGTGGCGCATTATTAAGGAGCAGCCCCGCCAACCCGCGCCGTCTTCGATGTCCGCCGGCGGTTGTCCATCGCTGTGATAGACCTCCATGAAGGCGGCGATCAGCGCGGGGTCGTCCACCTGGAAAAGGGAGTCCTCCTGGCAGATGAACGAAATGGAAGCTACCGTTTCCGCGCTCGGCGCCCCCAGCGTCACGCCCTCCCGCCGCCAGAGGCTGTAATCCGGGCCGCCGATATAAAAGTGGACGGGATATGTGTAGAGAAAGGTTCGCTCCTTGTCGCCCGCCACCTCATAGATATTTAATGCAGGCGTTTTATCGGCGTCCTCGCCGCAGACCCCGATCTGCGGCCCATACTCCGCCTCTGTGGTCGTCCAGCAATACCGGCTGCCGCTGTAGCGTATGTATGCCTCTTCATCCTCACGAGGATAGCTTCGCTCGTATCTGACGCCGTCCACACAGAGGACCTGGGAATCGCCCTCGCTCTCCATCGGATAAAACGGAAGATCCTCCCGGGACCGGCACCCGGCCAGCGAAACAACGGCCAGCGCCAAAAGAAGCGGCAGAAATGCTCGGTGGTCGTAAAACAGTAATATGTGAATTTCTTGGAACAGGCATGATTTCGGTCATGCCTGTTCCGCTTTTATCAGTTCATCCACGGGAATGTAGCCCACAAGGTCATATTCGATATGTACCCTCTGTTTGCGCTTGCCGCTGGACTTATCCGGTGCCTCCACATAAACCGCTTTTACAAGCTCTCTGAGAGCATATGGCGTAAGTTCCGTGAGGTCGGTGTATCTATGTGCCCGCTGAATAAACTGTTCAAGATCTTCTATCTGTCGTTCCTGTACTTCGACTTCTTTTTGCAGATTTATGATTTCAACTTTGAGCTGCGCCTGCTCGTCTTCGTAGGTCTTGCTCATCATGGCAAAGCGATCATCGTTCAGCTTGCCCTTGGCGTTGTCCTCGTAGATTTTGATAAACAGGCGGTCAAGTTCCCCTATACGCTTTTCTGCCTGTGCCAGACGCTTCTTATATACCCTTATGGTTTCCTCGCTTTGCAGACGGAGTTTTTGCTCCATTCCCACCCTGAAATGTGCTTCATATCGGGTCACATACGAGATAACCTCTTTCATGTGATTCCAGACTAAATCCTCCAAAACTACGGCACGAATATAGTGTCCACTGCACTTGTCCTTGTTGGCGCGGTGAGTGGAACAGATAAAAAAGTCCTGTCGCTTTTCAAAGTACTTGGTGGTGGAATAGTAGAGCTTCTGCTTGCAATCAGCACAGAACACCAATCCCGAAAACGGACTGCTCTTGCCTGTTGCGGTTCGCCTGTGTCGCTGCTGACGAATTTCCTGTACCTTGTCAAAGACTTCCTGCTCGATAATGGCAGGATGAGTGTTGTAGAAAATCACTCGATTTTCTTCGGGATTTTCCCTCTGCTTCTTGTCCCAAATAGAATTGGTGTAGGTCTTGAAATTGACCGTTGCGCCAATGTACTCTTTTCGTTCAAGAATATTGACAATGGTGCTTTCGTGCCAGCGGTAAGGATTTTCCGGCTCGGTGTGCGGTGTTTTCACACCTTGCTTGTTTTTGTATGCGGTAGGTGTGAGTACCTTGTCCTTTTCAAGCTGGTCTGCAATTTGGCTCGGTCCACGCCCGTTCATGCAGAGCGTGAAAATCTTCTTGACCACCTGTGCAGCTTCCTCGTCGATCACCCATTCCTTTGGGTTTTCGGGGTTTTTCATGTAGCCATACGGCACATGGACGGTCAATCTTTCGCCACGCTCACCCTTTGCTTTTTGCACCGCACGAATCTTTCGGCTTGTATCCTTAGCAAAAAACTCGTTGAACCAGTTTTTGATACCAGCAATGTCGCTGTCTGTGCTGTTGGGGTTGATGCTGTCAAAGTGGTCATTGATGGCAATGTAGCGGACATCGTTCTGAGGGAAAGTATAGTTGATATACAGTCCCGTCAAAGCGGAGTTTCTCCCAAGTCTTGACAGGTCTTTCGTAATGACCGCACCCACATGACCGGATTCAATTTCATCAAGCATTTTCTGAAAACCAGGACGATCATAGGTCACACCGCTGTAGCCGTCATCGATGAAAAATGTCGGATGGGGGAAGCGGTGATCTCGTGCGTATTGAAGCAACATGGCCTTTTGATTTTGGATGGAGTTCGACAAATCTTCTTTGCCGTTTTTCTTCTCATCCTTGGTGTCCTCTACGGACAATCTGCAATAAAGTGCTGTGATTTTGTCGGTTGCCCTTAACATTTCGTAATCCTCCTTCTGTTGGGCAACTGTCTGTACAGGATTGGAATTGGTGTTTATATCAAGAGAGGTGTCGCTGTTCATTCGCCATCCTCCGTGATATCAGATTCATCATCGGTAGCGTTCTGCTCCATAATGCGTTTGAGCTTTTTATCAAGAGTTTCCGTGCCCTCATAGCTGCCTGTAACTGTGTATTCTGCACCGCCAACTTCATCCACAATTGTCACTTCGGGCAGCCAAAAGGCAGACAGATTTTTTACAACAATGTTACCGTTTTCATCAAACTTGATGTCACGCTTTGGCGCATCATCGGGGCGAGGCTCGATCTTGGCATACGGGTCGGGATTGGAGAAGTAGTATTCGGGGACTTTTTCGTTATGCTCTTCACTCGCAATCTGTTCCTCGAAAATCATATCGTCTATTTCTTCAGGAGTAAGCTCGCGAGTTTCTTCCTCTTTTCGTTTCTCATCCATCCGGTCGAACCTCCCTTGTTTCAACTTCCGATAAAATCAAAATCTCCCTTTTTTCTAAGATACTGTTCACATTCATAGAGATGTTCAAACTCGTGAACATATACTGGACTGCTTAAGTAAAACGACTTTGCCAAAACCGAACAATACGGCAAATCGGGAGATTTTTGTTTTCCGCTTGTTGGAAAAACATAATTGAATCCCATTTCAGATGCTTTTTGTGATGCACAAGAAAAATAGCGTATACCAATCAGTTGGTTATACTCATCTTCTATGCCTGGTTGAGAACCAATTTCACATCTAACCCATTGCATTAATAGTTGAGGGATAATATATTCTGCTGCAAAGGGATCTTTCTTACTAACTCTTATATATGAGCAAGCTGCAATTAAGGGGTACCAAAGCAAGTATGCTGCACGAACACTTGAATTTTCTAACAATGAATTATTGATTCTTCTCTCATGTCTTTCGTTGTAACGTTCGATGTTTAAAAAATCTTGTGGTTTAACGCCCAACTCAATAACTTGAATGTTTGTATTAGAATATTCTACTGTCCGTTCAAGTTTGAAGATAGATGCCAGAGCAAAATCTTGATGAGGGTTAAGGTGTATTTCTTCACAGCATAAGTCGAGAGAAGTTCCTAAATACAGACTTGGATATCCAGCAATACTATACCTGCATGTAGAAACTTTAGAGCGAAGATTATATGGCGTATGAAACACACGTTCTCTTCCATAAGGTCTATTGTCACTGACAGAAGTAACACGAAACAGTTTTAAGCTATCATCGTTGTTTCGATAATTTCTCCTATCCTCAAATTGTTCAGTAACACTTTTTTGATATATTCTTAGGGGCCTGCCCATAAATATGTTCATGGATCTTTCAAAAGAACTGTATGCTTTGGACGGAAATCCGTTTAAGTAATGACTAACAGCTTTAGATAAAAGACCACAAGCTCTTTTCACTACTTCGGTATCAACACGGATGTCATGTCCATCATCGGGCAAGAGGTCTAATTTCTTAATGTAGTAATCAAACAAGCCATTTAAGGTGTGTAGAAAATCATAACCATCCCAGCGAATTGGTAAAAATAATTTTTTATCTTCAAAAAGTTTTTTGAATTCAGAATTTGATATGTCCAGGATCATAAAATCGCTCCTTATTTGTTTGGCAAAAATATAAACTCATGGTTGAAAAATGGCACTTGCCATCTTGGGAAACGGTCAAATAGAGAACCGCAGCAGGTGTAACTACACACTGCATTTTTTACAAAATACAGCATTGCTGATTTTGCGGAAAATGAAAATCTTCAATTTGCTTACAAAAGGTCAAAACAAACTTTGCAAGCAGTGCACGTGTGTACACACATCGTGCGTTTTGCAAATTTCAGCGAAGCTGATTTTTGCAAAAGCTTGTTGGGAAGCATCCCAAACCCTTTGACGATTTTTTCAAAATCGGCTACGCTCCTGCGGAGCTGACATCATTTCAGATGGGAAAGAGAAAGCAGAATTTTTTTAATACCTTCGTAAATTTCTTCCTGATTCTTTTTGATTTCTTCAATGTCCGCTTCGTAGATGTTACCCGTTGTGTTAAGTTGTTTGGCAATCTGGTTTTCGCTGTTGGATATTCGTTTCATTTTGGAAGTCAACTGACGGAGTTCGGGCATATCCAAATTTACAACATACCCGTCGATTGCCATTTTGCGGAGATAGGCACTCATGTTCTCTGTTCCCATCTGTGCCATTTTCTGTTTTATCAGGTCAAGCTCTTTTTCGTCTACAAAAAACTTGACCTGTATTGGGCGTTGACGGATTGGTGGTTTTCGCTTATCTGCCATCGGTCGGCACCTCAATATCTTCTTCTACAAGTTCAGCCATCGCCTCAATAATACAATCGGGTGACGGTAGCATAAACTGTGTCCGTTGAGTGATAACTGCCTCAAAGTGTGGATTCAAAAAATCTCTCACAACACATTCTTGTTCATTTGCTTTTTCAAGGTTTTCAAACAAGAGCTTAAACTCTTTTTGCTTAATCTCATTGAGACGAGAAATTAAACAATCGATTTCTGCTTCATCCAGTAAGTACTCGCCAATCAAACAGGATACATAGGCGTTAAACAGTCTACCAAGTGTTTCTACATCATCTTCGTATAAAATGTCCCCAGTAGTCTTTACTACTTTTGCCCCAACTGCGCCACCGACAAAACCACCAGCAATGCCAACCACTGTGCCGACACCAGGAGCAACAGCAGTGCCTGCAACGCCTGCAACTTTTGCCGCAACAACACCGGCAGCAATGGCACCTCCGGCACCAGCAGCAATAGATCCGGCAAGTACGCTCATGTTCTTTGCATATTGAGCACCGGATATTTTTCGAGCGGCAACATTATATGTTTCGGGAATTGAAAACACCGCAAAAGAAAGAACAGAGGTCAATACATTGCTTCTCAATATTTTCGCAAGATGTTTTGAGGCAGCAGCTCCGTATATTGCGCTTTTTCCTGAAAGTGCACGAATACCATTTACAATCGTAGCGGATGCTTGATACCCTAATTTGCCGACAATATACTGGCTCGGTGCTAACAAAGAATTGGCTAATCCTGTTCTCGCTATCTGGGAAACAAGCATGTGTTGGACAAAAGATATTCCGAACACTTGCAATCCGGCAGAGACACCCGCTTGAATTGCTTGCTTAATATCGCCGGTCTTTCTCCAAGTCAAAAAGACGGTGACAACAAAAGTAATCCCCAATGCACAGGAACAAGTTACTGCTCCTGTAAAAGCATCATACGATAGTGATTCTATTGTGCCGGGTTTTGTTAGATTGACCGCCTGCTGGTAAGTCAGTCTACCTTTGCGAACAATATTCGGCGCTTCGTTTGGGTCTGTGACCCCAGGGACTTTTCCTTTTTCGATTTTTCTGCGGAAGCCATCAAGAACCTTTTGATATTGGTCTTTCGGTACTTCGAGCTGCATCGGTTTTCCGTCTTTTATATACCGATACTGCCCAGTTTCAGGATTAAAGCAAGCCTCCAAAGAGCCTCTTGCTGAATTATAGTATTTTGTCTGTATGAAAATATCGCCAACCTGTCGATCTGCGCCATCCTTAGCATTGTCACGACCTATTACTTTTGCATCGAAGCCATGTAGTCTATCCAACATATTGATGGCTTCTTCTGCCATCTCACCATGTCCTGCGGGCGTATTGATACTGGCTTTATGTTCTGCGAAAATAGCAATCTGCGAAGATTCAACTGCCGCACCAGCCGCAATACTGGTTTTGATGACCTGTTCATCAAGATTGACTGGCAGTTCATCTATATCAATGGACATTCTGTTTTCAGCTGTAATTTGTGCGGAAAAAGTTCTGCATAGCTCAACGAATCGATGGGAACACTGCGGCTCTACTAATAAAGCCTTATTCTCAATTTCAGATTTGCCGGCAAACCAGCTTGCGTCAAAATCGCTCCAGCTATAAAACAGCAAAACAGCTTTTCCACTATGATATTGAGATTTATGCTGTAAATACGCCTGCCGTTCTTCTTCGCTCTCAAAACTGTCAAGCTCAAAATTGCTGGTACCAATTTTCCCATCAAGCATACTGACATTTGTCCTGATGAAAAGCCCTTTGTCGGTAGCAACAATTCCACTCGGTCTGAGGTCAAATTCCGCATCTGCCCATAAAATGTTTTGCTCACGAGGAATAGGAAATACGTTCTTTATCTGCTTGGTTTTGTTATCTGTAAGTTTTAAGGGTGAATCACCAAGAGCACGAATAAAGACCTCTGCTTCAGTTCCCTCCAGTGGAAGAATTGCCGTATCGAACTTATCCCTCCGATCCTTTTCGGAAGCCGCTTTCTTTTCTTCTATCGCCGCATTGACCTTATCAACGGTGGAAGTAGCCATATCACGAGTGTTCTCTACAATATCGGAAGCCATATCAATTACTGCTGTTGTAGCATTTTGAGATATGGATTTTACTTTTTCAAAAAATTCGTTTTTGGTTTTATCCTGCTTCATACTATAATTCTCGCATCTCAGTCAGTATAGCTTCTGCTTTGTGTGTACACACATTATTATATAGGATAAGGTTCTCTTTTTCAATGCTTATTCCCGAATTTATCGCACTAAAGCACAACTTATTTATGAACACATCCATGTCAAAACAAGAGCTGCCCCGATGAATGGCAGGGCAGCTCTTGTTCGTCACCAAAAATCAACCAAGGTTTTGGTATTCCGTAACTGTCTTGAGGTAGACAGCAGGATCGCCGTTAAGGATTAAATCAGCATATGCAGCAGGGTCATTATAGATCAGATAGTCGAGTTCCGACTGTTGATACATATTATTCACTACCTCATTTTCCACAGCGATAGTGTCGATAGAAACCATGCTGCTGTCTGAAAAGCAAAGCTCTACACAAGCAGTATCAAGGTTAAATTCACAAGATAACAGGTGTTTCATGGTAAATACCTCCGTAATTCTAATATTTTGTTGCAAAAAAGAACGATGCCGGTCATGCGACTCGACATCGTTCTTTTCG
>DWYI01000037.1 GCA_019118765.1 Candidatus Allofournierella merdavium | reverse complement strand
GCTCTACACAAGCAGTATCAAGGTTAAATTCACAAGATAACAGGTGTTTCATGGTAAATACCTCCGTAATTCTAATATTTTGTTGCAAAAAAGAACGATGCCGGTCATGCGACTCGACATCGTTCTTTTCGGTGTTGTTTCCAACCCTGTCAGACAGATGCCGTAAAATAGTAATTTTTTAGAATTACTGTCTTACGAGCACCCATCTAAGGCCCGGCGGATTTTTTTCCTGTTCATGGCACCATCCTCTTTTTCCCTGGTTCAAGAGTCGCGCGGCACACCGCCCCGCGGGGCGGGAGCCGTTGAGTGTTTCTGCCGCGGCCTGCTCCGGGGCCATGGGAAACCCGCAAGCGGTCAGCGGGGATGGACGGCACCCGCCGCTCTGCAATGGCCCCCGCGCTTTTTTTGAGCTGTTGTGATAAAAAATATAGCACAAAGGGATGCGCAAGTCCATGTTGTTGCAACCGGTCCGGGGCGCCGCCCGGCACAGGCGTTCGGGGACGCGGGCAACCCCGCGCCCCTCGGCCTTGTATGCGGGGGGCTTTTTGTGTATAATGTATTCTGTATTGCTATGACTGTTGGAAAGGGGCGAAGAGGATGGGGCGCACCGTTCTTGTGGGCAGCACCGGCTTTGTGGGGGGCAACCTTTTGGCCAGCCACGCCTTTGACGCGGCCTGCCACTCCACCGATGTGGCCGATCAGTTCGGCAAGGACAACGACCTGGTGGTCTACGCCGGGGTGCCGGCGGCCATGTATCTGGCCAACCGGGACCCGGAGGCGGACCTTTCGGTGATGCGCGCCGCGCGGGAGAACCTGCGCCGCCTGAACGCAAAGCAGACGGTACTCGTCTCCTCCATCGCCGTCTATGCCGACAGCCGGGGCAGGACCGAGGCGGACGAGCCGGCCGGCGCGGGCCTTGCTCCCTACGGCGCCAACCGCCTGCGGCTGGAACAGTGGGTGCGCGAGGATTTTGAAAACGCCCTCATCGTCCGGCTGCCAGCCCTCTACGGCAGAGGGCTGAAAAAGAATTTCCTTTACGATCTGCACACCGTCGCCCCGGCGATGCTGCGGCCGGACAAATACCGGGAACTGGCGGCAAAGAGCGACCTCGTGGCCGCCGGCTACGCCGACGGCGGCAACGGCTTTTACAAACTCACCGGGGCGGTGGACGCCGCGGCGCTGCGGGCGTGGTTTTCGCAGAACGACTGGAACGCCCTCCACTTCACCGACAGCCGCTCGGTGTATCAGTTTTACGACCTGGCGGGGCTGTGGAGCCACATCGAAACGGCCCTGGCCGCCGGGCTGCGGGTGCTGAATCTGGCCACCCCGCCGGTGAGCGCCGCCGCCGTCTACCGGGCGGTGAGGGGAGGCACCTTCAAAAACGAACTGCCCGGCGTGCCCTTCGACTACGACATGCGCACCGAACACGCCGCCCTGTTCGGCGGGGCGGGCGGCTACCTCTGCACCGAAGAGGAGGAGCTGGCGGGCATCCGCCGCTTCATGAAAAACTGGGAGGGACAGGCATGAGACTTTCCGCTTCCAACATCGGCTGGAGCGCAAGCCAGGACGAGGCCGTCTGGGCGAAGATGCGCCAGCTGGGCTACACCGGCCTTGAGATCGCGCCCACCCGCGTCTTTCCGGAAAGACCCTACGACAACCTGCCCGGCGCGGCGCTGTTCGCCGGGGTAATGTGGCAGAAATACGGCTTTTCCATCCCCAGCATGCAGAGCATCTGGTATGGCCAGACCGGCAGCATCTTCCAGCCGGAGGAGGCCGCGGCCCTGGCGGACTACACCGCCGAGGCGCTGGAGTTCGCCTATGCCTGCCACTGCAAAAGCCTCGTGTTCGGCTGCCCCCGCAATCGCACGATCCCGGAGGGCCACACCGCCGCCGAGGCGGACGGCTTTTTTGAACAGCTGGCCTATCTTGCCTGGCGGCGGGGCGCGGCGATCGCCCTGGAGGCGAACCCCCCGATGTACAACACCAACTTCCTCAACACCCACAAGGAGGTGTTCGCCCTGGCAGAGCGGCTGGACCGGCCGGGCCTGGCGGTGAACCTGGACGTGGGGGCCATGGTGGCAAACGGCGAGACGGCGGCGGAGGTGGCCGCCCATCTCCACCGGGTGAACCATGTGCACATCAGCGAGCCGGGCCTTGCCCCCATCCGGCCGCGGCCGCTGCACCGGGAACTGGCGCTGCTGCTGAAAGGGGTGGGCTACCAGGGCTTTGTGTCGCTGGAGATGAAGGCCGCGGGCGAGGAGGAACTGACCCGCAGCCTGGAATATGTGGCGGAGGTGTTCGGCTGAGCGATGGAAGAGCGAAAGAACATTCCCGGCGTGCCGGACTATACGGTGGAAACGCTGGCGGAAAAGCGCAGCGATTACTGCCTGCTCATCCCCATCATCAACGAGGGCGGGCGCATCCTGAAGGAGCTGGACCGGGCGAAAGCAGCCGGCGTGTGCGGCCTGGTGGATATCATCCTGTGCGACGGCGGCAGCACTGACGGCAGCATGGCGCTGCCGGGGCTGAAAAGCCGGGGGGTGAACTGTCTGCTCACCAAAAAAGGCCCCGGCAAGCAGGGGGCCCAGCTGCGCATGGGGCTGCACTTCGCGCTGGAGCGGGGATATGCGGGCGTGCTCACCATCGACGGCAACAACAAGGACTCCATCGAGAGCGTGCCCCTTTTTATCGAAAAGCTGAAAGAGGGCTACGACCTGGTGCAGGGCAGCCGCTTCATCAAGGGGGGCAAGGCGGTGAACACCCCGCCCGCCCGCTGGCTGGCGGTGCGCCTCATCCACGCGCCGGTCATCAGCCTGGCGGCCCGCCACTGGTTCACCGACACCACCAACGCCTACCGGGCCTACAGCCGGGCCTACCTGACCCACCCGGCGGTGCAGCCCCTGCGGGACATCTTCCCCGGCTACGAGCTGCTGGCCTACCTGAGCGTGCGGGCCACCCGGCTGGGGCTCAAGGCCTGTGAGGTGCCGGTGGAGCGGACCTATCCCAAAAACGAGCCCGCCCCCACCAAGATCAAGGGCTTCAAGGGCAACTCGAACCTTTTGAAAATTCTGTTCGCGGCGCTGGCGGGCCGGTATGACCCGGAATAAGGGAGGCAGGGCATGACCTACGACAAGATCATTCTGGGCGCGGGGCTCTACGGCCTGTACGCCGCCGAAAAGTGCGGCGGGGCGGGCCAGCGGGTGCTGGTGCTGGAAAAGGATCCCGGGCCCTTTTTGCGGGCCACCTACATCAACCAGGCGCGGGTGCACATGGGCTACCACTACCCCCGCAGCTACTCCACCGCCATCAAGAGCGCCCACTACTTCCAGCGCTTCTGCCGGGACTACGACTTCTGCCTTTTGCGCCAGTTTGACCAGGTCTACGCCACCAGCGCCCACTTCTCCTGGACCAACGCCGCCGAGTTCCGGCGCTTTTGCGCGGCGGCACACATCCGCTGCGACGACGTGGCCCCCTCGAAATACTTCAACCCCGGCCAGTGCGACGGGGCGTTCCTGACCACGGAATACACCTACGACGCGAACATCTTAAAAGAGCACTTTTTAAAGCGCATCGCGGGGATGGAGAACGTCACGGTGCTCTACTCCCGCAAGCCCGATTCCATCGAACAGGCGGGCGGCGTCTGGCGGGTGAAGGCGGGGGACGTGAGGGCTGAAGCGCCCTTTTTGCTCAACGCCACCTACGCCGGGGTGAACGAAGTGCACGCCATGCTGGGCTTTGAGCCCTTCAAGATCAAGTACGAACTGTGCGAGATCATCCTGTGCACCGTGAGCGACGCGCTCAAAAACACCGGCATCACGGTGATGGACGGGCCCTTCTTCTCCATCATGCCCTTCGGGCGCACGGGGTACCACAGCCTCACCGCGGTGGCCTTCACCCCCCACCTGACCAGCTACGACGGCCTGCCCGCCTTTGACTGCCAGGCGAAAAGCGGCGGGCGGTGCCGCCCCGGCGACCTTGCGAACTGCAACGACTGCCCGGCAAAGCCCGCCAGCGCCTGGCCCCAGATGAGCCAGCTGGCCCGCAAGTATCTGAAAGAGGAGTACGCCTTTGCCTACGCCGGCAGCCTGTTCAGCATGAAGCCCATTTTGAAGGCCAGCGAGATCGACGACTCCCGCCCCACGGTGATCCGCCGGTACTCCGACGCGCCGGCCTTTGTGAGCGTGCTCTCCGGCAAGATCAACACGGTATACGATTTGGACGAGGTGCTGCAAGATGGCCCAGAACAATAAAGAGAGCAATTTCGTCTCGGCGGTGGTCTGCCTGCACAACGCGGGCGGGGCCGCGGCGGACTTTTTTGCCGCCCTGGACGGGGTGCTGGCGGAGCATTTCGCCCACTATGAACTGATCGCGGTGAACGACGGCTGCACCGACGACACGGTGCCCGCCCTGAAAAAGTGGGCCGCCGCCAGCCTCACCGCGCCCCTGACGGTGGTGAACATGAGCCTGCGGCAGGGGGTGGAGCGGGCGATGAACGCCGGGCTGGACGCCGCCATCGGCGACTTTGTGCTGGAGTTCGACCGGCCGGCGATGAACTACGACCCCGACCTCATCTGGCAGGCCTATCAAAAAGCCCTCACCGGCTTTGATGTGGTCACCGTCTGCCCCAGCCACCAGCGGCTGACCAGCAGGGCGTTCTACCGGGTGTTCAACCGGTTCAGCAACAGCCCCTATAAACTTTCCACCGACGCCTTCCGGCTGGTGAGCCGCCGGGCGGTGAACCGGGTGAAGGCCATCAGCGACGATCTGGCCTACCGCAAGGCGGCCTACGCCGCCAGCGGCCTGGCCTGCGCCAGCCTCACCTTCGAGGGGCGGGCGGCGAAGGACGACGGCCCCCGCCTGGACAAAGCGGTGGACAGCCTCGCCCTCTACACCGACGCGGGCTACAAGCTGAGCCTTGGCATCAGCCTGGGCATGATGTTCCTCACCCTGCTGGCGCTGGTGTACACGGTGGCGGTGTTCTGCCTGGGCCAGCCCATCGCCGGCTGGACCACCACCATGCTGCTGCTGTCGACGGGGCTTTCGGGCCTGTTCTTCATCCTCACCATCGCGGTGAAGTATCTGAACCTGCTGGTACGTCTCACCTTCAAAAAGCAGAATTACCTCATCGAGGGCGTGGAGAAACTGCAAAAATAAGCAAGGGGGCCGGTTTGGCCATGAAACACGTTCTGAAAAAAGACATGAGCCGCCGCGCCTTCTGGATCGCCGTGGCGCTGGTGGTGCTGGCCAAGGTGGCCGTCAGCCGGTTCCAGATGATCTGGGTGTGGGTGGACGGCGCGCCCATCGACGATGAGCTGATGTTCCGGGCGGCGCAGAGCATCTCCGCCGGGCAGTGGCTGGGCGCCTACGACTGGCTCACCCTCTCGAAGCACATGTTCTTCGCGGTGTGGCTGGCGGTGTGCAACGCGCTGCACGTCCCGTATCTGGCGGCGGGGCAGCTGCTGGCCTGCGGCGCGTCGCTGGCCTCGGCGCTGGCCTTCGCCCCGGTGCTGCGGCGGTACAAAAGCCGCTTTCTGGTGTTCGCCCTGCTGGCTTTCAGTCCGGCGGTGAGCGCCAGCTTCACCCTGCGCGTTTATCGGGACAACATCTTTCCCGCCCTGTGCATGTTCTTCTTCGCGGGGCTGTGCGGCTGGGCGCTGCGCTGGCGCGGGCCGCTGGCCAAGGGCCTGCCCTGGCTGGGAATGGCGGGGGTGGGCCTCGCCCTGGCCTGGCTGACGAGGGAGGACGGCATGTGGCTGCTGCCCTTTGCCGCCGCGGGCAGCCTCATCCTGCTCATCACCGCCCTGCGGGCGGCGCTGCCCGTCGCCCAAAAACTGGCCCGGTGCGCCGCGCTGGCCATCCCTTTCGCCCTGCTGGCGGCGGGGCTGCTGGCCTTCAGCGCGGTGAACTACGCTTACTACGGCGTGTTCACCGTGAGTGATTTTTCCTCCGGCGGCTTTTCCGCCGCCATGGGCGCCATGACGCGGGTGGAGGCGGGCCAGTGGCAGCCGCTGGTGAGCGTGAACGCCGCGGCGCGGCAGCTGCTCTATGAAAAGGTGCCCGCCCTCGCCCCGCTGGAGAAGTGGCTGGAAGAGGACGACGATTTGCAAAACAGCTACCGCAACCCCAAACTGGACGACTACCAGTCCGGCAGCTTCTACTGGGCCATCCGCAAGGCGGCCTGGTACGAGGGCGTGTATGACAGCGCCCAAAAGGCGGAAGTATACTGGCAGGGGGTGGCGGACACCATCAACGAACTGTGCGACGCGGGCGAACTGCCCGCGCGGGGCGGCAAACGCAGCGGCACCACCCCCCCCATCCGGGCGGAGTATGTGGGCCCGGTGCTGGCCGAGGGGGTCCGCAGCCTGTGGTACTCCCTCACCTTCGGCGGCTGCGAGCCCTACGACGCCGAGAATCTCTCCATCGGCCCGGTGGAAGACCTGGCGGTGTGGGAGAATTATCTGGGCCAGCGCACCAATTCCGCCGCCCAGGCGGGCACCGCGCTGCCCTATTACAGCCCGGCGCAGCGGCTGGTGTATCTGGGGCTGGAGACCCTCCGGATGGCCTACGCCCTGGCGCTGCCGGTGGCCTTTGTGGCGGCGGTGGCGCTGCAGCTGCGGGCGGTGCCCGGCCTGGTGGCTGACCTGCGCCGCAAAAAGGCCGCCCCGGGGCGGGGGATGCTGGCGCTGCTGCTGGCGGGCCTCTTCGCCATGGCGCTGCTGCGCTGCTTCATGATCGCCTTTGTGGAGGTGTCCAGCTTCAACATCGGCACCTACGCGATGTATCTCTCCACCGTGCACCCGCTGCTGCTCCTGTTCAGCGCGGCGGGCATCCTCACCCTCTGGAAGGAGAACGTGCCATGGCAGAACTGATCGTGGTGGGCGCGGGCGCCGCCGGGCTGATGGCGGCGGGCGAAGCCTGCCGGCGGGGGCATCGGGTCACGGTGCTGGAGCACAGCGAGATGCCCGGCAAAAAAATTCTCGTCACCGGTAAGGGTCGGTGCAACGTCACCAACAACTGCGACGAGGCCACCTTTTTGCAGAACGTGCGCACCAACCCCCGGTTTTTGTTCTCCTCCATCCGCGCCTTTCCGCCGGCGGCCACCATGGCGCTGTTCGAGGAGCTGGGCGTGCCCCTCAAGACCGAGCGGGGCCGCCGGGTGTTCCCGGTGAGCGACAAGGCCGCGGACATCCGCGCCGCCCTGCTGCGCTGGGCCGACGGCGCGAACATCGTGATGGACGGGGCAAAGAGTCTCGTTCTGGAAAACGGGCGCTGTGCCGGCGTGGTCACGGCCGGCGGGCGTCGCCTTTTGGCGGACTGCGTGCTGGTGGCCACCGGCGGGGTGTCCTACCCCGGCACCGGCTCCACCGGCGACGGCTACAAACTGGCAAAACAGGCGGGCCACTCCATCGTGGAGCCGGTGCCCAGCCTGTGCAGCCTGGTCAGCCCCGACCCCGCCTGCAAAAAGATGATGGGCCTCTCGCTGCGCAACGTCACCCTGACGCTGCTGCGGGACGAAAAGCCCGTGTTCCGCGAACTGGGGGAGATGCTGTTCACCCACTTTGGCATCTCCGGGCCGCTGACCCTCTCCGCCTCCAGCTACATCCGGGAGATGGAGCAGCACCGCTGGACGGCCGAGATCGACCTGAAGCCCGCCCTGGACGAGGACCAGCTGTACCAGCGGGTCTGCCGGGATTTTCAGCTGCTGGGGGCGAAAAGCGCCCAGGGGGCGCTGGCAAAGCTGCTGCCCGCCAGCATGCAGCCGGTGATGGTGGAGCGCTGGGGCGTGGACCCGGCGACGAAAGCCAGCCAGATCGACAAGGAGAGCCGCCGGAAGCTGGTGAAGCTGATGAAGCACTGGCAGGTGCCCGTCAGCGCCCGGGGGGACCTGGCCCACGCCGTCATCACCAGCGGCGGGGTGAACGTGAAGGAGGTGGACCCCCGCACCATGGCCTCCAAACTCTGCCCCGGCCTGTATTTCGCCGGCGAGGTGCTGGACGTGGACGCCTACACCGGGGGCTACAATCTGCAAATTGCCTTCTGCACCGCCCAGGCGGCGGCGCGGGCGTTTTGAATGTTTGAAACCGGGGCGGCGGTGTCCGCCCAATTTTGAAAAGCAAGGAGCATGTGAAACGATGATCTCTGTGGCCATCGACGGCCCCTCCGGGGCCGGCAAATCCAGCCTGGCG
The DNA here is from genome assembly GCA_019118765.1 of Candidatus Allofournierella merdavium. Taxonomy (GTDB): domain Bacteria; phylum Bacillota; class Clostridia; order Oscillospirales; family Ruminococcaceae; genus Allofournierella_A; species Allofournierella_A merdavium. Next base: position 31,717 of record DWYI01000037.1, on the reverse strand, counting down.
AAGCGCTTGGCCAAGGAACTGGGGTATCTCTATGTGGACACCGGTGCCATGTACCGCTCCATCGGCCTGTACGCCAAACGGGCGGGGGCGGACACGAAGGACGCCGCCGCCGTGGCGGCGCTGCTGCCAGCCATCCGGCTGGAACTGAAGTATGTGGACGGCTCCCAGCGGGTGCTTCTGTGCGGCGAGGATGTGAGCGAGGCCATCCGCGCCGAGGCCATCGGCATGGCCGCCAGCGACGTGTCCGCCCATCCGGCGGTGCGCCAGTTCCTGCTGGACACCCAGCGCCAGATGGCCCGCACCCACGACCTGCTGATGGACGGGCGGGACATCGGCACCGTCATCCTGCCGAACGCCACCGTGAAGATCTTCCTCACCGCCTCCCCCGAGGCGCGGGCGAAGCGCCGGATGCTGGAACTGCGCCAGAAGGGCCAGCCGGCGGACTACGACACGGTGCTGGAGGACATCCGCCAGCGGGACTGGCAGGACACCCACCGCGCCGCCGCGCCGCTGAAACAAGCCCCGGACGCGGTGCTGGTGGACACCAGCGAGATGGATTTTGAGGAGAGTTTCCAGACGCTGAAAAATCTCATCCTGCAAAAGGTGGGACAATCAAAGGATCAGGCGCCGTGCGCCGAAGTGAGGTAAGCAATGTTTTACGCAATCGTACTGCGCGCGGCGTGGCTGCTCTGGCACCTGGGCTTTTCCATCAAGGTGGTGGGCCGGGAAAATCTGCCAAAGGACGGCCGGGGCTTTGTGCTGGCCCCGAACCATCTGTCCGCCATCGATCCGGTGTTCGTGGTGATCGCCCGGTTCCACGGCCAAAAGATGCTGGTGATGGCAAAGGAAGAACTGATGCACGTCAACCCCTTCTTCACCTGGTTCTTTCACAAGGTGGGGGTGTTCGGCGTGGAGCGCGGCCGGGGCGACACCACCGCGGTGGACGACGCCATCGAACAGGTGCGCGGCGGGCGGGGGCTGCTGATCTTTCCCGAGGGCACCCGCTCCAAGACCGGCGAGCCGGGCAGGCTGAAAAGCGGCGCCTTCGTGGTGGCCAGCGCCGCCGGGGTGGACATGATCCCCTGCCGCATCATCTACCGCCACGGCCACATGCGTCTGTTCAGCGGGGTGCGCATCTGCTTCGGCGAGCCCATCCCCGCCGAACAACTCTACCTGGGCGAGCACAAGAGCGCGGCGAAGCTGCGGGCCAACAAGCAGCTGCTGCTGGACGCCTGGCAGAAACTTTACGACGCCAACCGGTTTGAATGAGGAGAGAGCCATGAAGATCATCAAGGCAAAGACCGCCGGCTTCTGCTTCGGGGTGGACCGGGCGGTGAAACTCACCGCCGAACTGGCCGCAAAGGGTCACAAGGTGGCCACCCTGGGGCCGCTGATCCACAACCCCCAGTGCGTGCGCCAGCTGGAGGCGATGGGCGTGGTCACGGCCGGGGGCCTGGAGGACGTGCCCGCCGGCTATGAACTGGTCATCCGCAGCCACGGGGTGCCCCAGTCGGTGTACGATCAGATCGCCGCGGCGGGCATCGTCTGCCACGACGCCACCTGCCCCTTCGTGGCCAAGATCCACCGCATCGCCCGCCAGGCCAGCGAGGAGGGCGCCGTGCTGCTGGTGGCGGGGGACGCTTCCCACCCCGAGGTACAGGGCATCGTGGGGCACACCGATGGCGAGGTGTTCGTTTTCTCGGATCTGGCCCATCTGGAGGGGTGGAAAGGCCCTGAGACCCCGGACAAACCGGTATACGCGGTGGCCCAGACCACCTTTCAGGTTACAAAATGGCAAGAATGTGCCGCGTTTATAAAAAAAGGGTATACAAACGCCAAAATATTTGATACAATATGTAGTGCGACGTGGACGAGGCAACAGGAAGCGGAAGACCTCAGCCAGAAATGCGACCTGATGGTCGTCATTGGTGGTCATCATTCTTCCAACACCCAGAAGCTGGCAGCAGTCGCCGCAAAGCACACCCGGTGCGTTACGGTGGAGACGGCCAAGGAGCTGGATCCCGCCTGGTTTTCCGGGGTGCAAACGGTGGGTGTTACGGCCGGGGCTTCCACGCCATCGTCTATTATTGAGGAGGTACTTAACAGTATGAGTGAAGAAATTCGTGACGAGATGAGCTTTGCCGAGATGTTTGCCGAGAGCGAAGCAAATCTCAAGCCCGTCTACGCAGGCAAGGTTGTGGAGGGCACTGTTACCAGCATTACGCCCAACGAGGTGCAGGTGGACATTGGCACCAAGCACACCGGTTTCGTGAAGCTGAGCGAACTCACCGATGATCCCGCCGCCAAGGCCGAGGATCTGGTCAAGGTTGGGGACAAGCTGGACCTCGTCGTCGAAAAGGTCAACGATCAGGAAGGCGTCGCCTACCTGTCCCGCAAGCGTCTGGAAGCCATGAAGGGTCTGGAGGAGGTCCGCAAGGCCGCCGAGGACGGCACCGTGATGGAAGGCGTCGTCACCGAGACCAACAAGGGCGGTGTGATCGTGCTGGTCAAGGGCGTGAAGGTGTTCGTGCCCCGCAGCCAGGCCACCATGCGCCGCGACGAGGACATCAACGCCCTGGTCAAGCAGAATGTGAAGCTGGTCATCACCGAGTGCGCCGGCCGCAAGATCGTGGGCTCCATCAACAAGGTCACCGCCGAGGAGAACGCCGCCAAGCGCGAGGCCTTCTGGGCCAACGTGGAGGTGGGCAAGACCTACACCGGCGTGGTCAAGAGCCTGACTGCCTACGGCGCCTTTGTGGACGTGGGCGGCGTGGACGGCCTGTGCCACATCAGCGAGCTGAGTTGGAACCGCATCAAGCACCCCAGCGAGGTGGTGAACGTGGGCGACACCATCGAGGTGTACGTCAAGGCGCTGGACACCGAGAACCACAAGGTCTCCCTGGGCTACAAGAAGCCCGAGGACAACCCCTGGGTCAAGCTGCAGAACGAGTATCCCATCGGCAGCGTGTTCACCGCCCCCGTGGTGAGCATCACCAAGTTCGGCGCCTTTGTGCGCATCCTGCCCGGCATCGACGGCCTGGTCCACATCAGCGAGATCAGCAACGACCGCGTGGAGAAGGTCAGCGACGTGCTGAAGGTGGGCGACGAGGTCAAGGTCAAGCTGCTGGACGTGGACTTCGACAAGAAGCGCATCAGCCTGTCCATGAAGGCCGTGCTGAACGACGAGGCCGAGGGCTCCGACGCCGAGTAAATCTTTTGAACAAAAAACACCGTCTGCCCCACGGCAGGCGGTGTTTTTCTATCTGTGCGCCGGGGCAATGCGGGCGCTTTCCAGTGCCGCCGGGGCGAAAGGCGGGCTTGTGCCGCGGGTTCCGGGCCAATCGCGCCGCCGGAACAGGTAAAAAAAGGGGCAGGGCCAAAGCGGGCCGCCCGCGGGCGGCGGGCCGGCAGGAAAGGGGATGGAAGGAAATGCGGCTGAACAGTGGGCAGCACAAGGCGCTCTACCAGGCGATGAAGGCCGCCGCGAAGGCGCGGAAGATCAAGCTTTCCGCCGAGCGTGACCTGTACAAAAGGACGGATCCCTATTTTTATGACACCTTCTGGTGGCCGGAGGAGATGGCCAGCGGCCGCATCGGCATGACGCTGGACATCACGGTGAAGTACTGCCGCTTCGACGAGCTGCAATACGGCATCCTGTGCCCGGGCGAGGAGGCCCGTTTCACCGACAAGCTGCGGGCCAACAGCGGCATGCTGTGTCGCGCGGCCTTTCCGCGGATGACGCAGCACTTCGATTTTGACGGCAGCGAGGCGGCCATGCCGGGGCTGTGCGAGGACCTGCTGGACTTTCTGCGAGACTACTGCGCCGGTTTTTTGGCCATGGTGGAAGAGACCTACGGCGACCTGGACGGCTACTACATCGCCCACCGGGACACCATGCCCCGGCTGGCGGGCCTCGCCTTTCTGGACCGGGGCGACGCGGCGGGCGCGGCCGACTGCTTTTCCCAGCCCAACATGGACGGGGAGAACAGCACCTGGTGGGTGCCGGTGGAAACGGAGGAGCAGCGCCGGCGGGCCCTGGCCAGCGGGACCTGTCTCTGCGAGCACCCGGAGTACACCGCCGTCTACCGCCACCGCAAGGACCAGTTCCGGGACTATGCCGCCGCCCTGCGCGCCGGGCTGGAGTGGACGCGGGACCGGGCGATGTTCGGCCTGCTGCCCGAGGAGCGGGCCGCGGGCGGGCTGAACGGGTGAGCCCGCCTCAAAAAAGGCTGGGCAAACGGCGGCCGGTATGGTATACTGAGAGCAAAGACAAACCGCGCCGCCCCCCGGCGGCGGGACAGGAGGTTTTGATTATGAAAGGTTCCGCGTTTCGGTTGGCCGGCCTGATCCTGGGCATCGTGGCCTCGGTGGCCGCGGTGGTGGCCATCGTGCTCAGCGCCATCGGCATGAGCAAAGCGCGCCAGTGCAAACAGTGCAAGTTGGGAGGCGGCGTGAAATGATGGACAATGCCGCGATCCTGGCAAAGGTGGACCACACCCTCCTGAAACCGGAGGCCACCTGGGCCGACATCAAAAAACTATGCGACGAGGCCATGGAGTACCACACCGCCTCGGTGTGCATCAACCCCTGCTTTGTGAAGCAGGCCGCGGAGTACATGAAGGGCGCCGTGCCGGTGTGCACCGTGGTGGGCTTCCCCCTGGGCGCCACCGACACCGCCACCAAGGTGTTCGAGGCGAAGACCGCCATCGAGAACGGCGCCTCTGAAGTGGACATGGTCATCAACATCGGCCGCCTGAAAGAGGGGGACGTGGCCTTCGTCACAAACGAGATCGCCGCCCTCAAACAGGCGGTGGGCGACCATGTGCTGAAGGTCATCGTGGAGACCTGCCTGCTCACCGAGGCCGAGAAGGAGACCATGTGCCAGGCGGTGATCGACGCCGGGGCCGACTTCATCAAGACCAGCACCGGCTTTTCCACCGGCGGGGCCACCTTCGCCGACATCGAGCTGTTCGCCCGCTGCTGCGCCGGCCGCTGCAAGATCAAGGCCGCCGGCGGCATCTCCACCCTGGACGACGCGGTGCGCTTCATCGAACTGGGGGCCGACCGTCTGGGCACCAGCCGCATCGTGAAGCTGGTGCAGGGCCAGGAGGCCCAGGGGTACTGAGCGCCGGTTCATAAGTGAAAAACGCCTCCCATATCTTTGTAAAAAAGGATAGGGGAGGCGTTTTTGTATGTGGTATGCGATGGTGGCCACCACGCTGGCGGGCCTTGCCACTGCTCTGGGCGGGGTGCTGGGGGCGCTGTACCGCCCCGGGCGGCGGGGCATGGCCTTCGCCATGGGGTTTGGGGCGGGGGTGATGCTGTCCATCAGCCTGATGGATATGCTGCCGGCGGCCCTGGGGCGGTATCTGGCCGCCTTCTCCCCGCTGCGGGCGGGGGCCATGGCGGCGAGCCTCGTCCTCATCGGGCTGGCGGCAGGCGCCCTGCTGGAAAAACTGCTGCCGGAGGAAAAGGCGTTTGCCGGCGGCGGCGAGGAGGGGCGGGTGCTGCGCAGTGCCCTGGTCACCGCGCTGGCGCTGGTGGGCCACAACCTGCCGGAGGGGGTGATGACCCTGTTCGCCTCTCTGGAGGACCCGGCGGTGGGGGCGCGGCTGGCGGTGGCCATCGGCCTGCACAACCTGCCCGAGGGGCTGGCGGTGGCGCTGCCGGTGTTTTACGCCACCCGCAGCCGGGGCAAGGCCGCCGCGGCGGCGCTGGCCTCCGGCCTGGCGGAGCCGGCGGGGGCGCTGCTGGCCTGGGGCGCCTTGGGCGGGCACATCACCGCGGGTCTGGTCACCGGCATGGCGGCGCTGGTGAGCGGGGTGATGTGCTGGGTGAGCGTCTGCGAACTGCTGCCCACCGGCCTCTCCATGGCCCGCCGGGAGACGGCGGCGGCCGGTTTCGGCGCGGGCCTTTTGACCATGACCCTTGGAATCGCGCTCCTTTCGTGATATAATAAACTTCGTATATACAAAAGGGGGGTGGCAGCTGTGGGATGGCTCAAAACGGCCGCGGCGGTGGCGGCGGTGTGCTGCCTGGCCGGGTGCGGCGCCGCGCCCGCCGGCGTGGAAGACCTGCTGCGGGCCCCCCAGCTGGACGGCCAGCAGAATCAGGTGGAGAAGGCGCTGGTGGCCTACCTGGGCGAGACGCCCCAGATGAAGTATCCCACCACCGGCGACAATCTGTCCCCCTTTGTGTTCGACGACTGGGACGGCGACGGCGACACCGACGCGGCCGCCCTCTATGTGAGCAGCGCCAAGGGGCAGAACGTCCATCTGGCGGTGCTGGAATCGGTGGACGGGCAGTGGGTGGTCACCCAGGAGCGGGAGGGCCTTTCCACCTCGGTGGAGAGCATCGAGACCGCCGGTCTGCGGGGGGCTCAGGGCACCCAGCTGCTGGTGGGGTACGCCGCCGCCTCGGGGGAAAAATATCTGGCGGTCTACTCCTACCGGGACGAGACCCTGAACGAGGTGTTCCATCAGGCGTATTCCCAGTATGAACTGCGGGACATCAGCGGCAGCGGCGGCAACGACCTGGTGATCATCGGCCCCGAGACCGAAAGCGGCCTGCAGCTGCAGATGCTCACCGCCCAGGACGGCCAGTTCATCCCGGTGATGCCGCCGCTGGCGGTGGGCAACCAGTTCACCAGCTGCGAGGGCCTGTATACCAGCCGGGGCGACGACGGCAGCTATTACCTCATTCTGGACGGCCAGACCGGCAGCGCCAACACCCTGGCCAGCATGATCCTTTACTACGACGCCCGCCAGCAGCAGCTGGTGACCTACCATCCCATCACGGTGGAGAATCTGTTCACCGCCACCCAGCGGTATTCCAGCCTGCTGAAGAGCCAGGACATCGACGACGACGGCACGGTGGAGATCCCCGTGCAGCTGGACGGCGCCGGCATGGAGAACCTGGCGGTGAACCGGCTGAGTTTTGTGGCCTGGATGGACTACACCACCGAGTACGACCAGGTGAAGAGCTTCGGCGTGGCGGATCTGGAGTACGGCTATTATCTGCGCCTGCCGGACGAGTGGCAGGGGCAGGTACTGCTCACCGACGGGGACGAGGCCGACAGCTGGCAGGTGCGCAGCGCCGACGGGGAGACCCTCTTGCTGACGGTGCGGGTGGTGGACCCCAACGCCCAGAGCGGCGGGTATTTCCAGCTGGGCAACCTGGGCGCTCAGAAGGTGCAGGCGCGCATCGGCGTCCAGGGGGAAAACGTCCAGTCCGGCGAGTTGATCCGCGGGTTCCGGCCTTTGTGAGGCCCCGCGGCAGTGCAAGATGAAGCGGGCCCTTCGGGCCTGTTCCAAAGGAGGTCAAACCATGAGACGAGTTCTGGTAGTGGAAGACGAGGACAGCATCCGCGAACTGATCGCCCTCAACCTGCGCATGGCGGACTACGAGGTGCTGGAGGCGGAGAGCGCCGAAAAGGGCCTGGCGCTGCTGGGCAGCGAGGGCGGCTGCGACGCCGCGGTGCTGGATGTGATGCTGCCCGGCATGAACGGCTTTTCTCTGTGCGAGGCCATCCGCCGGGACGATCCGAACATCGGCATCATCATCCTCAGCGCCAAGAGCATGGAACAGGACAAGATCCGGGGCCTTTCCATCGGGGCGGACGACTATATGACCAAGCCCTTCAGCGTGTCGGAACTGCTGGCCCGCATCGACGCGCTCTGCCGCCGGGTGCAGCGCACCGGGCAAAGCGCCGCCGAGACGGACGACTCCCGCCTGGTGAGCGGCCAGTTCGTGCTGGACCAGAAGAGCCGGGTGCTCTATAAAAAGGGCGAGCCCATCGACCTGACCCAGGTGGAGTTTCAGATCATGGAACTGTTCTTCCAGAACCCCGGCACCGCCCTGGTGCGGGAGAAGATCCTGGAGGGCGTGTGGGGCGAAAATTACTACGGCGACGTGAAGATCGTGGACGTGAACATCCGCCGCCTGCGCATGAAGATCGAGGACGAGCCCTCCAGCCCCAAGCACATCCTCACCGTCTGGGGCTACGGCTATCGCTGGAACGGCTGAGCGCCGCACCCATCCCGCAGAAAGGAGGCAGGCTGTGAGCAGTATCACCAGGCGCTGGCTGAAGGGCAGCCTGCTCGTGACCCTGCTGCTGGTGGCGCTGGCGGAGGGGCTTTTCATCTACGCCAGCTATTCCGGCTACTACAACGCCGCGCGGCAGGCCATCGTCAGCCGCATCTCCAGCATCAGCGGCCAGCTGAACATCGTCACCGGCGCCAACCCCGCCCTCACCGCCTCAAGCCGCAGCCAGCTGCTGCACCGTGCGGTGGAGCAGTTCGACGCCAAGGACAAATTCGAATTCATGCTGCTGGATTCCTCCGGCCAGCCGCTGATCACCTCCTCGGGGGCGCTCATCCGCTACAGCGAGGCGCCGGGGGATTTCACCTCCGCCCTCTCCAGCAGCAGCGGCCGGGGCGAAATGATCTACACCGACTCCAGCGGCCACCGGGTGATGGCCATTACCGTGCTGGTGCCCTACGCCTGCGAGGACGCCGCCGCCATGCGGATGCTCACCAGCCTTGCCCTGGTGGACGAGGCGCTCACAAAGCAGGTGCTGATCGCGCTGGGGGTGGGCGCGGTGATCCTGCTGGTCAGCATCTGGAGCGGCCTGTTCTTTGTGAGCAGCATCGTCAAACCGGTGCACCAGATCGAGGAGGCCGCCACCGCCATCGCCCGGGGCGATCTGTCGGTGCGGCTGCCCGACACCCCCTACGACGACGAGATCGGCCGGCTGTGCCAGCGCATCAACGAGATGGCGGGGGAGTTGAGCAAGACCGAGCGGCTGCAGAACGAGTTCATCAGTTCGGTGAGCCACGAACTGCGCACCCCTCTCACCAGCATCCGGGGCTGGGTGGAGACCATCGCCGCCATCCGCGACCCGGAGGACGAAAATTACCGCAAGGGCCTGTCCATCATCGGCCAGGAGACCGAGCGCCTGTATACCATGGTGGAGGAACTGCTCAGCTTCTCCCGGCTGCAGAGCGGCGTCAAACTGGAGTGTCAGCCCCTGGACCTGGTGGCCGAAGTCACCGACGCGGCCCTCTTCATGCAGCCCCGCATCGAGCGGGAGGGCCTGCACCTGGTCTATGAGGAACCGGAACTGCCGCTGCCCATCTGGGCCGACCCGGGGCGGCTGCGGCAGGTGTTCGTCAACGTGCTGGACAACGCCGTCAAATATTCCCGCCCCGGCGGAACCATCACCATCGACCTGTTGCAGGAGGGTGAAAACGCCTACGTCACCATCGCCGACCAGGGCCGGGGCATCCTGCCCGAGGATCTGGCCAACGTCAAACTCAAGTTTTTCAAGGGCAAGGGCGCGGTGCGGGGCAGCGGCATCGGCCTGGCGGTGGTGGACGAGATCATGACCGCGCTGGACGGCGCGGCGGACATCGACTCCAAACCCGGCGTGGGCACCACCGTGACCCTGCGGCTGCCGCTGTACAGGCCGGGCGAGGAGAACCACGAGAAATAAAAGGAAAGAGAGAGCCTTTTCCCGGGCGGCGGAACGCCGCGGAGAGAAGGCGGCGGAGGACTATGGAAAAACCCAAGGAATGTTTTAAGACCAGCGTGGGCGGGCAGGCCCTGATGGAGGGCATCATGATGCGCGGCCCGGAAAAGATCTGCGTGGCGGTGCGCCGGCCGGACGGCACCATCGACCTGACTTATGAGGACGTGAAGCACCACCGCTGGCAGAAGATCCCCCTGGTGCGGGGGGCGGCGGCGATGATCGAGAACCTGGTGCTGGGCTACCGGTACCTGATGCACTCCGCCGAGGTGAGCATGCCCGAGGAGGCCGAGGCCGAGCCGGGCCGCTTTGAGAAGTGGCTGAACGAGCACACCGGCCCCGCCTTTCAGAACTTCTTCATGGCGCTGGCGGCGGTGTGCGGCGGCATGCTGGCCATCGTGCTGTTCATGGTGCTGCCCACCGCCATCGTGGGCCTTGTGAACGACTTTGTGCCTCTGGGCTGGGGCAAGGTGGTGCTGGAGGGTGTGCTCAAGATCACCCTCTTCGTGGGCTACCTGTTCCTGTGCACCCGCATGAAGGAGATCCACCGGGTGTTCGAGTACCACGGCGCCGAGCACAAGACCATCGCCTGTTACGAGGCGGGGGAGGAGCTGACGGTGGAGAACGTGCGCCGCCACCGGCGCTTCCATCCCCGGTGCGGCACCAGCTTCATGATCCTGGTGCTGATCGTGAGCATCCTGCTGTTCAGCATGCTGCCCTGGGGCAGCACCGGCCTGCGGGTATTGCTCAAACTTTTGCTGCTGCCGCTGGTGATGGGCATCAGCTACGAACTCATCAAGCTGGCGGGCCGCTACGACAACCTCTTCACCCGCATCATCAGCGCGCCGGGGCTGTGGCTGCAGCGGCTGACCACCTTCGAGCCGGACGACTCCATGATCGAGGTGGCCATCGCCGCCGTGAAGCCGGTGCTGCCGGAACACCCCGACGAGGCGAAGTGGTGAGGGCGCGGGCTGCCTTTGAGGAGACCCGCCGGCGGCTGACGGCCGCGGGCGTGGAGGACGCCGCCTTTGACGCGGCGGCCCTGGTGGAGACCGAGGCCGGCGAGGGCTGGCGCTGGCAGGACCCGGAACTGGACGCGGCGGCCCTGGCCCGGCTGAAGGCCCTTGCCGCCCGCCGCGCGGCCCGGGAGCCGCTGCAGTACATGCTGGGCCGCTGGCCCTTCCTGGATTTTGAACTGCGGGTGGGCCCCGGCGTGCTCTGCCCCCGGGCGGACACCGAACTGCTCTGCACCGAGGCCGCCCGGCGGCTGGCGGGACGCACGAGCCCGGCGGTGCTGGACCTCTGTGCCGGCAGCGGCTGCGTGGGGCTGGGGGTCAAGCGCCTGTGCCCCGACGCCCGGGTCACCTGCCTGGAAAAGAGCCCCGAGGCGTTTCGGTATCTGGAGCAGAACGCCGTGTCCGCCCTGCCGGGCTTTGACGCGGCGCGCCCTGCCGTGACCTGCGTGCGGGGGGACGTGTTCGACTACCAGCGGCGGCTGGCCCCCGAAAGCCTGGATCTGATCGTCTCCAACCCGCCCTATGTCACCGACGCCGAGATGGCGACCCTGGCGCCGGAGGTGCGCCGGGAGCCGGCCATGGCCCTGCGGGCCGACCGGGAGGGGCTGGCCTTCTACGAGCACATCGCCCCGGCCTACCGCCCCGCCCTTTGCCCCGGCGGCTGGCTGGCGGTGGAGATCGGCTGGCGGCAGGGAAAAGCCGTGCAGGCTGTTTTTCGGGCGGCGGGCTATGAAAAGGTGGCCTGCATCCCCGACATCGAGGGCCGCGACCGGGTCGTGGTGGGCCAAAAACCGGAAAATGAGCCATAAAACGGATGCTTTACCCGCACTTTACAACTAATGGTTGTAAAGTGCGGGGGCATCGTGTATAATAAGCACAGACGTGAAATGCGCACCGCCCCGGCAGCGCTGCGGGCGGCAGAGTAAGGAGTTTTGAGGAGTATGGCAGAAAAAAAGGCAGCAGTGGCATCCCCGGAGAAAAAGGGCACGGCCAGCAAGAAAGACGCGCTGGAAACGGCGCTGGCCCAGATCGAAAAGCAGTTCGGCAAAGGCGCGGTGATGAAGCTGGGCGCCAACGTGGCCATGAAGGTGGACGCCATCAGCACCGGCAGCCTTTCGCTGGACCTGGCCCTGGGCGTGGGCGGTGTGCCCCGCGGCCGCGTGGTGGAGATCTACGGCCCCGAGTCCAGCGGCAAGACCACCCTGGCGCTGCATGTGCTGGCCGAGGCCCAGAAGCAGGGGGGCGAGGTGGCCTTCATCGACGTGGAGCACGCCCTGGACCCGGTGTACGCCGCGGCCCTGGGGGTGGACATCGACAGCCTGCTGGTGAGCCAGCCGGACACCGGCGAGCAGGCGCTGGAGATCTGCGAGGCGCTGGTGCGCAGCGGCGCCATCGACGCCATCGTCATCGACTCGGTGGCCGCCATGGTGCCCCGGGCGGAGATCGAGGGCGAGATGGGCGACTCCCATGTGGGCCTGCAGGCCCGCCTGATGAGCCAGGCCCTGCGCAAACTCACCGGCGTCATCGGCAAGACCAACACCGTGGCCATCTTCATCAACCAGCTGCGTGAGAAGGTGGGCGTGGTCTACGGCAACCCGGAGGTCACCGCCGGCGGCCGCGCGCTGAAATACTACTCCAGCGTGCGCATCGACGTGCGCCGCATCGAGGGCCTGAAGGATTCCTCCGGCCAGTTCATCGGCAACCGCACCCGGGCCAAGGTGGTCAAGAACAAGGTGGCGCCCCCCTTCCGGGAGGCGGAGTTCGACATCATGTTCGGCGAGGGCATCAGCAAGGTGGGCGAGGTGCTGGACCTGGGCGCCAAGCTGGGCGTGGTGCAGAAGAGCGGCGCCTGGTTCAACTACGGCGAGACCCGCCTGGGCCAGGGGCGCGACAACGCCAAGACCTTCCTGAAGGAGAACCCCGCCGTCATGGCGGAGATCGAGGCGTTGGTGCGCGCCAACGCCGACAAGCTGCTGGCCGCCGGCAAAAAGCCGGTGAAGGGCGGCATCACCCCGGTGGCGGCTTCCGCCGCCGCTCCCGCTGCGGCCCCGGCCAAGGGCGGAGAGGAGGACCTGGACATCATGGTGGAGGACTAAAGCCGCCCCATGGAGATCACCCGCATCAGCCGCACCAAAAAGGGGCGTTTCGCCCTGTTTTGCGGCGAGGAGTTCCTCTTCAGCGTGGACGACGAGACCTTTGTCACCGAACATCTGGCCGAGGGGATGAAGCTGGACGAAGCCGGCCTGGAGGAACTGCGCCGCAAAAGCGACGCCCAGCGGGCCAAGGACAAGGCCTTTGGCTATCTGGCCGCCCGGGAACACGCCTCCGGCGAGTTGTACCAAAAGCTCTGCCGGGATTTTGACGAGCATACCGCCGCCGCGGCGGTGGCCAAGATGGACGAACTGGGCCTGCTGGACGACGGTGCCTTCGCCCGCCGGGCCGCCGCCTGGCTTGTGAGCAAAAACAAGTCCCGCAGTGAGATCCTGCGCTGGATGGCGGGGCGGGGCGTGGACCGGGAACTGGCCCGGCAGGCGCTGGATGAAGTGTATGAGGAGCAGCAGGCGGACGCGCCGGAGGGCCTGGGGCCGGAGGGCGCGGCCGCGCTGCGCCTTGTGGAAAAACAGTACGCCGCGAAACTGGCGGCGGGCAAAAAGCAAAACGTGCTGGCGGCGCTGGCCCGCCGGGGCTTTGCCGCCGGCGAGGCGCGCCGGGCGGTGGAACTCTGGCTGGAGGAGCACCCAGCCCACGTGCCGGATGAATATTGAGATTCCCCCGCCGGACAGAACAAAACAAAAGGAGAACGCATTTGAAGATCGCCATCATTTCCCTGGGCTGTCCCAAGAACCAGGTGGACGCCGACGTATTCTGCCACAGCCTGATCAAGGCGGGGCACACCACCACCGCCGACCCCGCCGAGGCGGACGCCATCATCGTGAACACCTGCGGCTTCATCGAGAGCGCCAAGACCGAGGCCATCGAGAACATCCTGGACGCCTGCGCCCTCAAGGAGAAAAAGCCGGGCCTGAAGGTGGTGGTCACCGGCTGCCTGGCCGAGCGCTACCGCGCCGAGATCCGCAAGGAGATGCCGGAGGTGGACGCGGTGGTGAGCATCGGCTGCAACGCCGCCCTGCCCGCCATCCTGGAGCGGCTGGCTTCCCCGGGCGCCGCGCCGGAAGAGGATTTCGGCCCCAAGACCGACCTTGCCCTGGGGGGCAAGCGGGTCATCAGCACCCCCGCCCACTACGCCTACTTAAAGATCGCCGAGGGCTGCAACAACCGCTGCCACTACTGTGCCATCCCCCTCATCCGGGGGCCGCTGCGCAGCCGCCCGCTGGCCGACTGCGTGGCCGAGGCCCGCTGGCTGGCCGGCGAGGGCGTGAAGGAACTGGTGGTGGTGGCCCAGGACCCCACCGCCTACGGCGAGGACTGGGGCAAAAACAGCATCTGTGAGCTGCTGGACGAGCTGAACGCCGTGGAGGGCCTTCGCTGGATCCGCATCCTCTACGCCTACCCCGAGCGCATCACCGACGAGTTTATCGCCGCCATGGTGCGCAACAAAAAGGTGGTGCGGTATCTCGACCTGCCCATCCAGCACTGCAACAGCCGCATCCTCAAGGCCATGAACCGCCGGGGCGACCGGGAAGAGGTGGAGAGCGCCATCCGCCGGCTGCGGGCGGCCATGCCGGACATCACCCTGCGCACCACCCTCATCGCCGGCTTCCCCGGCGAGACCGAGGCGGAGTTTGAGGAACTGTGCGAATTTGTGAAACAGACCCGCTTCGAGCGGCTGGGCTGTTTTGCCTTCAGCCCCGAGGAGGGCACCGTGGCCGCCCGGATGGAGGGCCAGCTGCCGGAAGAAGAGAAGCAGCGCCGGGCGGACATCATCATGGACCTGCAGGCGCGCATCAGCGCGGAACTTTTGGAACAGAAGGTGGGCACCGTCCAGACCGTCATCTGCGACGGGGTGGACGAGGACAGCGGCCTGTACCTCTGCCGCTCTGCCGCCGACGCGCCGGAGATCGACGGCAACATCTGTGTTGCCAGCGAAACGCCCCTCTACCCGGGCGAATTCTACCGGGTGAAGATCGACGAGAGCGACATGTACGACCTGTTCGGCTACGTTGTGGAGGAGGATGAGGATGAATCTGCCCAATAAACTCACCCTGGCCCGCATCCTGCTGGTGCCGGTGTTCATGGTGCTGGCGGGCATGAGCCAGTACGGCACATCCGGCTACCGGCCCGGCTGGTATCTGGCGGCGGGCATCGTGTTCGCCCTGGCCAGCTTCACCGACTACCTGGACGGCCATCTGGCCCGCAAATGGAAGATGGTCACCAACTTCGGCAAGTTTGCCGACCCCCTGGCGGACAAACTGCTCACCACCGTTGCCTTTTTGTACATGATGCGGGACGGCGTGTGCAGCCTGTGGGTGGTGGCGCTGATCCTGGCGCGGGAGTTCGCGGTGTCCGGCGTGCGGATGCTGGCGGCCTCCTCCCATCGGGTGATCGCGGCGAACCTGTGGGGCAAGGTGAAGACCGTGCTGCAGATGCTCACCATCCTGTTCTATTTCTTTGCCGCGGCGCTGGCCGGCCCCACCGACGTGATGGGCGTCTGGCTGGTGAGCAGTGTGCTGTGCTGGCTGGTGGCGCTGGTCACCGTGCTCAGCGGCGGCATCTATCTGTGGCAGAACCGCGCCTGTTTTGCGCAGGCAAAATAAACACGCACCCGGGCGCATCGCGCCCGGGTGTTTTGCTGTGACGCGGGGAAAGCAAAACCGGAAATGTAAAGATCCGGCAAAAAAATCGGCGGTCTGCTAAAACTATTGTGAATATCCAAGGAATATTCAACAACACTGTTAAAACTGCATAAAACAAGGAAAAACCAAATTGTTTTTTTAGCAGTATATGACAGAAAACCCTTGAAAAACACCCCCAAAATGAGTAAGATTATAGATGAAAGTGAGGCGTAACGCCCACAGGGAGGGAGTCAGCGTGAAAAAAAAGAATAATCCGGCCGACCTGCCCATATACCTGTTCAAGCAGGGCAACAACTTTGAGGCATATCGGTTTTTCGGCGCCCATTTCGACCGCCGCGGCGGCGATGAGGGCGTGGTCTTCCGCGTCTGGGCGCCCCACGCCAAGGCTGTGAGCGTGGTGGGCGATTTCAACAGCTGGGTGCCGGGTTCCCACCCGATGCAAAAGCTGGACGAGGGCGTCTGGGAGGCGTTCATCCCCGGCATCCGGGAGTACGATGTGTACAAGTTCTGCCTGACCACCCGGCAGGACGAGCTGGTGTTCAAGGCGGACCCCTACGCGTTCCACGCCGAGACGAGGCCCTCCAACGCCAGCAAGGTCTACCGGCTGGAGGGGTATGAATGGGGCGACGGCCAGTGGGAGGAGCAGCAGAAAAAGCGCGACCCGCTCACCGCCCCCATCAACATCTACGAGCTGCACGCCGGCAGCTGGCGGCGCAAGGAGAGCGGCGACCCCTACAACTACTCCGAACTGGCGGATGAACTGATCCCGTACTTACAGGAGATGGGCTACACCCATGTGGAACTGCTGCCCATCACCGAATATCCCTACGACGGCAGCTGGGGGTATCAGGTCACCGGCTATTTCGCCCCCACCAGCCGCTACGGCACCCCCAAGGACTTTATGAACTTTGTGGACAAGTGCCACCAGGCGGGGCTGGGCGTGATCATGGACTGGGTGCCCGCCCACTTCCCCAAGGACGGGTTCGGCCTGTATATGTTCGACGGCGAGCCCTGCTATGAGGACCCCAACCCCCGCCGGGGCGAGCACAAGGAGTGGGGCACCATGGTGTTCAACTATGGGATGCCCGAGGTGGAGAGTTTCCTGGTGTCCAGCGCGCTGTACTGGGTGGAGCAGTTCCATGTGGACGGCCTGCGGGTGGACGCGGTGGCCAGCATGCTGTACCTGGACTACAATCGCCGGGACGGCGAGTGGGAACCCAACTGCAACGGCGGCAAGGAGAACCTGGAGGCCATCGCCTTCCTGCAAAAGCTCAACAGCACCGTGCTGGGGCGGCATCCCCACAAGCTGATGATCGCCGAGGAATCCACCGCCTGGCCGATGGTCTCCAAGCCCGCGGCGGACGGGGGGCTCGGCTTCAACTTCAAGTGGAACATGGGCTGGATGAACGACATGCTCAGCTACATGAGCACCGACCCGCTCTTCCGCTCGGGCAACCACAACAAGGTGACCTTCAGCTTCTTCTACGCCTTCAGCGAGAACTTCATCCTGCCCATCAGCCACGACGAGGTGGTGCACGGCAAGTGCAGCCTGATCAACAAGATGCCCGGCGATTACGACGCCAAGTTCGCCAACCTGCGCACCTTCTACGGCTACATGATGGCTCATCCGGGCAAGAAGCTGCTGTTCATGGGCCAGGAATTCGGCCAGTTCACCGAGTGGAGCGAGGCCCGGGCGCTGGACTGGATGCTGCTGGATTACGACCGCCACCGCCAGCTTCGGCAGTATGTGCGGGACCTGAACCGCCTGTACCGCGCCATGCCGGCCTTCTGGCAGGTGGATTACAGCTGGGAGGGCTTTCAGTGGGTGGTGCCGGACGACAACACCCAGTCGGTGATCGCGTTTTTGCGGCGCGACACGGCCGGCCATACCATCCTGGTGGTGTGCAACTTCAATCCCGTGCTGCGCCAGGAGTACCAGCTGGGCGTGCCCACGTCCGGTACATACCGGGAACTGCTCTCCAGCGACGACGAGGCCTATGGCGGCGGCGGGGTGCGCAACAAACCGGTGCGCAGCCACAAAAAGGCGCTGCACGGCTTTGACCAGAGCATCACCATCACCATCCCGCCGCTGAGCACCGTGTACTTCTCGGTGCCGGACGCAAAGGCGCCGAAGCCGGCGGCGAAAAAGCCGGCGGCAAAAAGGACGGCGGCAAAAAAACCGGCCGCCAAAAAGGCCGGGGCCAAAAAGGCGGCAAAGCCCGCCCAAAACGCCGAACAGGCATAAGGCCGCTTCGGGGGATCGCAATCAAAGCACTAACGGCGGCCACCGGCCGCCGATAAGGGGAGAAGTAGTATGAAAGAATGTATCGCTATGCTCTTGGCCGGCGGACAGGGCTCACGCCTGTACGCCCTCACCCAGCGGCTGGCCAAACCGGCAGTTCCCTTCGGCGGGAAGTATCGCATCATCGACTTTCCGCTGTCCAACTGCGTCAACTCCGGCATCGACACGGTGGGCATCCTGACCCAGTACCAGCCGCTGGTGCTCAATGAGTACATCGGCAACGGCCAGCCCTGGGATCTGGATCGACTGTACGGCGGCGTCCATGTGCTGCCCCCCTACCAGACGGCCACCGGCTCCGACTGGTACAAGGGCACCGCCAACGCCATCTACCAGAACATCAATTTCATCGACCGGTATGAGCCCAAGTATGTGGTGATCCTCTCCGGCGACCACATCTACAAGATGGACTACTCCAAGATGCTGGACTTCCACAAGGAAAAAGGCGCCGACTGCACCATCGCCGTGATGGAGGTGCCCTGGGAGGAGGCCAGCCGTTTCGGCATCATGACCGCCGACGCCGAGGGCACCATCACCAAGTTTGAGGAGAAGCCCAAGGAGCCCAAGAGCAACCTGGCCTCCATGGGCATCTACGTCTTCTCCTGGGACAAACTGCGCAAGTTCCTCATCGAGGACGAGGCCAACCCCGCCTCGGACAACGACTTCGGCAAGAACATCATCCCCAACATGCTGGCCAGCAAGGAGAAGATGGTGGCCTATCCCTTCGAGGGCTACTGGAAGGACGTGGGCACCATCGACAGCCTGTGGGAGGCCAACATGGACCTGCTCAATCCCAAGATGCCGCTGGACGTCTGGAGCGAGGAGTGGAAGATCTACTCCCGCAACTCCGGCATGCCCGGTCAGTGGGTGGGCGCCAGCGCCGAGATCGACAACTCCATGGTCACCGAGGGCTGCAAGGTGGAAGGCAAGCTGGTGCAGAGCGTGCTGTTCGCCGGCGTCAAGGTGGGCGAGGGCGCCGTGGTGGAGGACTCCATCATCATGCCGGGCTCGGTGATCGAGCCGGGCGCTAAGGTGCGCTATTCCATCGTGGCCGAAAACGTGACCGTCAAGGCCGGCGCCGTGGTGGGCGAGCGCCCCGAGGATATGGACAACCTGGAAAACTGGGGCGTCGCCGTGGTGGGCGAGGGCGTTACCATCGGCCAGAACGCCAAGGTGGGCCCCAAGGCCATGGTGGTCAAAGACGTAAAGGATGGTGAGGAGCAATGGTAAAGTCCAACACGGATGCCCTGGGCATCATTTTCCCCAACGCGCACGACAACCTGATCCCCGAGATGGTGACCCATCGCACGATGGCGTCCATCCCCTTCGGCGGGCGCTACCGCATGATCGACTTCGTGCTGTCCAGTTTTGCCAACGCGGGCATCAGCAACATCTCCATCATCGTCAAGCAGAACTACCACTCCCTGATGGACCATCTGGGCTCCGGCCGTGAGTGGGACCTCACCCGCAAGCGGGGCGGCCTGAACCTGGTGCCCCCCTACGCCGAGGCCAACGTGAAGATGTACCGCGGCCGTGTGGAGGCGCTGGCCAGCATCGTGGGCTTTCTGGAGAGCCAGAAAGAGGAATATGTGGTGATGAGCGACGCCAACATCGCCTATAACTTTGACGTGAACAAGCTGATCGAGGCCCATGTGACCACCGGCGCCGACGTGACCGTGATGTACGAGCGCCGGGAGATCCCCCTGGGCATGAAGGATGACAACTACACCCTGCGCATCCAGGACGGCCGGGTCACCGAACTGCTCTCCAACGACTACCGCCCCGGCGTGCAGAACTTGTCCATGAACGTGTACATCATCCAGCGGGAGACCCTCATCACCATGGTGAAGGACGCCACCATCCGGGGCCTGGTCTATTTTGAAAAGGACATCCTGGCCCGCAATCTGGAACTGCTGAACGTGCAGGGCTACGAGTACACCGGCTACACCGCCCGCATCGCCGACTGCCGCACCTACTTTGAGGAGAACATGCGCCTTTTGGACCCGGCGAACCTGGACGCGCTGTTCCCCGCCGACCTGCCGGTGTACACCAAGGTGCACGACAACGCCCCCACCCGCTATGCCATGGACAGCCATGTGAAGAACAGCGTGGTGGCCGACGGTTGCATCATCGAGGGCGAGGTGGAGAACTGCGTGCTCTTCCGCGGCGTGAAGGTGAAGAAGGGCGCCAAGGTGAAGAACTGTGTGCTGATGCAGAACACCGTGGTGGAGCCGGGCGCGCAGGTGGAGTATGTGGTGACCGACAAGAACGTGAAGATCACCACCGACAAATCTCTGTCCGGCAGCGATACCTTCCCGGTGTATGTGGCGAAAAACAGCACCGTATAATGCCAAAGGAGGGCCCTTGGCCCTCTGACTCTCTCCCCAGGGGCGGGGGCCCTGCACAGGGCCCCCGCCCCCTCCCCATAACACAAGGAGGAATTGTATGAACGTTTTATTCTGCGCGAGCGAGGCGAATCCCTGGGCGGCGTCCGGGGGCCTTGGCGATGTGGCCGGCAGCCTGCCCAAAGCGCTGGCGCAAAACGGGGTGGACTGCCGGGTGGTGATGCCGCTGTACGGCGATCTGCGCGGGCGCGACCAGCTGGAATATATCACCAACTTCAGCGTGCCGGTGGGCTGGCGCAGCCAGTACTGCGGCCTGTTCACGGCAAAGCGGGACGGCGTGACCTTCTATTTCCTGGACAACGAGTACTACTTCAAGCGCGCCGGCCTCTACGGCTTTTACGACGACGGCGAGCGCTTTGCCTTCTTCAGCCGCGCGGTGCTGGAGATGCTCTTCTACACCGATTTCACCCCCGATGTGATCAACGCGAACGACTGGCAGACCGCCCTGGTGCCGGTGTATCTGAACCTCTATTACCGCCATCTGGACAAGTACAGCCGCATCAAGACTGTGTTCACCATCCACAACATCCAGTACCAGGGCAAGTATGGCCTGGACATCCTGGAGGACACCTGCGGCATCGGCAAGCGGGACGCGCACATTGTGGAGTACGACGGCTGCGCCAACTTTATGAAGGGCGCCATCGAGACCAGCGACAAGGTGAGCACCGTGAGCCCCACCTATGCCCAGGAGATCCTGGACCCCTGGTTCAGTCACGGGCTGGACGGCCTGCTGCGCCAGAAGCAGTATAAACTCTGCGGCATCCTCAACGGCATCGACGTGGACAGCTATAACCCCGAGACCGACCCCAACATCCCCGCCCACTACAACGCCGACACCTTCTCCGAGGGCAAGGCGGAGTGCAAGCGCCGCCTGCAGGAGCAGTTCGGCCTTGCTCAGGACGGCAGCCCCGTGATGGCCATGGTCACCCGGCTGGTGGGCCACAAGGGCGTGGACCTGGTGCGGGACGTGGCCGAGGGCCTGCTGGACCAGGGCATCGAGCTGGTGATCCTGGGCAGCGGTGAACACGCCTACGAGGCCTTCTTCAACGACCTGGCGGGGCGGCACCCCGGCCGGGTGGGGGTGTACATCGGCTTTGTGCCCCCGCTGGCGCGGCAGATCTACGCCGGCGCGGACATCTTCCTGATGCCCTCCAAGTCGGAGCCCTGCGGCCTGGCTCAAATGGTGGCCTGCCGCTACGGCACCATCCCCGTGGTGCGGGAGACCGGCGGTTTGAAGGACTCCATCCACGACTCCGGCGACGGCTGGGGCAACGGCTTCACCTTCCAGCAGTACAACGCACACGACCTGTACGAGGCCTGCTGGCGGGCCAAGGAGGGCTACTGGCGCAAGGACGGCTGGCCGGTGCTGGTGCGCCGCGCCATGCAGTGTGACTTCAGCTGGAACACCTCCGCCCACTCCTACATCGACATGTACCATCAGGTGATGAATCTCTGGTAAAACCGAATACCGAGGGGGGCGGCTCGCCCCCCCTTTTTTTTGCGCCCTGAGGTTTCCAAGTTGTAAAAATACATGCGGCAAACCGAAAAAAATGGCGGCCGGGTCTGGAAAACCACCGAAACGGGTCTATAATAGTGGTATGCCCGCCCTTCGGCGCGGGCAGGGAAAGCGAGATGAATTTCGGAATGGCCGCGAGGAAGCAGACATCGAGACGAAAAACAGCCAGTCCCGCCCCCACGCTGGTGCTGCTGGTGCTGGCGGTGTGCGCCATGCTGGCCGCGCTGTGGTACTGGAGCGAGAGCGCGCTGCCGGTGAACGGAGAGGATGTGGAGGGCGGCACGCCCGCATCGGCGTCCCGGCCGGCAAGTTCGGCCGCGCCCGCCACTCCCGCGCCCACCCCCGCGCCCACTCCGCTGCCCGAGACGCTGCTCACCGACGAGGCGGCGGCGCAGCTGGACGCGTTTCTGGACGGCCAGCCCGGCTCGGTGTCGGTGTGGCTGCGGGACCTTGTCACCGGCGATACATACACCTATGGGGAATCGGCGGGATTCTACTGCGCCAGCACCCTGAAAGCGCCCTACGCCCTGTGGCTGTGCCAGAAGGACGAGACGGGGGAGATCGACCTGGACAGCAGCTGGAACGGCTCTACCGGGTGGGACCGCATCTACAAGATGATCACGGTGAGCTCCAACGACGCCGCCCACGGCCTTGCGGGGATGTGGCCCGCCACCGCGGACACCGGTTTCCAGGATTTCCTGGCCCAGCTGGGCTTTGCCTCCCCCGAGGGCTGCGAGATCACCGCCGAGGAGGGCATCCACGGCTGGGTCACCGCCCAGGACGGGGGCCTTTCGATGCAGGCCCTCTACGACTATTTCGAGACCGGCACCGAAGACGCCGAACAGCTGAAACAGGCATTTCTGGACGCCCAGCATGATTATCTCTGGTTCCCGGCCCCCGCCGCCAAGAAGTACGGCAGCTGGGACAGCGCCTTTCACGACATGGGCATCTGCTACAGCCAGCGCCCCTATATCCTGTCGGTGTTCACCAGCTACGGCACCCAGGACGAGCCGCCCGCCGAGGGCATCGAGATGATGCAGCAGTTCGGGCATCTGGTGGCCGACGTGATGGGGCAGGGGGAATGACCTGCCCGACGCCCAACGATAAAAAGACGCCGCGCGCAGCCTGAGAAGGGCTGCGCGCGGCGATTTTTGTTTTTGTGGGGAAGGGGGTTGCCGATGTGCCGGGGCGGGCGCGGCGGATGGGCTGCCGGCGGCCTTGAAAAGGCCGCGGGAGACCGGAGGAAAAGCGGCCGGAGGGATGCGCACGGGCCACGAAGGGGGGAGGCGTTCAGTCCTCGCTCTCGCCGGCCAGATGGCTCTCCAGACGGTGAATGAGCATCTCCACCGCCACCTGGTTCTTGCCGCCCTCGGGGATGATCAGGTCCGCCCGGCGTTTGCTGGGCTCCACGAACTGCTCGTGCATCGGCTTGACGGTGGTCAGGTACTGGGTGACCACGCTGTCCAGCGTGCGGCCCCGCTTCTTCACATCCCGCACGATGCGCCGCAGAATGCGCACGTCGGCGTCGGTGTCCACATACACCTTGATGTCCATCAGGTCGCACAACTCGGGGCTGGCGAAGATCAGGATGCCCTCCACCAAAATCACCGGCGCCGGGCGGATCTGGATAAAGTCATCCGAGCGGTTGTGCTGGGAAAAGTCGTACACCGGGCACAGCACCGTCTCGCCCGCCTTCAGCGCCTTCAGGTGCTCCACCATCAGGTCGGTGTCAAAGGCGTCGGGGTGGTCGTAGTTGGTCAGGCAGCGCTGCTCATAGGTCAACTCGTCCTGACGTTTATAGTAGTTGTCGTGGCTGATGACGCTGATCTGATCGCCGAAGCGCTCCTTCAGCCGCCTTGTCAGGGTGGTCTTGCCGCTGCCGGTACCGCCGGCAATGCCCAGTACCATTGTATTCATACCGCAGCCTCCTTTTGTTATGTGGCCGCCGGCGGCCTGCCGGCGGAATAAGACGAGGGAAAGCCCCGGAAAGGGGATGGCCAGCCGCCGTCAGGTGGCCGGCAGGTTGGGCCGGTCCTGGTCGCCGTCGGCCTTGAAGAGCACAAAGCGCGCGGGGTCGCTGGTGAAATAGTAATACTCGGTGTTCTCAAAGAGGGGCGGTTGCAGGTAATTGGGCAGGATGTTGGCGTCCCCCTCTTTGCGCTCGGAAAAGCCCGCCGCCGCCATCACCGCCGGGTCCACCCCGGCGCAGTAGCACTCGGCGTACTCCGCGCCGCTGGCCTTCAGTAGCCGGTCGACGGCGGCCCCCAGACGGGGCAACAGGGCGGTGTCGCCCACGAAGTCCGCGATGCGCAGGGCTTTGCCCTGGCCGCTGTCCACCACGCGGCAGACCAGATAGGCCAGCAGCCGCCCGCCCGCCTTTGCGGCGTACACCGAATAGGTCAGGTGGGGAAAGGCGAAATACCGCCGGCCCATGTACCACACGTCCTTGCGGGGGGTGTGGGGGCTGGCCGGCATGCCCAGCGCCGCCAGGGCGGCCGCGTCCGCCACCGGTTCCAGCGAAAGGTCGCCCCCGGCGGGCAGCACGGTGGGGTCGGCGATCTTCGCCAGCCGGTACTCCGGAAGGCCCGCCAGCCGGTAAAAGTGGCCCACCCGCCCGGCGTGCCAGCCGAGAAAGCGGTAAAAGGCCATGGTTTTGGGGCGGATGTTGTTGCAGGCCACCACTCCCGCGCCGGTGAGGCGCGGCAGGGCGGCCATCAGCTCCAGGCCCACTCCGTTGTGGCCCTTTTGGGCCACCCACACCGACACCCATACGTCGGCGCCGGGGGCGTTCGCGGCCCGTATGTAGCCGGCCACCGCCAACAGCCGGCCCTCCTCCTCCGCCAGGGCGAACTGAAGCTGTTCTCCGCTGCGGTAATAAAAACTGAAATATTCCTCTCTGTTTACGAGGGGCAGCTTCCAGTCGAAGTTGGCGTTGATGAAATCCACTACCCTTTGGGCCTCGTCCGGATGCGCGAGGCGCAGCACCGGGGCGCTCACAGGGCGCTGCCTCCGGTGATGGGCAGGGTGACGCCGGTGATGAAGCCGGCCTCGTCGCTGAGCAGGAAGGCCATGGCGGGCACCACGTCCGCCGGGGTGGCGTTGCGGCCCATGGGGTTGGCCTCGGCGCTGGCCTGCACGATCAGGTCGCTGGTGTCGGCCAGGAATTTGGTCTCCATCATGCTGGGGGCCACGCAGTTCACCGTGACGCCATGGGGGGCGTAGTCCGCGGCGAGGCTCTTGGCAAGGCCGCCCAAAGCGCTCTTGACCATGATGTAGGCGGCGGTGTTCTTGGGGGGCATCCCCAGCAGGTAACTGGTGAGCATGAACAGCACCCGGCCCTTTTTGGCCTTGGCCATGGCGGGCAGGAAGGCTTTGCACAGCGCCACCGCGCTGCGCAGCTGCACGCTCAGGTCCTTTTCAAAGCGCTCCTCGTCAAATTTTTTGAATTTGGTGTTCACCACCCGCAGCGCGGGCAGGTGCACAAAGTGGGTGGGGGCGGGGCAGTTTGCCTGCACATCCTCGATAAAGACCTTCAGCGATTTCTCGTTGGTCAGGTCCACGTCGTAGGTGCGGATGGCGCCGGGGTGTTCCTGGCACAATTCGGCCAGGCCCGCCAGGTCGCCCGCGCCCTGGGCGATGAACAGATCCCCCGGCTGGTACAGCCGGCGGATGAGGGCGCAGCCCACGTCGCTGGACGCGCCGGTGATGAGATAGACGTTGCTCATAGGTCCTCCTTATCTGGCCACGCCGGCCTTGATGAGCCCGCGGGTGACTTTCTGGCCGTTCTGGTTCTCGATGGTGGCCTTGACGGTGATCTCGCCGAAGGTGTCGTTCACCTCGGTCACCTTGCCGGTGACGGTGAGGGTGTCGCCGATGAAAACGGGCTTGGCGAACTTGGCCTCCACGCTGTGCAGCAGGCAGTGCTCTCCCGGCAGGTACACCCCCGCCAGGGTGGAGAAAAGGCTGGCTCCCAGCATGCCGTAGACCACCCGGCCGGGGTAGCCCCGGCCGGCGGCGTACTCCGCGTCCATGTGGATGGGGCTGTCGTCGCCGGTGATGGTGTAAAATGCGTCCATCATCGCCTCGGTGACGGTGACGGTGAAGCTGGCGGTCATGCCGGGGGCAAGGTCGGCCAGGGTGTAGCTGTTCATGGGTGCAAAACTCCTTCGTCTTTTAAAAAAGGCCGGGCAGGTGCCCGGCCTTTTCACAGCATACGATCAGGCGGTGAGCCGCTCGATCAGGTCCAGCAGGTCGCCCACGTTTTCCAGCCCGCGCACGTCCTCCAGCTTGAACTTGAGGCCGAACTTCTTCTCCATGGCGGTGAGCAGGTTGATCTGCTCCAGGCTGTCCCAGTCCTCGATGTCGTCGGCGCAGGTCTCGCGGGTGATGACCAGGTCCTCGTCGTCGAAGTTGTCGCGGAAAATCTCCTGCACGGCCTCGAAAATGCTCTGCTTATCCATTGTTACGCTCCTTTTCGGGTCACACCCGTTTGATCTCCATCACGCCGCACTGGGGCTGGTAGCCCTCGAAGCCGGTGAACTCAAAAGTGCAGTTGCCGGCCTCGTCCTCGGCGGTTTTTACAAAGCCGATTGTAGCATAAAAATCCTTCACAAGCAAGTTTTTGGCGGTGGGGTAGTAGTGGCCCACGATGGTCCTGACGCCCGCGGCGGCGGCCCGGCGCACCAGTTCGTCGAACATGGCGTGCTCCAGCCGCCGCTTGAAGGTGCGGCAGCTCATGATCCACAGGTCCATGTCCAGCACGTCCCCCTGCCGGTGGCCGATCAGGGCGGTGACCAGGCCGTTGTCGCCGAACTTGTCCACCAGGCGGCCGTAGAGGGTGATGTACTCATCGTTGTCCAGCAGGGCCTCCACCTCGGCGGCGGTGTAGCGGCGGGTGGTGAGGTTGAACTGGTTGGTCTTGTTGATCAGCTGGGTGATGCGCTCGGCGTGGGGCGCGTCGAAGGCGCCGATCTCGCACACCATGTCAAGGCTCCTGAGGTAGTCATCGTAGTTGCCGAAACTCTGCTCCAGCGCCGCGCGCTGGGCGTTCTGCTTGTACATCTCGGCCCGCTTTTTGTCGTCCGCCGAGAGGGTGGTCACCTCAAAGTACCCCGCCCGGTCGATGGCGGCGATGTACTCCTCGGGGCTGGTGAGCTCCGGCACCGTGACCATGGGCAGTTCCCGGCGCACGATCTCCCGCTCGGCGGGGTTGTCGTCCACAAAGACGAAACTCTCGGGCAGGATGTTGATCTCCTTGGCCATGGCGGCGATGTTCAGGTGCTTGGGCTCCCAGTTGGCCTTGAAGCAGAGGAAGTCGTCGGCCTTCAGCACGCTGTCCGCCCGGTCAAAGCCGGTGCGGGCGATGGCCTCCTCGTTTTTGCTGCACACGTTCAGCAGCACCCCCAGCTTGCCCAGCTCCTTCAGGTAGCCCTGGAACTCGGCGTAGGCCATGCCGGCGGGGGTCTCGCTGCCCATCACGATGCCCTCGGCCCCGTCGTCGCCGATGACGCCGCCCCAGAGGGTGTTGTCCAGGTCCAGGGCCAGGGCCTTCTTGTTCTTGCCCAGAAGGCTCTTGATGATGTTGGCCACGCTCTGACACAGATAGGGCAGGCACTCCAGGCTCACCGCGTACTTGTAGGCGTACCAGGCGGTGACGCTGCTAAACCGGTCCATGCCGTAGAGGGCCTGCAGGTAGGCCAGGTCGTTGATGTACAGGTTCGGGGTGGACTCGGCCAGCGCCGCCAGCTTCTCGTTCAGCCGCCGCACAAAGCGCACCCGGCCGTGCACATCCACCCCCTCCCGGTTGCCCATCACACGGTAGAGGGGCAGGTCGAAATTGTTGATGATCACCGGGCAGCCGAAGCCCAGCGCCGTCCTGGCCGCCTGCTCGAAGCGGGCGTACTCCGCGTTCAGCTTCTCCTCGCAGGCCGCGGCGTCGTCCTGGGCCTCGGGCCAGAGTTTCAGGTTCCGCTGGCTGGTGTGGATGTAGATGAAGTCCGGCGCGAAGCCCTTCAGCGAGCCGTCGTCGAACACCAGGTTTTCATAGAACAGGGAATAGCCGCCCTCGTAGAATTCCGGCCGGATGCCGTTGGCCAGCAAAAACAGTTCCAGGATGTTTTTGATCTCGCCGATGGTGCTGCCGCTCAGGATGGCCACCTTTTTGGGGACGAGGCCCTCTTTTTGCAAAAGTTCCCGCTTCAAGCGCCGCTTTTGCTGCAAAACCAGCGTGGGGTCGAAATCACTGCGTAAAAGGTCCACGGTGACGCCTCCGTTTGTTACAAATTTTTACAAATTCATTGTACCATAGCCCCCGGCCAAAAGCAACCGAAAAGGGCCGTCGGGGCGGGCGGCCCCGCGGCACAGGCAAACCGGGGAAAAGGCAAAAACGGCGGCGGGCAAGGCGCGGCAAAAGAGGAAGAGGCCGGCCGCGGCGCCGGTACGGGGGCGGCGGGGCCCGGCGGGCGCAAAGGCCGCCTCAGGCGCCGAAGTCCTCCAGCAGCCGGTCCAGCCGCTCTTCGCTCTCCACCGGGATGCCCTGCTGCAGCGCGGTCACGTCCCCCTCGGGCAAAAGGCGGGTGTAGACCTCGTAGACCCGCAGCGGCTCGCTGCCGCCGGGCGTGAACACCGCCAGTTTGCCGCCGTAATCCTTCAGCAGGTAGGGCGCGGCGGAGGCGGCGTCCCCGTCCTGGCGGGCGGGGCGGACCATCCAGAAAAGGCTCAGCGCAAGGCTCGCCGCGCACAGCACCGCCACCAGCGAGACCCAGAGTTTTGTCATCCTCAAACCCCCCTTTCACGGCCAGTATGGGCGCGGTGAACGCTGTTCAAACAATTTTCAAAGGGATTTCACTGTACTTGGAGGGCGGGGTTGTGGTATAATACCAACATGGCGGTCCGCGGCCGTCTGTTTTCGTTTGCACAAAAAGGCCCGGACGACACAGGAACCATTGATCTTTCCGCAAAGGAGGCGGTCCCCATAGAATCCAACGAGCATCGCAACATCCGGCGGCCCGACGGCGCCGGCACCTCCGGCGCCCACAGCGCGGGCGGCGGCCAGGGCCGGAAACTCAACCGATCGGACGCGGCCCATGGCGGCGCGGCCCCCGGCCGCGGCGCTTCCGCCCGCACCGGCGGCAAAAACGGCCCTTCCCGCATCTCCTCGTCGCCCCGGCGCGCGACCCGCCCCGCCGGCCAGCCGGCAGGGGAGGAGGGGGGCGAACGGCGCCCCCGCAACGGCAAAAAGCAGCCCAGAGCCCTGCGCATCTTCAAGGGCTTCATGAAGTTCATCGCTGCCTGCATCTGCCTGGGCGTGATGGTGGGCAGCGTGCTGGCCGTGCTGCTGAGCCTGTACGCGGTGGAGATCACCGCCAACGACGCCGAACTGCTGGACCTGAACAACCTGGAACTGGCCCAGACCAGCCAGCTGCTGGCCAGGGACCACGACACCGGCGAGTGGGTGGTCACCGAGGAGTGGCACGACAGCAACGACCGGGAGTGGGTGGACCTGCAGGAGATCGAGACCAACCCCTATCTCAAGTGGGCCTTCATCTGCGTGGAGGACAAGGACTTTTATGAGCACAGCGGTGTGAACTTCAAGCGCACCATCGCGGCCACCATCAACTATGTGGCCACCAAGCTGGGCTTCCCCATCTACGACAGCATGCAGGGCGCTTCCACCCTGGACCAGCAGCTCATCAAGAACATCCTGGGCGACGACGACGTCTCGGTGGACCGCAAGCTGCGGGAGATCTTCCGCGCCCTGGGGCTGGACAAGCGCTACGACAAGGACACCATCCTGGAGGCCTACCTGAACACGGTGAGCCTGTCCGGCTCCATCGCCGGCGTCAAGGCGGGCGCGTCCAACTATTTCAATGTGGAGAACCTGGCGGACCTGTCGCCGGCGGAGTGCGCCAGCATCGCGGCCATCACCAAGAACCCCACCGGCTACAACCCCTACACCAACCCCGAGCAGCACCTGCAGCGGCGCAACTGGATCCTGCAGCTGATGCACGAGCAGGGCAAGCTTACCGACTCGGAGTACAACGAGGCGGTGTCCAGCCCGCTGGTGCTGGCGGAGGAGAAGGAGGCGGACGTGATCACCACCTCCTCCAACAACTCCTACTTCGCCGACGCGGTGTACAAGATGCTGCTCCAGCAGCTGCAGGACGAACTGGGCTACACCGCCGCCGAGGCCCACAACCTCATCTACAACGGCGGCCTGCGCATCTACACCACCATGGACCCCTACATCCAGGAGGAAATGGAGAAGATCATGCTCAACGCCGACGACGCCATCCCGGCCTTGTGGCATGAAGAGGAGGTGCTCCAGAGCCAGGTGCCCGACCCGGCCGAACTGGAGAACATCGTGGTGAACGACGACGGCACCTACAAGACCGGCACCAACGATGACGGCGAGCCGGTGTATTACTACAATGCCCGCACCCAGTCGGCCATGCTCACCATGGACTACTCCGGGCAGGTGCTGGCCTTGGTGGGCGGCCTGGGTGAAAAGACCACCGACCTGGGGCTCAACCGGGCGGTGGCCCCCGAGTACGGCGGCACCCAGCGGTCGGTGGGTTCCACCATGAAGCCGCTGGCGGCCTACTCCCTGGGCATCGACTCGGGGCTCATCCACTATTCCAGCGCCCTGCCCGATCTGGGCGTGGGCAAGATCGTCAAAACCATGCTGCGGCCGTCCTACCCCCAGTACGGTGCCCAGATGTACGAGAACGACGCGCCGGAGGTGCTGGCCAACCCCGACATCTGGCAGGACTGGCCCACCAACTATGAGGGCCCCGGCGACGGCGCTCTTGTGACCGTGAACACCGCCATCGCCCGCTCCAAGAACACCATCGCGGTGCGGGTGGGGCAGCGGGTGGGCAAGGATTATATGTACAGCTTCGCCCGCGACACCCTGGGCATGACCCACCTCACCGAGGCGGACGCCGACTACGCCCCCATGGTGCTGGGCAGCTTCTCCAAGGGCATCAGCCTGATGGAGCTCACCAGCGCCTACCAGATGTTCGGCAACGGCGGCGAGTATGTCACCCCCCACCTGTACACCATCGTGGAGAACGCCGTCACCGGCGAGGTCATTCTGGACAACACCGTCAACGTGGTGCACACCCAGGCCATCAAGCCCAGCACCGCCATGATCATGAACCGGCTGCTTCAGGGCGTGCTGGGCCCCAACGGCACCGCCGGCACCACCATCATGCCCGCCGGCGAGATGGAGGCCGCCGCCAAGACCGGCACCACCACCGACAACCACGATTTCACCTTCGTGGGCCTGACCCCCTACTACGTCACCGGCGTGTGGTGGGGCTACGACCAGCCCTATGACATCACCAAGGTCAAGAAGGGCCAGAACGCGAAGCCCATCCAGAAGGCGTGGAAGCAGCTGATGGACACCATCCAGGCCGACCTGGAGGTGAAGGCCTTCCCGGTGAGCGAGGATGTGCAGACCGCCCGTTACTGCGTGGATACCGGCGAACTGGCCGTCAACTGCCCCAACACGGCGGTGGGCTATTACACCGCCGACAATATGCCCGGCTACTGCACCCTGCATCCCTGATCCGGCAAGAGAAAAGAGCCCCTTCTGTTCGCCACACGCGAACAGAAGGGGCTCTTTGTACATTGTGTGCAAACGCAAGGGGGCGAAAAAGCCGGAAAGTGCCCCATATGCCGAAAATTGCCGCGGAGGGGCCCGCGGCCTTGCACTTTGGCATGGCAAAGTGGTATAGTATAACCGTTGTAACGTTTTCGGACACAGATGTGCTCATTTCGAGCACAATTGCGCCGGAAAAGCTGGCCCGGAAACAGGGCCCGGAGGGAAAGTATGGAACGTCGTTTCTTGCTGGTGGACGCCAGCATCCTGCCGGATGTGTTCATCAAGGTGCTCAAGGCAAAGGAACTGCTGGCCAGCGGCGCGGTGCGCAACATCTCGTCGGCGGCGCGGCAGGCGGGGCTGTCCCGCAGCGCGTTTTACAAATATAAGGACTGCGTGTTCGACGCCCGCAACAGCCGCAAGGTCATCACCGTGCTGGCCACCCTGCTGGACGAGACCGGCGCCTTGCAGGCGCTGCTGGCGGGCATCAGCGCGGCGGGGGGCAGCGTGGTCACCATCAACCAGTCCACGCCGGAGAGCGGCGCGGCCCAGGTGGCGGTGAGCGTGCGCACCGACACCATGCAGATGAGCGTGGAG